>CAVXOV010000043.1:0-19081 GCA_963763345.1 uncultured Candidatus Saccharibacteria bacterium
AAGTTTTTTTATTAATTCAATACCATTTTCAGGGTCTGTTTCACTACCAATAACCTCGATATCCTTGCAATTTTTAGTAATAAGCTTGTGCAAAAAATTACCACCATTTATTTCATCATCAATAATTATTGCTTTCAACATAAACTACCTGCTTTTAGAATGTAAAAAAAATTAAAAATATAGAATCTATTTTATTCAAAACTATTATTTTTAACTATTGGCAAACACAAAACAACTTTAGTGCCTTCGCTATTGCTATCCTTATCTGTTTTATCTGTTATCGTTATCTTATAATCAGATTTCATCATGTTGTTAATCAAATCTAAACGTTGTTGGATGAAATTTATTGCCAACGATTTTTTTTCAAGACTTTGTCTTGCTTCGCTAACTTTTCTTCCCACACCGTTATCATCTATAGTACAGGCAATTTTAGTTTCAGTAATCAGTTCGAAAGTTATGGTTAAATTTTTATCGCCTTCTTTTGCCAATAAACCATGCCAAATAGCATTTTCAACAAAAGGTTGAATAAGAAAATGAGGTATAAAGGTTTTATCTACATCAAGTCTTTTATCTACGTCTATCGTATATTTAAATACATTATTAAACCTTAAAGATTCTATTTCTAAATATCGATTAAGTATGTCTATTTCTTCTACAAGACTATTGTTATCCTTAGCTGTATTTTCTAATAGTTTCCTTATTAGTCTTGAGAATTTAGTAAGATAATACTGCGCCTTCTCATTTTCGTTGGTAATAATAAATTGCTGTATGGTGTTAAGTGAGTTGAACATGAAGTGCGGGTTCATTTGCGCTTTAATTACTTTAGTTTCCATTTCGTGCAGTTTGCTGCTTAGTTTAAAACGTTCTTCTTCCTTTTTTAATCTTCTTCTATGATTGACTACCAATAAAAATGCAATTAATAAAACAGACAATGCGAGTCCGCTATAAAACAAAATATTTTTTAAAATTATTCTTCCTCTGTTCGGATTAGGAGCCTCATATAATTCTTTCACCTCTTTATCAGTAAGAACCCTATTAAATATTTGTATATCATCAAAAATGCCTTGAGACCACCTGTCGTTTTTTTTACTGGCGGTATTCCCAACCACAACCGAGTCTGTTTTTAAAAACATGGTTTCATATCCTTTAGGTACCTTTTGTTGAAGCTCTCCATTTACATAGAAAGACATATAATAATTATCATAGGTAACAACCAAATGGTACCACTCATTAAATTTTGCTTCATCTGCCGACATGATACTTACGGTCTTTAATGAATCTCTGTGCGAAACCGATCCTAATCTTTTTGTAAGACAGTCATAATAAACACCATAAGCGCAATTAAAATCATCGCCCGGCCCATTCTTGGCTACTATTATTGGATTTCCATCATTTCCCTTGCCTGCATATACCCTATGGTCTAAATTTACCCATATGGATATAGTACCTTTTTGGGGTTTAATAAAGTGGAAGTGCCTAAGTTTAAATAACTGGTTGGATGCCCATGTAAGTATATGGCAGATTGCTTGTTTCCAAATCTATCTTCAGTTAAAGAAACTCCGACAGGTTTTATTACTAGCTTATTATTAGCTTCCTTTATTTGATGGCTATTAAAATTGAAATTTAGAACATAGTTTGTATCTATTTGGGAAAATGAAAGGAAAGGCAAACTGAAAAAATGAAAATTAAGAAGGAGTATGTTTTTTGCATGATATTAATTAAGCTCAAATTGAGCCTAAACTACAAAATTTATAATTGGTCTAATTCAAATGAGTGATAGTTTAATCCCCCTTTCCTGTTTATTTGATACTCTTATAGAGGTTAAACTCCATTGCTTTTTTATATTATAAGTACTGATTGCTGGTATTAGATTTCTGTCTGTAATATAACGCTTCCCTTGTATTAAGCTTTTTTTAGGGCTTATTAAAACGACATCCAGGCGTGTGAATATCAGATTCTAACATGGTTTGTATTTGTATCTCCCCGTAGATTTACATGACGAATAACCATAAGTAGCTCCTGCTTCAACTGGATCCCCACCACAATCCCAAGTGCCGTCTAATCTTTCTATACATACCAGTACTTGTAATTCTTGATTACTGTTATTTGTGTAAGTTACTCTACTTTTGGGCTTACTCCATTTTTATTTTTTATTTTGTCGCTCCCAAGTTTTAAGCGTTTGTCAATATCCCCACCATTAAATTTTAGTTCTATGCCTACAGTGAGTTTAAGGGTGTATTTTAAGTCCCCGCCCGGGGGTATATAAGCCCCCTGCAAGCCCTCACTCAGTTGGGCTTGGGTTTGCAAGCAACCTACAAGCAGTAAAAGGCTGCTTATCTTTTTTAGCACGTGATAAATTTATTTTTTATTACTCGTTTGCCCGCTTAAAAATGTTTTTAAAAATTCACTAATATCTTTTGTGCCACATTTTTCGTTATATATTTCTTTACATAATAGTCTATCGCTATTTACATTATCAGTCATCTTATCCATTAAAGATTTGCAATCGCCAAAATAAGGCTTAACATTTTTATCAACCTTTTCTAGTTTTTTTTCTTTTCCTCCTGACCACATTCCTCCAAAGTCTTGTCTACCTTTTGTAAAAACCTCGTTTAAACTCCAATCATATATATTATAGTAATAAAAAAAATTACCATGACCTTTAATCTCAAAATAATTGGTAAGAAAATATTTATCGTTGTAGCAAACAATTTCTTCTAAATAATGTTTTCTCGGACGGATATATATTCTACCGCCAAAAAAAAGAACCTTAATATGACTCTGTCTATACTTCTGTTCTTTAAAATTTTTATCTTTAAAATAAAAAATATCAGCCCCCATTTTCGCATCTTTTCCAACAATTATTTTTTCCCCCTCGTTAGTAATTAAATAATCGCCTTGCGCTTTTAGGTTTATGCTAAACACACTTACTAATGCTATGGCCAATGCCACTACTTTTGTATTTAGGTTTACTTTACTCATACCCTGTTTCGTCTTGTGGTTTATATTTATTATGGATTTTTTCCTTCATTAGTCTGTCCGTTTAAAAATGCCTGCACTAATTGACTGATGTCTTTTGTGCCACACTTTTGGGTTCGAACGCCCTCTATCAAATCTTTTCCGTATTCTATATTGTTGCTCATTTCATCTATCATGGCTTTATTACAATCAGCGAAATAGGGTTTCACATATTCGTTCAAAAGTTCTCTTTGTATTTTAGGGTTAGCTGCAGCTTTTTTATAAGGCAAAATATTGCTTAACTTCCAATCAAATACTAATAGATTGTATGCGTTATCTTGGCTGTAGAAAGCGGTAAGAATATATTTATCGTTGTAGCAAATAATTTCTTGCAGGCGCATCTTTTCTCCACCCTTTAAAGCAAGTGTAAGAAATTGCCTTCCGTTAAAGGTAAGGTATTTTGTTTGCGGATGTTTATAGCGAACATATTCTCCTTTTGCATCTTTAAACGATACCCATGCAGGAGTTATCCCAACATCATCTGGGGTTTGAATAAGTATTTTTTCGCCTTTTTCGGTAATTAAATAATCGTTCTGCGCATTTAGATTAAACACACTTGCTATTGCTATAGCTAATGCAGCTACTTTTGTTTTTAGTTTAGATATAATAAACTTCATTTATCTAACAATAACAATTCTTTTGTTTACAATACCTTGATTGCTTTGCAGGCTTAAATTATAAACACCCTCGTTTAAGTTGCTCGCATCAATAGTTGTTTTGCCATTTATAATTTGGCTTAATACAGCTTTACCATTCACATCGTACATTGTATAATGTACATTATACAATATATTTTGTGGCTCTATAGTAAAACTACCATTGTTGGGGTTGGGATAAATATTTATATCACTACTATTATTTGCAAATTGTTCTATGCCCGCATTAGCCACATTTGTTACTTTTCGAATACAATTGTTACTTGCATCAGCAATGTATAAATTACCGAGTGCATCGAATGCCACAGCAGAAGGAAAATTCAAATTTGCCAAAGTAGCTTGCCCACCATCTCCACTATATCCGCCTCCGGTGCTATGGCCCGCAATAGTATATATTAGACCAGTGGTAGCTACTTTACGTATGAGATTATTATATTGATCAGCAAAATAAAAATTACCATGTGTGTCAAATTGCATACCATAGGGGTAATTTATTTCTGCTGCCGCAGCTTGCGTATAACCATTACCTATATATCCTAATGTTCCATCACCACAATAGGTGTTTATGATACCTGAAGAGATAACCTTACGTATTCGCTCGTTATACCCATCTGCTATATACAAGTTCCCTGCTGCATCAAAGGTTATAGCGTTAGGAGAATAAAATTCAGCAGCAGTAGCTTGCCCACCATCGCCGCTATAACCACTTGTTCCATTACCAGCCACAGTACTTATTATGCCTGATGTAGTAATCTTACGAACATTATTATTTCCACCATCCGAAAAATATAAATTACCGGCGGCATCAAAGGCAATACCACTTACACCCTTAAATTGTGCAGCAGTGGCTTGCCCCCCATCACCACTATACCCAAATGTACCGTTACCTGCTATGGTACTTATAATACCAGAAGTATTTACTTTACGAATACGATAACCATCTCCGATATATAAATTTCCTATGGCATCTAAGGCTATACCGTTGGGTCCAACGCCAGCAGCAGTTGCTTGCCCTCCATCTCCACTATAAGTGCCAGTACCGGTGCCTGCACATGTGCTTATAATACCAGCTGTATTTACTTTACGTACGCGATAATTAGTTTGGTCGGAAATATATAAATTACCTATTGCATCAAGGGCTATATTGACTGGATAACTTAACTCTGCTGCGGTTGCTTGCAACCCATCTCCACTATAACCTTGTGTTCCATTTCCTGCTATAGTTGTTATTATTTGTGCATTTATAGTTAAACTAAATGTTGTTGCTACAATTAATAGTGTTTTTTTCATATCTGCTTTTTGTTTGGGTTGAACTTACCTGTCTTTTTATGGTTTGTAATGTTATCAAATTGTTATGTTTTTAGTCGAAAGGAATTGTTTTAGCATAATCTTCAAACTCTTTAGTTTTATTTTGAATAAAAATAATTACTGGCAAAGGTGTTATAATTTATACCTGTTTCCTATTAAATGAGATGGACAAAAAGATGGACAATATATAAATCCCTGTGCATCATATCGTTTCGAAGGCCTTATCTAATTTCAATTCCTTTTTAAATTTTAATTTTTTCTTCAAACGATAACGTGTTTTTATTATACTTTTAGGAGAAATACCTAACGTAGCTGCCATCTTTTTAATACTGAACTGAAGTTTAATGAGTGTAACCAATCTTATTTCAGAAGGAGTAAGCTTGGGGTACTTTTCATGCAATTTACTATAGAAATTAGGGTAGTGCCGTTTAAATTGCTTTCTAAATTTTTCCCAATCAACTTGGGTCAATATAACGGCTTCGTGTAAATATTTTTTGCTGGCCATACCCTATTAATAGGAAATGTAGCAAACTTACATACTCAGTACCTGAAACCCGTAAAATCAATATGGACAAAAATATGGACAATTAGGAAATGGCATTAATTAGATAGATTCTACTAATACATCTATATCCTGTTTTTCCCCTGTATCTACTTTTTTACGTAGACGATATTTTGTTTTGGTAATTGTATCAGGTGAAACTCCTAACATGTTTGCCATTTGTTTAGTATCTAAATTCAGTTTAATGAGGCTCATTAATCTTATTTCTGCATTGGTAAGATTTGGAAGTTTGTCTTTTAGGCGGGTAAAAAAACCTTTATGCACCTGTTCAAACAATTCCTTAAATTTCTCCCAATCTTCATTGGTTAATATGGTGGCATTATTCAAATCATCCAGATTATCAATTTTCTCTTTATAAAGTTCAGCAGCTTTCAGTCCTTTTAGTTTTTCGTTTTCAAACTGCAATTCTTCAATGGCTTTGTTTTTATCTATCAGGTTTTCGGTATAATTATCCAACAGTTTTTTGGCGTGCAGCAATTCATCTTCAGCTTTTTGTTTCTCAGCTTGCAAAAGAGCCTCCTGCTTTTCAAATATTACTTTATCCTTTTTAGATTTTAGTCGCTGCCTGTTTAATATAAAAAAGGCCATGATGGTAATTATCGTAATAATGGCCACATAAATGATTTGTTTTTGCCTATGTTGGTCTTCGGCAATGGTTTTTTCTAATGCTGCTTCGGCTTTTAATTCGGTTTCTTTTTTATCAAACTCGTATTGCATGGAAGTTTGCAAGCTCTTAATTTTAGATTCTTCACTAACAAGACTATCTCTATATAATATATACAGTTTATTATGCACAAAAGCAGCTTTAAAATTGCCTTTAGTACTATCTAAAATAGCTAAGCCTGCATAAACATTTTTAAGCTGTTCTTTATCTCCTACTTCTATACTTAGTAATAGAGATTCAGTTAAATAAGTCTCTGCTTCCGGTATTTTAAGCAGTAGGGTACTTATTTCGCCCAAATTCATAAGGCAAACAGCAATTCCCAATTTATCTCCAATTTCTTCTTTTATTTTTAATGCAGCATTATAGTTTTTTATAGCTTCGGGATATTTGCCTATATTATCATATACAATTGCTATATCGTTATAACAATTTGAAACTCCATTCTTATCTGAAATTTCTTCTTTTATTTTTAATGCAGCATTGTAGTTTTTTAAAGCATCAGGATAATTCCCCTGTAAACGATAAGCCTCTCCTATATTAATATATGTATTGCTAATGCCATAATTATCTTTTATCTCTTCTCTTGCTTTTAGTGAAGAAAAAAGATGCTTTAAACCTTCGGAATAATTATTTTGATTTATATAAACATTACCAATATATTCATTGCAATTGGAAATAGTTTTTTTATCCTTTATTTCTTCTGCCATTTTTAATGCGAAAAAAATATTTTTCAAAGCTTCAGGATAATTTCCCTGTTGCCCATATACCATACCTATATTCATATAAGATAAAGGAATAAACTTTTTATCATTTAATTCTTCAAATAATCTCAATGAAGCTGAAAAGTTTTTTAAAGCTTCAGGATAATTACCTTGATAGATATAAATACCCCCTATTCTGTTGTAAGAATTTGCAGAGCCTTTTTTAAAGTTTAAATTTTGGGCAAGTATTAAAGCTTGTTTACCAAAAGGCAACCCTTTATCAAATTCACCAAGCAATCTATATTCATTACATAAATTATTAAGGTGATTTACTTTATTAGTGTCCTCTTTATCGGTTTTAAGAAGAGCTAGGAGAGAATCTATCTTTTGCGCAAAAGAAAAACAAGTATTAAAAACTAAAAATATAATTGGAAGATATTTTTTCATACGGGCTAAAACTAATTAATTTTTACAGAATAGTTTTTTAACTGGGATGTTTCTTTGTATCCGATAGGTGAGGGGTTTTTAATTTATAGAATAAAAAAACAGAATGCTAATGCTTGCGCTTGTAGAAACAGTAGCCGTAAAAGTGGGGCATTAAAAAAGGTGTCCAATGGGTGGACGAACTAAAAATGGTGTTGTATTTTAATGGTAATCAATGGTATGTAAATTCAATTCAAATCCCAGCGGGATCACATAAAGAATAAAAAAAGCTTTGTAAACAGATAGTTTGCAAGGCTTTTTTGTTTGAGGCTAACGATAAACAACTTCCCAAAGTCCTTGTCCAATTGCCCGAAACTATCGGAGATTATTAGTTGTTATTTTTTTGTAAAGATTCTTTCAACGCTACCCATTCCTGCTCAGTAATGTGCAGGTTAATGGTTTTGTATTTAGTGGTACTTCCTTTTTCGAGGGTTACGCAGCTTTTGTTTAGATTAAATTGTTTGGCTAAATACTTTACTAAGTAATCATTCGCAGCTCCATCAATGGGCTTTTCTCTTATTTTAACAGTGAGGGTTCCTTCGGTATCAAACGTAATTTCGTCTTTAAACGAACCCGGTTTTACTTTGATGTGCAGGGAAATCATGGCACAATTTTACTGCGTTCTTACTATGCCTTTTTTACGTACTCAGATTTAAGTGCCATCGAGCCAAACCCTTCAATCTTGCAATCAATGTTGTGGTCGCCATCCGTAAGTTTAATGTTCTTAACCTTGGTTCCGGCTTTTACGGGTTTAGACGAGCCTTTAACCGGTAAATCTTTTATTACTACAACGCTATCGCCATCTTGCAACACGTTGCCGTTGGCATCTTTAATTATGTTACTTGCCTCATTAGTTGTTTCGGCAACTTCTTCTTCGGGGTTCCATTCATGGAAACACTCGGGGCAAACCATTAACATTCCGTTAGAGTAGGTGTATTCGCACTTACATTTAGGACAGGGAGGAAATTCTGACATATCAATAAATTATTTAGATGGCAAAAGTACTTATTTAACTTCTTGTAAAAATTTGCATTTCCTGACTTTAATCAGTTTTAGAGGAAGAATAAATAGAACTACATATTCCTCCTATACTGTCCGCCTACTTCAAACAGGGCTTGGGTAATTTGCCCGAGGCTGCAATACTTTACGGTATCCATTAAGGAGTTAAAGATGTTTTGGTTTTGCACCGCCACGTGTTGTATTTCTTTCAGTTTTTCTTTACCGGCATCTTTATTCGTCTTCCACAAATTCTGTACGGTTTGTATCTGAAATTCTTTTTCTTCTTCGGTACTGCGTATAACCTCCTGCGGTATAATGGTAGGAGAGCCTTTGCTGGACAGGAATGTATTTACACCAATAATAGGATACTCGCCTGTGTGTTTCAGGGTTTCGTAATACAAACTTTCTTCTTGTATCTTACCACGCTGGTACATGGTTTCCATAGCGCCCAACACACCGCCACGTTCGGAGATGCGGTCGAACTCCGTAAGCACAGCTTCTTCTACCAAGTCAGTCATCTCTTCAATTATAAATGAACCTTGTAAAGGATTTTCATTTTTAGCTAAGCCCAATTCTTTATTAATGATTAATTGTATGGCCATTGCCCGGCGCACACTTCCTTCGGTTGGTGTGGTAATAGCTTCATCATAAGCATTGGTGTGTAAGGAATTGCAGTTATCATAAATAGCATACAGCGCCTGAAGTGTAGTACGTATATCATTAAAGTCAATCTCCTGCGCGTGCAAACTTCTTCCGCTAGTTTGTATGTGGTACTTCAACATTTGCGAGCGTTCGTTTCCTCCATATTTAAACTTCATAGCTTTAGCCCAAATGCGGCGGGCTACACGGCCAATCACACTATACTCAGGGTCGATACCATTGCTAAAGAAGAAAGATAAGTTGGGTGCAAAATCATCGATGTGCATACCGCGGCTTAAATAATACTCAACAAAAGTAAAGCCGTTGGCAATGGTAAAAGCAAGCTGCGAGATAGGATTAGCGCCCGCTTCGGCAATGTGGTAACCGCTAATACTAACCGAATAAAAGTTGCGCACTTTGTTATCAATAAAATACTGTTGCACATCACCCATCACACGCAAAGAAAACTCGGTACTGAAAATACAGGTATTCTGCGCTTGGTCTTCTTTTAAAATATCAGCTTGCACGGTACCGCGCACCTGCGCTAGGGTATCGGCTTTAATTTTCGCATACACTTCTTTAGGCAATACCATATCTCCGGTAACGCCTAACAGCATTAGGCCCAAACCGTCATTTCCTTCGGGTAGTTCTCCAAAGTATTTAGGGCGTGGAGTACCTTTTGCTTTATATATGTCTGCAATTTTCTTGTCAATCTCTTTTTCTAAACCGTTCTTCTTAATGTAAATTTCGCATTGCTGGTCGATGGCGGCATTCATAAAGAAAGCTGCTACAATAGCGGCAGGACCATTAATGGTCATAGAAACAGATGTCTTTGGGTCGGCTAAGTTGAAACCACTGTATAATTTCTTTGCATCATCTAAACAGCAAACGCTTACACCGCTGTTACCAATTTTACCATATATATCCGGACGATGATCAGGATCTTGTCCGTATAAGGTAACACTATCAAAAGCGGTGCTTAAACGTGCCGCAGGCAAACCTTTACTTACATAATGAAAACGTTTGTTGGTCCGCTCAGGTCCGCCCTCTCCGGCAAACATGCGGGTTGGGTCTTCGCCCTCGCGCTTAAACGGATAAATACCTGCAGCATAGGGAAACTCACCGGGGAAGTTCTCACTTAAATTCCATTTCAATACATCTCCCCAAGAGCGATAGGTAGGCACGGCAATTTTAGGAACCTGTGTATGCGATAAACTTTCGTAATGCGTTTTAATTTTAATCTCTTTATCACGCACTTTAAAAATATAATACTCGTTGGTGTATTGTTGCTTGCGCTCTTTCCAGGTATCTAATAATTTTTTATTGTGCCCGTCTAAATCAAGAGCAACTGTTTCATATTCTTCTTCCAGGGCTTTAATTAAACGGTCTCTGTCGGCATGCTTGCTTGTTTTTAGTGTATCAATCGTTTTACGAATGCCATACATTTTTTCGGCTACCTCAGCCTGCGATAAAACCTTTTTATCGTAGCCACGGTTGTTCTCAGCAATCTCACTTAGGTAACGTGTACGTGCAGGAGGGATGATATAAATTTTTTCACTCATCTCATTGGTAATCGTGAAATGAGATTTTAAATCAACACCTGTTTTCTCTACCAGTTTATCCATCACAGCTTTGTAGAGACGATTCATACCCGGGTCGTTAAACTGAGAAGCAATCGTGCCATACACAGGAAGCGCATCATCTTTGGCATCCCACAAATTGTGGTTGCGCTTGTATTGCTTTTTCACATCACGAATAGCATCCAATGCGCCGCGTTTATCAAACTTGTTTAAAGCAATGACATCAGCAAACTCAATCATGTCAATCTTCTCTAACTGTGTGGCAGCACCATATTCGGGCGTCATCACATAGAGGCTCATATTGCTGTGTTCTGTAATCTCGGTATCGCTTTGTCCTATGCCCGCGGTTTCTAAAATCACCATATCAAAGCCGGAGGCTTTTAAAATATCTACTGCATCTTTCACGTATTTAGAAAGTGCAAGGTTACTCTGACGGGTTGCCATACTGCGCATAAACACGCGCTCGTTGCGAATGGCATTCATGCGGATTCTATCGCCTAACAAAGCACCGCCTGTTTTACGTTTAGATGGGTCAACCGAAATAATACCTAATGTTTTGGTAGGGAAATCAACTAAAAAACGACGCACCAACTCATCTACCAAACTCGATTTACCTGCGCCGCCTGTGCCTGTAATACCCAATACAGGAGTTTTAGAGTCAGCAGCCATCTCATGTACTTTCTTTAACATGGCAGCATTTTCATCTCCATGGTTTTCGGCAGCAGAAATTAAACGCGCAATCGACTTATGGTCTTTCTCCTTGATGTGCCCAACTTCTCCGTTTAAATGCAGGCTTGGGTCGTAATCGGATTTTTGAAGCAAATCATTAATCATGCCTTGCAAGCCCATAGAGCGACCATCATCAGGACTATAAATCCGTGTAATTCCGTATTTCTCCAACTCTGCAATCTCGGTAGGAAGTATTACCCCTCCCCCACCGCCAAATATTTTAATGTGCTGGCACCCGCGCTCCTTCAGTAAATCATACATGTATTTAAAATACTCCACATGCCCGCCCTGATATGAGGTAATGGCAATAGCGTTGGCATCTTCCTGTATGGCGCAGTCCACAACATCCTGCACAGAGCGGTCGTGCCCCAAGTGTATAACCTCGGTACCACTGCTTTGCATAATGCGGCGCATGATATTAATGGCGGCATCGTGCCCATCGAACAAGGCGGCGGCGGTAACAATACGTATTTTATGTTTTGCGTGATAAGGTTTTGCTTCAATCATAATATTAGGAATGTAAAAGGGGCTAATTTACAAATTTTGCTACTAAAATAGGGGCTAAACCGAACCTATTCTTCCGGCTTTTATTTCTTGCAGGGTAGCAATAATAGCATCTAGTTTTTCCAGTTCAATCTTAGCCAGCATTACTTGCAGGTTTTCTATCTCCCTTTTAGAATCTATATTAGTTTGATAATCTGCATGAGCCTGCACACGGTCACGCTCGCTTTGTCGGTTTTGCGCCATCATAATAATAGGAGCAGCATAGGCGGCTTGGGTAGAAAACAACAGGTTAAGCAATATAAAAGGGTATTCATCCCAGTGTTTCATATAACCAACTATATTCAAAGCCATCCAAACAGCCACAATAATGCTTTGAATGATGATAAAACGCCAGGAGCCCATGCCGGTTGCTACTTTATCGGCAAGGCGTTCGCCAAATCCTAATCTTTCAGCGTGATAATCGTGCCAGGTTTTTTTAATATCCATATTGTTTGTGTTTAATGTAAGGTTTAAAAGATATGTAAACTGCTAATTTACAACAATTACCCTCTTTTTACAGTTTTCTTTATATTCCTATAAGATATTTGATGATACCACCTCGTTCAATCAATAACCATACCACTTCATTCAATGAGCATAGCACCTTTCAGAAAACGCCTCACTTTAATGTTCACCAAGGGCTGTTAAAAACTATATGTTCAGGGTTTATATATAGCCTTTGCATACTTTACATTTGTTAGCTATAACATGGCAGAAGTAGTAAAGAAAAATAAGTTAAAAATACCCCTGAGCGAAAACACGGTTATTGAGCCCGAGATAAAGCCGGAAGATGGTTTTACGCCGCCCAAGGCACGCAAAAACTTAGCCGAGCCTTTTATTGGTAAATCATCCGAGAAAGCCGAGAAGGAGAAAAAAACCAGCCCTAAAACTGCTGAGAAGACAGGACTTTTGGAGCGTATAAAAACCATTGTTACTTTTTACAGAGCCGAGCAAACGCAACGTATTATTGGCTTGTTCTACATATTTGCTGCACTATATATTGGTGTTGCCTGTGCATCGTACCTGTTTACGTGGCAAGCCGACCAAGATAAGGTAATGGGTCCTGCTGCTTATTTATTTTCTCCCGAAGTGCGGGTGCAAAACTGGTTCGGCAAAATGGGCGCTTTGCTCTCTCACCTGTTTATGTTTAAATGGTTTGGGGTATCATCCTTTCTGTTTGTGCCATTGTTGTTGTTGGGTGGCATAGCCAAATCGTTTCAGCGCAATATTTCTATCAGTGCTAACCTGTGGGCTAAGGCCGTGTTTGTGGTAGTGTGGGCATCGGTAACACTTGGGTTTATTTTTAGCGATAAGTTGTTTTTCCTGGGTGGTGGTTTTGGGTACGTTATTAGCAATGCTTTAGAGGGGCTGATGGGCGGCATTGGTTTGCTTGCTTTATTGGTACTTACGTTTACGGGTTTTATATTCATTATCTTTAAATTTAAAAAGAAAGAACCTGTTGCTGAGGTTGCTCCCGTTCCTGAGCCTGTAGTAGAAGCGCCTCAACCGGAAGTAAAAGTAAATGCAAACAAATTTATTTTCGAAAAGCTTGATGATGGGCATATTGTTAAAGAGGAATCTCCCGACAATGAAATTGTTTTAGAAGTTTCTGACTCTATGGAGGAAGAAAAAAAAACGAGATAGTTGATTTAGAAATAGAGCCTGTTAAGTCTGAACCCCCTGTTTTAGTTGATACCGAATTGCTAGCTCAAAAGATAGTTGAGCAGTTTGGCGAGTATGACCCCACGCTTGATTTAGGTTCTTACCAAATGCCTCATATAGGCTTGCTCAATGATTATGGCAATATAGAAACTACCATCAATCAGGAAGAACTGAATTCTAATAAGGATAAGATTATTGAAACGCTGCGTAACTACGGCATTGAGATTGATAAGATAAAAGCAACCATTGGTCCTACGGTTACGCTTTATGAAATTGTGCCTGCGGCGGGTGTGCGTATCTCTAAGATTAAAAACCTGGAAGATGATATTGCACTAAATCTAGCTGCGCTCGGCATACGTATTATTGCGCCAATTCCGGGCAGAGGTACCATCGGTATAGAAGTGCCTAATCAAAACCCGGAGATGGTGCCTATGCGCAACATACTGGCAACGGAGAAGTTTCAGAACTCTGTCTTTGATTTGCCTATTGCCTTGGGTAAAACCATTAGCAACGAAACCTTTATTGCCGACTTAGCCAAGATGCCCCACTTGCTTATGGCGGGGGCAACCGGACAAGGTAAATCAGTTGGGTTGAACTGTGTGCTGGTTTCTTTGTTATACAAAAAACATCCTTCGCAAATAAAGTTTGTACTGATTGACCCTAAGAAGGTGGAGTTGAATCTCTACAATAAAATAGAGCGACACTACTTAGCAAAACTCCCTAACTCGGAAGATGCTATTATTACGGATAACACAAAGGTAATTCACACGCTTAACTCCCTTTGCATAGAGATGGATAACCGTTATGCCTTGTTGCAAGATGCGCAGGTGCGTAACATTAAAGAGTATAACGCTAAGTTTGTAAGCAGGAAATTAAACCCCAACGACGGTCATAAATTCCTTCCGTATATAGTAGTAGTAGTAGATGAGTTTGCCGATTTAATTATGACGGCAGGTAAAGAAGTGGAAATGCCTATTGCCCGTATTGCACAGTTGGCAAGGGCTGTAGGCATTCATTTAATTATTGCCACACAGCGCCCCAGTGTAAATATTATTACGGGTGTTATTAAAGCTAATTTCCCGGCAAGGGTGGCGTTTAGGGTAAGTTCTAAAATAGATTCGCGTACCATATTAGATGCCGGTGGTGCAGAGCAACTAATAGGCAGAGGAGATATGCTGCTTAGCACAGGCAATGATTTAATACGCATACAATGTGCTTTTGTGGATACCCCTGAGATTGAAAAGATTGTTGAGTTTATTGGCTCTCAACGTGGTTATTCAAGTGCTCATATTTTACCTGAATACATTGATGAGAACGCCGAAGGAGTTGAAGACATTGACCTCAGCGAACGTGATAAAATGTTTGACGATGCCGCCCGGGTAATTGTGCAACACCAACAAGGCTCTGCTTCTTTACTACAACGTAAATTAAAACTTGGCTACAACCGTGCCGGTAGAATAATAGACCAGTTAGAAGCCGCCGGTATAGTTGGTCCTTTTGAAGGATCTAAAGCAAGAGAAGTGCTTATAAAAGATGCTAATTCTTTAGAAGAAAAGTTAAAGGAAATGAGTTCGCCTAAGAATTAATTTGTGAATCTTAGGTAGACAAAAAGTAATCTCCGTATCAAATAGATGCTTTCTTCATACCTTTTTCGCAATAAGGATTAAGCCTTCTCAGCATGCAACTTCTTCTTTAAGTATTTTGCGGTATAAGATTGTTTGCAGGTGGTTAAATCATCGGTTGTGCCTTCAAACACAACGGTGCCGCCTTTCTCTCCGCCTTCGGGTCCCATATCAATTAACCAGTCGGCACATTTTATGACATCCAAATTATGCTCTATAACCAATACGGAGTTCCCTTTATCTATAAGCATTTGCAGCGACTTCAATAATTTCTCGATATCATTAAAGTGCAAGCCTGTGGTTGGTTCATCAAAAATAAAGAGGGTGTTGTTTGCGTTTCGTCCTGCACCCAAAAAAGAAGCGAGCTTAATACGTTGCGCCTCTCCGCCACTTAGCGTGCTGGATGATTGCCCCAGTTGCACATAGCCCAAACCAACATCTTGCAGGAGTTGCAGCTTATCGTTTATTTTCTTACAGGTTTTATCTGCTGATTTGGCAAAGAAGGTTGCTGCATCATCCACCGTCATTTCCAACACATCGGAAATGCTTGCGCCCTGAAAAGTAACTTCAAGTGTTTCGGGTTTAAAACGTTTTCCGTTGCAATCTTCGCAATGCAATTTCACATCGGCCATAAACTGCATCTCAACCGTTATCTGCCCTTCGCCCTGACAATGCTCGCACCTGCCACCTTCTACATTAAAAGAAAAGAAAGAAGGTTTATATCCCTTTTGTTTAGCCAGTTGCTGGTCGGCAAACAAATTGCGTATCTCATCGTAGGCTTTAATATACGTAACCGGATTAGAACGTGAAGATTTGCCAATGGGGTTTTGGTCTACAAACTCTATTTGCGAAACCTTTTTTAAACTGCCTGCAATTTTATCATCGCCTGTTTGCGATGCCCCGTCTAACACTCTTTGTAAATTAGGAACTAATATGTTTTTAATGAGTGTGGATTTACCCGAACCCGAAACGCCTGTTACCGCACAGAAAACGCCTAATGGAATTTTAACGCTTACGTTCTTTAAGTTATTATCGTTGGCGTTTTTTAATTCGATGTAATCTTTCCATTTTCTTCTGGTGATTGGAATGGCAATTTGTTTTTTGCCTGTAAGGTATTGCGTGGTTAAACTATTCTTGGCGTGCATCAACTCTTTATGATTGCCCTGAAACACCAACTCACCGCCCAAAGAACCGGCAAGCGGACCCATATCGATTATCTCATCGGCAGCCTGCATTACTTCCTCATCATGCTCTACCACAATAACGGTGTTGCCCTGTTGTTGCAGCATTTTTAAAACGCTAATCAGTCTTTCGGTATCGCGCGGATGAAGACCGATACTGGGTTCATCTAATATATACATACTGCCAACCAATGTACTGCCAAGCGATGTAGCCAGATTAATACGTTGAGATTCCCCCCCGCTTAATGTATTAGCACCACGATTAAGTGTTAAGTAACCCAAGCCAACATCACATAAGTATTGTAAGCGATTGGTAATTTCTATCAGTAAGCGTTTGGCGATATGGGTGTCGTGTACATTGAGTTTTATATCTTTAAAGAAGGTATATAAATGCTCAACAGGCATCAACATTAATTCAGAGATGTGCCTATCTCCAACCTTTACATAATGTGTGTCTTTACGAATGCGTGTACCGTTGCAATCAGGACAAACAGTCTTACCTCTGTATCTGGCAAGCATTACACGGTATTGTATTTTATAAGTTTCTTTTGCTAAAAAGGCAAAGAAGGCATCCAGTCCTTCGAAATATTCGTTGCCTTTCCAAAGCAAGTTGTATTGCTCTTTGGTAAGTTCTGCAAGAGGTTTATGAACCGGGAAATTAAATTTATGTGCGTCCTTAATCAATTGATTTTTATAATAACTCATGCTCTCGCCATTCCAGCAAGCAATAGCATTATCATAAACCGATTTGTTTTTATTGGGAATAACCAGATTGGCATCAATACCAATAATACTACCAAAGCCTTCGCAGGTTTTGCAGGCACCAATAGGGTTATTGAACGAGAAAAAATTTACATCGGGTTGCTCAAACTCAATCCCATCAGCTTCAAAGCGATTAGTGAAAGAAGTTTGCTTTTTTGTATCGGTATCATATACTATACACTCGCCATGCCCTTCGTAAAAAGCCGTTTGAACAGAATCTGCCACACGCGATGAAACTTCTTCTTTATCGCTAAAAGCATCTATCACAATGCGGTCAGTAATCAGGTATATATTCGCGGCACTTTTTATCTTCTTGGGCAGTTCATCTATTTTCTTAATTTCATTATCAGCCAACACTCTTGAAAAGCCCTGCTGGTTAAGTATTTCCAGATGCTGGTTAACATCTCTTCCTTCGGGAATGAATAGTTTAGAGAGTATCAAAAAAGTTTTTTCTCCTTTCTGATTCGTTACAAAATCAACCACATCGGCAACCGTATCACGCTTAACTTCTTTACCCGATATCGGAGAAAATGTTTTACCCACACGGGCATACAGCAGTTTCAAGTAATCATAAACTTCGGTAACCGTACCAACTGTAGAACGCGGGTTACGCGAAATAACCTTTTGCTCAATAGCAATGGCAGGTGATATACCTTTAATATAATCTACCTGCGGCTTTTCTAACCTGCCCAAAAACTGACGCGCATAGGCAGACAAACTTTCTACATAACGTCTTTGTCCTTCTGCATATAAAGTATCAAAAGCTAAAGAGGATTTTCCTGAGCCTGAAACGCCCGTAATAACCACAAACTTATTTCGCGGAATGGCAACATCTACATTTTTTAAATTGTGCTGACGTGCACCTTTAATAATAATATAATGCTTGGGATCTTTTGTTAGCGGAGGAGAATGGCTCATTTATGGAGCAAAGATAACAATGAAATATTAGATTATTTTGGGCATTCGATAGAAGTTACTTTTAAGTTTTCACACCTTGTATAAGGCAGATTTAATTCATTGGGTAACTAAAAGGATAACTGTTTTTAGGTTATTTTGAGTTAATTTAAGGTTTTGCTCAGTTAATGTATCCCTTAGATGAAGTCTTTTTGCAGTTTGAGTGACCCTTGCATGACCAAGTGCTCGTTTTACCAGTTGTAATTCTTGGTTGAAAACTGTCCACCTAAACTTCTTCCAGTCTATAAGTTCGGTTCTCTTTTTAGTTTTCTGATTACAAAAAGTTAAAAAGTTATTGGATTTATCCTTAAAAATTGATGCCAAATAGTTTGGGTCGTTTAGTAAACTAATGTCTTTTTCAAGACCCTTCAAATGTCTGGAACGCAAACGTAATTCTATCCTATCAATAGTTTGGTTTGTATCCACTTTTAACCTCAGAAAGGATTGCTGAAATCCTATCTGTAAATCTCTTCTCAAAATCCGCCAGGTCTGCTTTGGTAATTAATTCGTATGAGTTCAGGCAGGGTAACGATTTGGGTAGTCAATTTTGAGCTTTTTGAGCTAAATTGAAGTTTTGCTCAAAAAGAAAACCCCTTGAACATAGAGATTCAAGGGGTTTTAGAGAAATTCACTTAAAATGAAGTTTCTACTGGCGGAGAAAGAGGAACTTTTCTATGCTTTTTTATTTTACATGCCGTTTAGTCTTGGTTTATTGATTGGTAAGGGTTGTAGCCTTTTTTATTAGAAAGTTTATTTTTGGTTTATTTCCCAGTTATTTGGAATTTTCACCCCCACCTTCACCCCAATATTGGATAACTTTTACAGAGATAGGCTTGGGTTTGCCTTAACTTTGAGGTATCACAAAAGTAAATAACTATGTTTTATAAACTGAAATTAAAAAGGCCAAATGCGAGCCAATCATCTTTGATGACTAAATTTATGAAAAATGGAGTTCCATTTAAATTATACTCAGGAAAAACAATTCAAACAAAGAACTGGTCTTCTAGTAAACAAATGG
>CAVXOV010000044.1:0-73179 GCA_963763345.1 uncultured Candidatus Saccharibacteria bacterium
CTCGCCAAAATACCATTGTTGTACTATCTTTTTATTCTCAATAAACTCTAAGTTCTTACCTGCAATACTATCTCCCATGATAGAAAATTCACTGCCGGGTTCGGTACTCATTATGGCATCATCTTCGCCGGTCCATAACCCAATAGTAAATGGGTTGGTGAGGGCTATATAAACTTCTTCTGCCGGACCATGTATCAAATAATAATTCTTGTAGTCTTTCATTTTATAAATGTACTTTATTTTTTCTTCAAAGGTTTTAGCAAATCATCCAACCCGTTCATCTTAATTTCGAGCATGGTTTGTAACAGTACACCCAGTTTCCCTTCCGGAAAACCTTTGCGGTTAAACCATTCTAAGTATGATACAGGCAGGTCACATAACAACATTCCTTTAAATCTGCCAAAGGGCATTTGCATTTCTACTAATTGTAATAGTAACTGGGGATTGGGAAGCATAATATGTTCAAATTTAAGGGCTAAAAATGATTATTAGCTAATTTAAAATTGCAGTATCTTTGCGAGCAAAATTTTAAATTATGTCGTACATATTTCATATTGCAGCCCGTCAAATCCTTGATTCGCGCGGTAACCCAACCATAGAAGTAGATGTTTATACCGATAGCGGTGCTATGGGTAGAGCTGCTGTTCCTTCGGGTGCTTCAACAGGCTCGCATGAAGCAGTTGAGCTTCGCGATGGAGATAAAACGCAATATTTGGGCAAAACAGTTTATAAAGCCATTGAAAAAGTAAATACAGTTCTTCTTGAGAATTTAAAAGGCATACACATCTTCGACCAGAATGGCATCGATAATAAAATGCTTGAGCTGGATGGAACCGAAAACAAATCTAATTTAGGTGCAAATGCCATATTAGGAGTTTCTTTAGCGGTTGCCAAAGCTGCTGCCGAAGAGCTTAAACAGCCTTTGTTTCGTTATATAGGCGGGGTAAATGCTAACCTGTTGCCTATTCCTATGATGAACATTTTAAATGGCGGTGCACATGCCGATAACGGAATAGATTTTCAGGAATTTATGGTAATGCCCGTTGGTGCGAATAGTTTCTCCGATGCGTTGCGAATGGGTACCGAGGTATTCCATCATTTAAAAGCCGTACTTAAAAAACAAGGCTTATCAACCAACGTGGGCGATGAAGGTGGTTTTGCACCTAACATCAAGTCAAATGAAGATGCATTGAAATATGTTATACAGGCAATAGAAGCAGCGGGCTATAAACCGGGTGTAGATATTTATATTGCTATGGATGCTGCTGCATCTGAGTTTTATGATGCCGAAAAGAAAATATATAAGTTTAAGAAATCAACAGGCGATGAATTAACTTCCGCTCAGATGGTTGATTATTGGGCTGATTGGGCAAAGAAATATCCTATCATTTCTATAGAAGATGGTTTTGCCGAAGACGATTGGGACGGTTGGAAAGCTTTAACAGATAAGATTGGAGATGAAGTACAATTGGTGGGTGATGATTTGTTTGTTACCAATGTAAACCGCTTGGTGGAAGGTATTAACAAAGGAGTTGCTAATTCTATTTTAGTAAAAGTAAACCAGATTGGTACGCTTACAGAAACCATAGAAGCCGTGCAGATGGCACAAACACATGGCTATACCTCGGTTATGAGTCACCGTAGCGGAGAGACCGAAGATACGACCATTGCCGATTTAGCGGTTGCATTAAGCTGCGGACAAATTAAAACCGGCTCTGCTTCGCGCAGCGACAGGATTGCAAAATACAACCAACTGCTTCGTATTGAAGAACAATTAGGCAGCAACGCACGCTTTTTAGGCAGTAGCTTTAGGTTTGCTAAGTAAGTAGCTTATTTAACGAATGTAATTTTACCTCTTAGGTTTTTACTTAAGAGGTTTTTTATTTTTTCAATAGGTGCTTAACCCTATTATTTCGAATACTTTAGAATGCAGAGTTAAATATTAACTAATAACTTTGCATTACTAATGGGTATAAAAACACTGCATATTTATTTAATTAAAAAGTATATACCACCATTTTTGGCTACGCTTTTTATTGGCATGTTTATCTTCTTCATGATTTTTTTGTTTACCTATATAGATGAAATTGTGGGCAAGGGTATTGATAACCTTACCTTGGTAAAAATGTTTGGCTATATATTTACTACCTTCCTTTCTCCTTCTATGCCGTTGGCTATATTGCTTTCGTCTATTATGACATTTGGAAATTTGGGAGAGAGTTATGAGTTGGCCTCTATGAAATCTGCGGGATTATCTTTATTATCTATAATGAAACCCTTGTTGGTGCTAATTGTTGGCTTGGCATGTTTTTGCTTTTTGTTTAGTAACTATACTTTACCATACGTAAACCTAAAAGCCGGCAGGTTGTTGTATGATGTGCGCAGCTCTAAACCCGCTATTAGTTTAAAAGAAAGTGTTTTTTATAACGGCATTCAGGGTTATAGCATTCGTATTGGTAAAAAAGAGGATGATGGTATTACCATTCATAACATATATATATACGATCATACAGCAGGGCGAGGAAATACGGCGCAGATGTACGCTAAAGATGGGCAAATTGCTATGGCAGATGATAAAAAGTTTTTAATCATTAAGCTCTTTAATGGAACACGTTACTCGCAACCATTGGAAGATGCCAAACAGGAGCGCACGCGCCCCAATATGATTATGCACTTTAAAGAACAAGAGGTTAAGATTGATCTGAGTAAAATTAAAATGCAAAACACCGATGAGGTGTTGTTTAGAAACAACGCCGGCATGATGAATATAAAGCAACTCGCTCAATATAATGATACGGCTATTAAACTAAGACAACAATCCTACACACACACCTACAAACAGTTTTCTAATTTATATTATTTTCAAAAGAGTTTGAAACAATGCAAAAACAACGATTCGCTAAAGGTTAAAGAAATAGTGCCTATTGATGCTTATATAGCTAAGCTGCCAATTCTGCGCAAAAAAAACCTGATAGAAGGCGCTTTAAGTATGGCGCGTAGCGCTGATGCATTTCTTACCACAAAAGTTGATGAAGAAGAAAATCGCATTTTTGAACAAGCAAATTATGCGGTTGAATGGCATAAAAAATTTACCCTTTCTTTTGCCTGTATTATTTTATTTTTTGTAGGAGCCCCGCTTGGTGCTATTGTGCGTAAAGGAGGTTTTGGTATGCCGGTAGTAATATCTGTTTTTCTTTTTATTACCTATCACGTTATCTCTATTACCTGCGAGAAAATGGTTTTGCAAGATAAATTAAGCGTAGTGTTTGGCATGTGGCTTGGTAGTATTGTTTTCCTTCCAATAGGTGTTTGGCTTTCTATAAAAGCTGCCAACGATTCTCCGCTATTTGATGCAAACGCATATTCTGATTTCTTTAAAAAACTATTCAAAAAAAATACCAGTAAAGATGCGCCTGCTACAACTAACTAATAAACCTCCTTACCCTCCTGACGATGGCAGCTCTATAGCTATGTATAATATGAGTTGTGGGTTACTAAATAATGGTGTTGACTTAACCTTACTATGCATTAATACTAAAAAGCATTTTAAACCTGATGAAAAAGTAGATACCGAATTTAAAGTCAAAAGTAAATACCAATCCGTTTATCAAAATACTGATGTTACAGCTTTGGGCGCTTTATTGAATTTGTTTTCAAGTCAATCTTATTTTGTTTCTAGATTTTATTTTAAAGTGTTTGAGGAAAAATTAATTTCCATTCTGAAAGAAAAGGAATTTGATATTATTCAGTTAGAAAGTGTTTTTTTGGGAAATTACATTCCATCGATAAGAAAATACAGTAAAGCAAAAATAACGGTAAGAACACATAATGCAGAACATTTAATCTGGCAACGAATAATTGCTAATGAAACTAATATCATAAAACGCAGATATCTTTTGTTGCAAACTGCACGATTAAAAAAGTTTGAAAAAGAAGTGTTACAAAGTATTGATGCCATCATACCGATAACAACCATAGATAAAATATATTTTGAAAACTGGGGTATTCGCAATTCTTTTTATGTGTCGCCAACCGGGATACAATTGCAGCAGTATAAAATAAATCATCAGGAAGAATTGCCTTTTAGTGTGTTTCATTTTGGTAGCATGGACTGGATGCCAAATGAAGAAGCCGTGCTTTGGTTTGTAAATAATGTATGGGATAAGATTCTACAAAAAATTCCTCAGGCAAAGTTTTATATTATTGGGCGAGGGATAAGTCAGAAAATGGCATCACTAAACAAATCAAATATTGTTGTTATAAGTAAAATTGAGACGGCAGAAAAAGTATATCACCATTATAGCTTAATGGTTGTGCCTTTGCTATCAGGTAGTGGCATGCGTATTAAAATGATTGAAGGAATGGCTTATGGAAAAGCAATCGTTTCTACCAATATTGGTGCAGAGGGTATAGCAGTTACTTCAAATACGAATTGTTTATTGGCAGATACTCCCAACGAATTTGCAGAAGCTGCGATAAAAATACTTAGCGACAAAGAGAAAAAACATTCTTTGCAAAAAGAAGCTAGAAATTTTATCGAACAAAATTTTGAAAACAATATATTGATGAAACAATTGGTTGATTTTTATAAGAGCCTGCAAAAATGATTTTATGTTTTAAAATAATTTTTTTCGCTACTGCTTACCTGATGGTTCATACTTATGTTATCTATCCTTTTTTGTTGTATGTGTTATCAAGAAACAGAACAAATGAAAATAAGATTCAATATCAATCAAACTATGATTTATCTGATATTGCTGTTATTTGCGCGGCTTATAATGAAGAAGTTGTTATTGCTGAGAAAATAGAAAGTGTTTTTAATACTACCTATCCAAAAGAAAAAGTTACTTTTTATATTGGCACAGATGCTTGTAATGATAATACGGTAGGAATTATTAAACAATATCAAGAAAAACATTCATCACTTAAACTAGTTGAATTTACAGAACGCACCGGTAAAATTAACATCATAAATAAACTATGTTCGTTAGCTCGAGTGCCTATTTTAGTTATGACAGATGCCAATGTGTATTTTAAAGAAGATACTTTTTATGAATTAATTAAAGGGTTTAAAGATGATGAAGTAAAGATTGTATGTGGCAACATCTGTAAACGTCCGCTAAATACAGAAACGATTACTAAAAATGAATTACAATATTTTAATTATGAAAACTATTTAAAAATCTCTGAAAGCAAACTGTGGAATATTGTAATTGGTGCAGAGGGTGGTTGTTATGCGCTACGTAAAGAAGATTATGTGGATATTCCTTCTAATTTTACCGTAGATGATTTTTTTATTACTTGTAAGGTTTTAAGTAATAAAGGAAAAATTCTTTTTCGGGAAAGTGCACTTGTTTATGAAGATGCTAAAGCTGATACTTCTAGTGAGTTTAGACGAAAGACACGTATTGCTACCGGTAATTTTCAGAATTTGATTTATTTTAAAAACCTTCTTCAAAATCCCTTCTCTAAAATAGGTTTTGCTTATTTGTCGCACAAAGTATTACGTTGGCTTACTCCGTTTTTGTTTTTATTAAACAGTATTAGTTGTCTGTGTTTAGCAAACAGTTATTTGTTTTTTAAATGTTTATTTATTTTTCAATTATTCCTTTTAGTTCTCCCCACATTTAATAAAATCCTGGTAAAAATAGGTATTAAATTAAAAGTAGTTATTTCATTGTCACATTTTATAGTAATGAACTTTGCTTTATTTGTAGGGTTTATACACTATTGCAAAGGAGTTACCAGTAGTGTTTGGCAGCCTGTTACCCGTTAAATAAATCTTTTCTTAGTTCAGAAAACAACTTTTTTTGTTTTAAATAATAATCAAAAACAATACTACCTTGGTATATTTGTTTGGTACACGGCGTATAATTCCTTAATGATTTTATCTCCTTCCTTTGTTGTAAAGTATGTCTTAGGTGAGCATAAAAAGAAAAATGTGCCTTTACAATAGCCCATGAGTGACGAGCATTTCCCTCAAAAAAAAACTTAATACCTGCAACGCCATCTAAGATTAAACGAGTTATTATTTTAAATAATAATACCCCATGTGCATTATTTTTTGTCAGTGAGATTAAACTGTTTCTGAAATTTAAAAACGTTTTTCTTGGACTCAATTTATCTAAAGTCCCACCTCCCACATGATAGACAACAGATTGAGGGATTGCCATAATTTTATGTCCGGTATTATTTATGCGCCAGCACAAATCAATTTCTTCCATGTGTGCAAAATAGAAACTGTCGAATCCTTTCAGCTCATTGAACACAGATGACCTTACAAACATACAGGCACCTGTTGCCCAAAATATCTCTATAGCATTGTTATATTGGGCATTGTCTTTTTCAAGACTATTAAAAATTCTTCCTCTGCAAAATGGATAACCATATTTATCTATAAATCCACCACAGGCACCAGCGTACTCAAATTCATTTTTTGCATTGTAAAAAAGTATTTTTGGTTGAGCCGCTGCAATAGTTTTATTAGCTTCCATTAAATTTATAATGGGTTCAATCCAATTTGGTGTAACTTCTACATCCGAGTTCAGTATTACAAAATAATCGGCATCAACATGTTTTAAAGCTTCGTTATATCCTTTTGCGAAGCCGTAATTTTCTTGAAGCTTAACTATTTCTATTTCAGGATAAGTTTCTTTTAAGTACAAACAAGAATCATCTGTAGAGGCATTATCTGCCACATATATTTTAGCATTTATGCTATGCAGAACTGCAGTAGGTAAAAATTTTTGAAGTAAATGTTTCCCATTAAAATTTAAAATAACAACCGCAACTTTCGGATTTGACATACATTAGCGGGGGTTATTAAATAAATCGGCGGCATTATCACCCATACTACCCCGTGGCGTTGTTTGGTCAAAATTCATTATTTGGTTATCACGTTTCTTTAAATCGATTTGCCAACGATCATCTTTCTGTTCTCCGCGTGCATCGCTATGCAGCAAGGTAAAACATTTACCGTCTAAAGTAGGATTATAAAAAACAAACTTTTTATTGGTTTGATACCCACCCGTAGAAGTATTTTGAAGACGGTAATACTGCCATATTTCATATGGATATGAATCAGGTTCGTAACTTACTTGCTGTGCAGCACTTGGTGCTCCGTATTGCAAATAAACCCTGCCTCTATCGCTCATATAACCGGGCTGACCGCTGCAAGGATATATCTTATTTACTTTTCTTACTTCTTTCATATATGTAGCCCAAGCAGCCTTAGGATTTGTAGGGTTTCTGTTTTCCCAATAAGCGTATATGTATTGTTGCATTTTTTTTACATCATTACTTTGTATTTGATTATGTTGCCAGTCTCTTTCGCTGGTAGTAGATATAGGCCATAAACACGCTATGTATTCTCTTAATGTATCAGGATTTGTAACATGACTGATAAAGGTGCCGGCCGTATCAACCGAGCTTAAATTATCTAAAGAAATTTTAACCTTGGGAGCGTTGCGAATAAAAGACAGTTTGTTTTTTGCTTTAAGTTCATTTGTGCTATTATGAATTTCAACTACCAAGTTATAATTTCCGCTGGTTAAGTTTTCAATATCAAACTGCCCAATAAGAGCTACCACTTCTTCTGATTTATGTTTAATAAAGGTATGATATCCTGTAACAATTTCTTTCATCTCGGCAGATTCGATATAATAAACAAGCAGGAATTTAGAATCGGTACCTAATTGTTTTAAGATGTTGTATCCTTCGGCATAAAAATTTAATTTAGTTACTTTTTCGGGGAAATAAGTAAACGGTATAGGCACCACTTCGTATCCACTTTTGCTAAAAGAAGTTTGTTCTGTTGATTTTTGAAAGGGTTCTGCCAACTCTATATCAGACACATAAATACTATCTGTTGCCAGAGGTATTACAATGGTTAATGTACTTTTTACAGACTCTTGTTTTGTATTATAAGCATCGGCTATTTTTATTTCGGCCTGATAGGTACCCGGTTTTAACAGATAACGTTGCAAATCAATAATATCAGATTTGGAATTTGTATCTAATACTTCGGGGCTAAGTAAATCATAGTTTTTAGCCAAAATTGAGATGTCATTTTGTTTAAAATCAATTTCTATATGAACTTTTGCCTCAAACTTTTGCTTTTGTTTTTTAAATAAAATAGATGAGCCACTAACGTATAAATAAGTTTCCACATAACTGCCTTTGCCGGGACTGTAAAATACGGCGTGGTTTAAGTATGCTTTTACCTTAGCTTGCACACTCATATTCATAAAGATAAGATAAAGAGGAAGCAAATAAAAAAACTTTTTCATGCTGTTATTTATGTTATAGGATACGTTTCACAAATGTACGACAATTACAAAGCTTTCTAAATTAAAGATAGATGTTTGTTCTTAGGATTAAAAAAAGTATTACTTTTGTCGCCGGAGAAATGGCAGAGTGGTCGATTGCGGCAGTCTTGAAAACTGTTGAAGGTCAAACTTCCGGGGGTTCGAATCCCTCTTTCTCCGCTGAATAAACTTCAAGCCCCTGTAAATAAAGGGGCTTTGTTTTTTTGGGGTGGGGTTTGGGGTGAAATTTCTTTATTCTCTTATTTAAAGGTTTTATTCCTGTTCAAAACTTTTTTGTAGCTCCCTTTTATCCGTAGCGCTTCCTGCAACTCAGCTTCATTAATTAAGAAGAAACCTCCCGATTGAAGCCTGTCAATTTCCCGGTTATTAAACATTTTAAAAAGTTTTATTTTGTTGTTAATTGTAACATGGCTTACATGATACTTTTTACAAGCATCGGCAATAGAAATAAAATCTGGAACATTACTCTGATTGATAGTTGGCATCAAATGTTGGAACTGCTTCATAATAGCAAGCTGGTTCTGCTCAATGTTTTCTAAACGATGAACAATACTAAGTAACGCTTTATCCTCTATTATTGTAATTCCTTCCATGGTATGCTATATAGAGCACCAATGATCTTGAACTAATATTACTTTATTCCGTTTTGTCTTGGGGTTTTGATTTATTTGAAATTTTTGCTGTGATGGGTTTAAATACCTGATAAGCCATAATACCGCAGACAATAAGACTTGCGCTGATAGATATGATCTTACCCCAATTCGGTCCGCTTTGCGGATAATGTGTTTGTTGTATTAACATGTTTTATGGTTTTTTATAGTTAAATGAATAGATCATGGCTTCTAAAAGATCTTTGGGTTGGTTATAAGTAACTGTGTATTGCTGGCCATCCACGCCATCAATTGTATCTTTTTGACCTCTTACCTTTTCGAACAAAAACAAAAGTTGCTTATTGGTAAATAGCGTTAGGTTTTGTTTCATTACTAAGGCTTCCTCCACATGCCGATCGTATGCTGCTTTAAGGCGTTTATTCTCGCTTTCAACTTTTTGTAATTCAGTTTTATGTATGGACTTAGTTTCCAATAAAGTTGATGTAACCAGCATCAGTTTTTGTTTGACCTGTTCGAGTTCGCGAGTGACAAATTCTTTTTCAGATAGTAGAACATTATTATCAGTTATATGCCGCTCATTAGTTTCCTCTAAAGTTAATGTAGCCAGTATCAATTTTTGTTTGACTTGTTCGAGTTCGTGAGTGGCAGATTCCTTTTCGGATAGGATATTGTCCTTATTTGAAAGAATGCCTTCGCAATGTTCACTGAGGGTAATACCTAAATTTTCCGCCTCAGCTGTTAGTTTAAACTTTAGCTCAGGATAACATCTCACGCCAAGCATTGTTTTTCTATTACCATTGAAGGTAATTTCATCGTCAATTGTTTCTTGATTCATTTTTGTAGTGTTATGTTACTTAAGTTCATTCTTAAGACACCACAAAAATAAATAGGCTAAAAATTGGCAACTATTGAAAAACATCAAGGACTATCAAGAAGAATCAAGAAAGGGAATTAGGAAAGATTTAGCTTGTCGAAAATAAGTTTGATCGAGCGAAGGTCATTGCTTAGGCTCTTGCCAGTCTCAATTTCCTTAATTAATTGATTAAATATAGTATTCGATACTTTCTTATTAAAATTACTTTTTGGCTTTTTGAAAAGCTTCACCACAACGTAATGTAACGGTTCACTCTTCCATTGTTTTTTTTGATTATATAACAAATATAAAAGATACATTAATTGTGTTTGTGATGCTTTCCAGACTATTGGGTTTTCTGGAAAATTAACGTGCTTTTTGAAAAGCTCATAAAACGAATCATTTTTATTTATCTTATTATGAGAAATCAACTCACTATACAATTCTTCTAAACTATCCTTGGAGTAAGGCCAATAATGGAATTCGTTGACGTGTATTTTTTCAGTGCCATAGTTTAGGGTAGACATTTTTTCTACATTCTTTTTTGATTTATCACGGGGTGGCAAAAAAACACGATTTTTCTCCACCCAATTCATAATTTTCGCAAGCCGAACATTATTATCAAATGGGGAATTGTTTTTCACATATTTATATACGCCATGTTCAACAAATGAAGCAAATAATCCTTCCCCCTTCCAAATAGAATTTTGGAATCCCAGAATCGCTTCTATTTTATTTTCATCAAAGGAAATAAGTGTTCTTCCCAAATGTCCTTCAAAGCCAATGCTATCACTGTTGACAATAATGGGATGTTTCATTTGCAAAATTTGAGTGACAGGCAAATCAGATTGTTGACAATAAAATATTACCGATTGTTTCATCGCATCCAGATAATGGTTCCTATCAAAATCATTCCTGATTTTTACTGAATCAATCAGCTGCTCAATTTTTAAATACGCATCTACAATATCTACATCGTATTCGTATTTTGAAACGGGTTTAAGTTTTTCTAATCTAATTCGATTATAAATTAGTATTCGTTTCCCCTGTTCTTCCTTTTGATTTTTTACACCCTTATACGCTTTTATGTACAGGTCGAAATTTTTAACGTTTGTTAATTTAGGGTATGTTATACTGGTCAATTTATTTTTGTACTTAATTCTAAGCCATTCTATAAATCCCTCTTCATGAAAAACAGCATCGGCAATTTTCCTTGATTCTTTGACCGGGTTCTTAACGTTTAGTTTTGAAAAATAATCTTCATAGATGGGAATAAAAAAATGGCTTACATGTTTTTTCATGGATATACTTTTTACTAATTTAATAAAACTTATTAAAGACTCAAATTGAATTTATTAACCGTCAAAATAGAGCCTGTAATATTTTCAAATACATTTATAATCATAAATCCTGACTATAAATCATTAACTGCGGTTTTAACCCCAAGCATATTAATAGAGTGGAAATCGAAAATTGTGCTAACCTGGAAATTCTTTAACGAAAGGGACGTGTTAACGATGGTTAACCATCTCCACTCCTTTGTTAACCCCTGTTAACAGTGGTTAACTATTTCTAAAATCGCGTTATCTGAGGTTAACCCAAGTTTTGCAAATTGCATTAAGGGTAGTCTATGAAAATAATCCCTATAATGGCGAGTTGGACTATATAAAAGATTAGATAATTTTAAAGTACATGAAGTATTCTTGGAGGAAAGAGTTTTTGACTTTTTGCTTTATTACATACCTGACATTAAAAAAAAGACGTATCCGTTATTTTTTAATGAAGAAAACACGTCAAATTAAAACTATATGAGGAAATTAATGCTTCGATTACTAAACCCCAAGTGAAAATTCCGTTAAGCGGTAATATCATTTGACGGAATAGTTAATTGGTAATATATAATAGTTACCAAAAATTCCGTTCCGGTTAACGGGTATCCATGTATTGGTAATATCCGTCAATATCATCCCCCAGTTTTTCTCTTATGTACTTAGAACTAGTATAAAACTCCAGCTCATTATAAAGTTGGTATATCTTTATTTTCAAATCATAAGCATCCTCATATCTTTGGGAATACACTTTTTGTAATCTTTGCTCGTGGATATCGGATATTTTTTGTTCTATTTCGGCAATCTTTCGGTTTCTTTTAGTAGCCACATAATCTGTACCCGCAATACACTCTAATTCTCGATCCAAATCAACGTATTTTTGTCGTAAGCCAATAATCTCATGGTTATTATTCGCAGCAATATGCTGACCAATTTGTATTTGGTAGCCATTTAGCTTGGCTTCTAAATCGGTAATTTTCTCAGTACTCATTTATAATTTTACTTTATGTAAATCTAGTAAAATTATCTCTCTATTTTGGTTAGTTTTTCGTATTTAATTTCAGATTTTGAACCATCGGATAGTTCTACTACAGCGGTATTTTGATTAACACCAATGATTTTCCCTTCTACTATTTTTCCTAAAGCGGTTTTATACGTAACACTATCCCCTGTTTTGAACTCAACTTTAGCATTTACGGATTTTGTCACATTTTTATTTACACTTTCTACGGAATTTGTTGAACTGTTTGCCGCGGCATATCCCCAAACATCTCCATTTACACGTATTTTTTTGCCACTTTTATTTACTTCTATCGAGACGTTTTTCATAAACTCCCCGGTAGGGTATTTTTTTACGGCATTATCGATAGCAACTTCTAAAGCGTCCTGCTTTTTTGTTTTGGCTTTGCCGATGACGTTTTTTTCGAGCAATACATAATCCGTTTTACTATCCATATTTCTTGTTGATACAATAATAAGTTTTCCTACTCTGTTCCAACAACTGCTTAATACAATTGAAGATAATAAAACGGCTCCGGTTAATACTAATTTTTTCATGGTTTTTTGGTTTTTATGGGTTAATGCAGCTAAAGTAGATAAATTTTAAATAGGTGAGTTATATCTCACCCTATTTTTATAAAATAACTTCATTTTTCAGGCATGAAAAAAGAGGTGTATTTAAAAAGGATAGGAGATAATATCACCCGGATAAGAAAGAGCAGAGGATTTACCAGCAAAGAACTAGGTTACCGGTGTGATATTGATAAATCCGCCTTAATACACATAGAGAAAGGTAGAATAAATGTTACAGTAAATACCCTTATTAAGATAGCCGAAGCATTAGAAGTAGAAGTTATCGACTTTTTCAAATTGTATAAAGTGGCAAGTACCTCAAAAAAAGAAATAATGGGAAAGACTGTACAAAGTAAAACTTCAACCTTTAAAATAGGTGGGATACTTGAAGTTAATCGAATAGGTTACGGTGCCATGCAATTAACCGGTAAAGGTGTTTGGGGTGATCCTGAAAATCGTTTAAGTGCAAAAAAAGTTTTACAAGCCGTAGTTGAAAATGGCATTAATTTTATAGATACAGCAGATGCTTATGGCCCAAATACAAATGAGACTTTAATACGCGAGGCACTTTATCCATATAAACCCGGTTTAATTATTGCAACTAAGGGCGGTCTTGTAAGAACAGGCCCCAGTGAATGGAAAGTTAACGGGCATCCCAAACACATTAAGGAAGCTATTGATGGGAGTTTGAAGCGCCTTAAATTAGAGCGGATAGATTTATGGCAATTGCATCGTATAGACCCAACTATACCTGTTTCGGAAACTCTTGGGCCTGTTTCGGATGCTGTTAAGGCAGGCAAAATCCGTTTTGTAGGGTTATCGGAAGTTGATGTTAAGCAAATTAAGGAAGCAGAAAAAACCATTTCTCTTGTGTCGGTTCAAAATCTATATAATCTATCTGAGCGTAAATGGGAAGAGGTAGTTGATTACACAGCTAAAAAGGAAAATTGCTTTTATTCCCTGGTATCCTCTGGCATCAGGGCCTGATAAAATGAATGCTAAAATCAAATCGATAGCAACCAAACATAAAGCCACGACTGCTCAAATTGCTCTTGCTTGGTTATTAAAGCGATCTCCTAATATTTTATTAATTCCCGGAACTAAATCTCCCATTCATCTTCTTGAAAATATTCTTTCTGGTAGCATCGAATTATCTGATGGGGAGTTTGAAAAGTTATCAAGTTAACTCATGTACATGATGTTAACCCTTACATAACCACTTTAAATATTAGCGGCACATTAGTTCTTGTTGGTTGTTTAGGTTGGCTCTCACATCGGAATGACATATATCCAATAGCCTGAATAAACTACAGCATTAGGCTTAAAACTCGAACATATTATTTTTTCTTCTCGTAATATACCCTGCCACTGGCAATAGCCAGTTTTTTTCCTTTGCATGTTATTTACTTACGTATGATACAGAATAATTTAAAGAGGTTTTCTGTCTTGAATAACCCTTAGTATAACTGCAATAATGGCAATTACCAATAGTATGTGTATAATACCTCCTGCATTATATCCTATGAATCCGATTGCCCAGGCAATAATTAATATTACTGCAAAGGCGTAGAGTAAATTTCCCATGATTTTGTTTTTAGTTTAATTAGTTTGTTTTTTAGTTTTATCCGAATTGATATCTATGCCTGTTCTATCAGGATCAATTTCTCTTTTTGGTTTATCAAATCTGTTAGATTCTTTTTCAGTATTACCTGTTTGGTTTTATCTGAACCTGTATCTGTTCCTATTTTGTCCGCATCAGTATCTGTACCTGTATGGTCGGCTTTATTAACAGATTCTTTATCGGCTATAGGTGTTTTGTTTTTATCTATGTGTTGCACATATTGAAGTTTAGTACAATATACCCATGTTACTTTATCTATAAGCAACATGGGTTATAGTTTTGTTTAATACAACCTGAATCCAACAGTTGCTTGTAACCAAACGTTTTTGTAACGCGGGGTATAAGACGAACCATCTCCTGCATTATTTTGTAAGTCCCAGCATGCTTTTGCAGAAATAACAAAATGATCGAGCGTAAGATCTGCACCTAGAACAGCGCCAAAAATATTTTTTCTGGCATTGTCGTTTTTAAACTCCTGATCCTGAGCTGTGCTGTTTGATCCAAAAGTGTACACATCGTTTTGATGTAGCAAATAAGAGTATTGTACTCCTCCCAGTATAGTTAAAATCTCAAGCGGTTTAAATTGCAGTTGAAGAGGTATATCTATATAGTTAGTGGTTCTTGTATCAGAATAGGTAAAGCCTAATATGGTACCGGATGATTTATATCCTTTTTGAGAAAACAAGACTTCCGGTTGAATGCCAAAGAATTTCCCGATGGGTATGCCAAGAAAAATGCCCCCTGCAAAACCCATTTTAGGCTTTGCAATAAAGTTCTGGCCCGTTGCATCATATACATTAGACCTATTTACACCTGCTTTTAGTCCGAAGGCAAATTTTGTGCGCGCATCTATATCGGCAGCATCCTGTGCTTTGCTTATACTTACCATAGAGGTAATTAGCGTTGCAATTATTATAACTGTTTTTTTCATTTTATTTGTTTTTTACTTGTTAGTTTTTAGAATTGTTTCTTTTTTAATTTGGAACTATTTAACTTGTAGGATGTTTAGTAGTCAAATCTTTTAATGATTGTCCGATATCATCCATGCCTTTGTTAAAGTCAGCCTTGAATAATTCCCAGTTCTCTTTACCGTCTGCCTTATAATCGTCCATCTTTTTTTTCATGTCGCTGTTTTTTTGTTCCAAAGCGGCTATTTTGGCATTATAATCTGCTTTGGCCTCTTTCTTTTCATTGGCTATTCTTGTTTTAAAATCAGCAATGCTTTGGTTATTAGCAGCAATTTTTTCATCTGTTGCTTTTCTGCAATTGTCAATATCTGTAAGATATTCTTCCTGCGCTTTATCTAAATCTTTATTTGCCTCAGCAACATTTGCTTCAGCTTTTTCTACTTTTTCAGTTGGCGTGCTACAGTTTGTTAATACCATACCCATTGCAAAAGTTATAGCGGCTACTCTTCTGTAAATTGTTTTTTTCATTTTGTTATTTTATGGTTTAAAGTTTAATTATTGTTGTTGTGCGGTTTAGGTTACAAATCAGAAATAACTTTTTGTATTTCTTCTTTTGTTTTACCCAATTTGGTTTGAAGCCTGCCAAGCATTTCATCGTGTTTGCCTTCTACCAATAATAAATCATTGTCTGTTAGCATGGCAAATTTTTGTTTTAGTTTGCCTTTTGTTTCATTCCAGTTTCCTTTTAATTCAGTTACGTTTTTCATTTCTTTTTATTTTAAGTGTGAAGTAATTTTCACAATGCAAAGGTGAGCAGTTAGGAGGCTATACCTGTTACATAGTAATTGAAACAACTTACATCATTCACGCATTATACTTTTGTTTCAAGGGATACTTTATCAGGATGGTCTACTAAATAGCTAGTCAATACCGAATTCAACGAATCATGATAAGCTTTTAAGTTCTTCAATGTTATCTCCGGATTATTTTCATCGGGGATGGTCACCTTCATTTCTTCTATATATTTAGATAACTCAGGGTGTTTATCTTTTATAGTCATAGTGATTTTTAGAATCTTTGCGTTCAAATCATTTTCTGTTTCCATATTTTTTTAGATGTTAAGGGTTATTACAAACAAAAAGAAACCCACTACAAGTTGTAATGGGTTTCTTTCCTGATGAATTATTTATTGTTGAGCAATCAGTTTACCTGATTGTATTACTTTATTGGTATTGTCTATTATTTTATAGAAATAAACTCCCGGAGAAAAACTACCTGTTTCAAGCATAGTTAGTTGTTTAGTAACCGGTATGCTCATTACTTCTGCTCCTAAAACGTTGTATATCCTTACTTCGCAGTTATTAATTTGCGATACATCAGTTATACTAATAGTTGCGGAAGAACTAAACGGATTCGGATAAATGCTGGCTGTTGTATTTGCAGCACCATGAGCTAAGATTCCTGTAGTATGGCAACTACCAACAACAGGTATTCTTATCGAGTCTGCTACAGTTTGTACAGCACCTGTGGTAGAAAATACTCCTCCATTTACTGTAACTCCTTTAGTTATATTAACTGCACCGTTTTTTGCAATAATAGTTCCATTAAAAATAGAATAATTATTTATGCTTACAGCTCCGTTAACAATCCAAAATACATTTTTTGCCTGTGTTCCGTTAGTTAAAATTACTTTAGAAAAAGTGCTTGTAGCAAAAGCGCCAAATACCTGAATAACAAATACTGCATTAGGATCACCCATTGCATTTAGATAAAGTGTGTCGGTAAATGTTACAGCTGCATTCATTATATATGTATGCGGTGTAAGCACTAGGTTGCGCCCAAATTGTGCAGGATACATTAATTCAATATCCGGAGTGAGTGTGTTTAAATAATTAGAAACGGTCAGTAAATCAGCAGCGCACTGTGATGTAGAACCATCAGCAATCAGATGCACTTTGCCTGTTACTTTCAATGTATCATAACCGGTGGTTAAACCAACATTTGTTCCAACATCACCTGTAACTACTGTTACGGTATCACCGTTTGTAACCGGACCATTAGCAGAAAATATAGCATAACATGCTGTAGACGCAAGTATAGGTAACATTGGACCTGTTAGAACTGTGCTTCCGCAACCAACAGGTGTATATACCATAGAACCATCCACACTAACAAGCCCTGAAGTAGAAAGTGCTCTTCCTTCAAGTGTGTCATTTGTATTCATGGTAATTGCTGCATTATTAGCAATAACAGTACCCCTCATGGTTGTTCCTGCTGCCATACCTACCGCACCTTCCACTTTCCAAAACACATTACAGGCTAAGGCTCCGTTAATTAATTTAACTTTTGCATTAGCTCCTGTAGAAAAAGGACCTGAAATTTGGAAGATAAAAACCGCGTTGGCGTGTCCTTGTCCATCTAAAGTAAGGTCTAAGTTAAGTGTTGTTGCACCGGCAATAGCATACACACCTGCAAAAAGACTTTGCCCGCCACCAAGTGAAGGTGCAAGAGTAAAAGTTGGAGTTGCTGTGTTTAACTGACCGTAAGCTGTCAACAAATCTGCTGCGCATTGCCCGCTTGCACCATCGCCGTCGTGTATGTTTCCATTCACGTTAACAAAAACAGTAGTAGAACCGCTGTTAGTTCCTACGTTTCCTGTTAATTGCGAAACTCCCGTAATGTTTACTGCCCCTACCGTAGTAAAGAGCGCAAAGTTAGATGCAGTACCTAAGTTAGGTGCTTGTCCGAAATTCATTTTCGGAAGTAACAGAATAGCTGCTGTTATGCTAAGTAATATTTTTGTTTTCATTTTTGGTTGATTTAAATGTGGATTAATTTCCACCCTGCAAAGGTGCGTTGCTTCAATTTCGTTTGTGTTACAGAACTCTTCGAATAAGTTACATCATTCACACATTAGCTCCTTTCGAAGAGCTTATATCAATTAAGATACAAGGTATCAGGTGTGTTTTTTTGTCTTTTGCTTCCCAATTTTATCCATGTTTCTGCCATGGCAAACAAAGGTTCAAACCCGTAAGGTTTCACTATATAATCATCGGCACCAAGCCCCAGGGCTAAGGTTCTGTCCTTTTTTTCTGACATGGTGGTACTAAAAATAAAAGGTATTCTTTTTGTTTTATCAGTACCTAAAAGCAAACGCAACACTTCGTAGCCATCCATTTCCTGCATCATTATCTCCGATATAATTAAATCGGGGTTACATGTTTTAGCCAGTTCAACACCTCTTTTTCCGTTATCACTCATCAATATATTGTAACCTTCCATTTCAAGACCTTCGGCCAGGTTTTCTCTAATGGCATGGTTACTTTCAATTAATAAAATCGTTTTCATGGTTGCTTAATTAAGAATGTGTTTAAAAAAACAAATATCCGCTGCTATATACTCATAGTTGTTACACAAGCTTTTTATTAAGTTACATTGTTCACGTATTTAATTTTTTGAATGTTGCTTTACAACAACAACGGTGTATATTAATAATAGTAAAACAGAAAGTTATAAGTTAGGAGATTACATCCTATTTTATTTATGTTGCTATAAGCGCACACCAATTACCAGTATATCATCTACCTGCTCTGCGTCTGCTTTCCAGGTTTCTATAAAAGTATCTAAATAGGTTTCCTGCTCAGACATAGATTTGTGTTGTATATCAAGCAGTATTTCTTTTAATCGTTTTGTCATTAATTTTTTTCCGGCTTCGCCTCCAAAAGTATCGGCATATCCATCCGAGAAAATGTAAAAACTGTCGCCCTTAGCTAATTGTAGTTGGTGCGTATCAAAATGTTGCTCATCATCCGTATAACCACCAATGGCTTTTTTGGTTGCTTTAATTTCTTCAACCTCCTTCTGCCCGTTTCTTATAATCCAAAGCGGGCGGTTTGCTCCGGCATACTTTACGGTATAGGTTGTTGTGTTTACGGAACAAAGAGCAATATCCATTCCATCTCTTGTAGAATCAAAACTTTCTGATTGACGAAGCGATGTTTTAATACCCTTATTTAAGCGGGTTAAGATTTCTGAAGTATCTGAGCTTACCGAAACAGCGTCTTGCAGTTTTTCAGAACCTATCATGCTTAAAAATGCACCCGGTACCCCATGACCTGTGCAATCTGCTGCGGCAATAAAAATAGACTGTTTGTTTTTTTGAAAGAAATAGAAATCGCCGCTAACAATAGCTTTAGGTTTAAATAGCACAAAACTATCAGGCAGGGAAGCATAAATATCTTCCTTTTTAGGTAGTTTTGCTTGCTGTATGCGCTTAGCGTAAATTATGCTATCGGTAATATCTTTATTCTTCTCTTCTATAATAAGTTTATATTTTTCTACTTCTGCTTTTTCAATAGTTATGGTATGGAGCTCAGCAATACGTTTTTCCTTCTCTTGCTGAAAACTTTGTTCTTTATCAGAAATTAATAGCTCTACAGCCTGTTTGGCTTTCTTGTCATTTTGAAAAGCAAGCTCTTTCTTAGCAAATATTTTAGAGATGGATTGATTGATTTTTTCGAATTGGTTTCCCGTCTTCACCACATAATCAGATGCCCCGTGATTAAATGATTTCAGAGCCGTATCAATTTCATCATTGCTGGTAAGCATAATCACACTGGTTTCTTTATGGTTGGTTTTTATTTCATCTAATACCTCCAACCCGTTTGCTGCATCAGGGGAATGACTATTCAGGTGATAATCGAGAATAACCAGTTCGGGTAATACCTGCATGAAACTTTCCATGCAATGCTCGCCTGTTTCAAAGGCTTGTATTTTAATTTCCCTATCCTGAAAAGCAACTTCAATAGCCCCTTTAAGTGCTAGGGTAAATATTTCGTTATCATCAACAATAAAAATATTTATCTGCTTGCTCGTATTCACTGGGTAGATTTCTATTTGAGAATGGAAGGGTTGATTAACTGAAGGGCGAGGATGCCCCCAACTAATAACCCAATACATAGTGCCAATGCAATACTCAGATATTTATATGTTTGTGCCTCATCAGTTGTTTCTATAATTTTAAAAAGGTTAAACAACGAATAATTTATTTTACTGAACTTTGTATCGGTTTTTACTACATAATCGGATGCCCCGTGATGAAATGATTTTAAAGCAATATCAATATGATCATCACTGGTAAGCATAATAACATGAGTTTCGGGGCATTCTCTTTTAATAAGGTCTAAAATTTTAATACCGTCTGCTGCATTTGGAACTAAACTATTCAGGTTATAATCAAGAATAACCAATTGAGGTTTTTCTTTTTTAATTTCCTGCATACAGTTTTCTCCTGTTTCAAACAGGTGTATTCTAATAGGCTTTTTTGCAAAGGCAACCTCTATATCTGCTTTTAGTGCCAGTCTGAATATACGGTTATCATCTACAATGAAAATAGTAGTTTGTTTTTTACTCATAATGTTTTTTTTAGTATTGGTTTAAACGTAATTGGGTTTTTCTTTTTCTATCTCTTTAATAGCTTGTTCGCATATTAAATTTAACTGTATGCTTAGTTCTTTTATTCTTTCAATACCACTTGCTGCTTTTCCTAAATCTTCCATTTCTTTTAAAATAGGAGTAAGAATAGCAATGCCCATGATAGAAACAGATGATTTCATGGTATGGGCAAAGCTTTTTATGATGGCGTAATCTGTTTTTGTTATGGCATCGTTAATAGAATGCAGTTCTTCGGGTATCTGTTGAAGAAATGAATCCATTATTCCGCCTATCAAAGGTTTTTTGTTATCCATCATTTCCATTAGATAATTAAGGTCGCATACATTTTCCATTTTTATATTATTTTAAGTATTAAGGGTTAATTCGCACATTTTTTCAAAAAGTAAGTTTGCATTTATAGGTTTTGAAATGTAATCGTTCATGCCCAGGTGCAAACATCTTTCTCTTTCGCCTGACATAGCGTGGGCTGTCATAGCTATAATCGGAATGTCATTTTTCATTTCTTTGCGTATGATGGTAGCGGCTTCATAGCCGTTCATTACAGGCATTTCCATATCCATCAGTACAATATCAAATTTATTTTCTTTGATTTTTTCAATACATACACTTCCATTCTCTGCCACTTGCAGTTTTAAATTGTATTCTGAAAACAAACTCAAAATCAGTTTTACGTTCAACTGATTATCTTCTACCAGTAAAATATTTAGTTTGCCAAGCCCTTTCATGTCATGCTTTTTAGCTGTAACTTCTAAGGCCTTTTTAGCTTCTATTGATTTTCTGTAGGGAATGCAAAAAGAAAATACCGAACCTTCTTCAAACTTGCTTTTAACCGATAGGGTTCCACCCTGAAGTTCGGCCAATTGTTTGGCTATGCTTAAACCAAGCCCCGTTCCGCCATATTTTCTTGTGGTGTGAGATTCTGCTTGTCTGAAACGTTCAAAAATATGTTCCAGTTTATCAGGAGTTATTCCTATGCCTGTATCTGTTACCGAAAACTCTAACGAAATGTTTCCATTCCGATTGCTATCAGTATCTTCTTTAAGAACTTTGGCACGCACGTGTACGTTTCCTTTTTGTGTAAACTTAATGGCGTTCCCTACCAAGTTGATGATGATTTGCGTAAGGCGTGTATTATCACCCAGCAAAACTTCAGGAACATTATCATCACAACTGAATACCAGTTCCAGATTTTTTTCTCTGGCTTTTTCCATCAGCATCACATGCAGCGATTTAAAAATTTCTCTTACGCTAAAGGTGTGCTCTTCAAAGGTCATCATACCCGCCTCAATTTTTGAAATATCAAGTATGTCGTTAATAATCGTCAGCAAATTCTCTCCTGCCGTTTTTATGGTCATCACATATTCCTTTTCTTGTTTTCCCAATTCTCTTTTAGATAATATGTCGGAGAAACCAATTATGGCATTCATCGGTGTGCGTATCTCATGACTCATGTTGGCAAGAAAGGCTTCTTTTAATTTATTTGACTCTTCTGCTTTTTTAGTAGCCAACTCCGCATTACCTTTCGCTTCTATCAATTCGTTTTCAAATCTTTTTTGATCAGTAATATCTCTGGCAACCGCCACCACACCCAATACATTTCCTCTATCGTCTTTATAAACCGACCCATTGAATAATACAGCCGTTAACTTACCGTCTTTATGACGAAGCGTAAGCGGGAAATCAATAACAAAACCTTTTTCAAATACTTCGCGGTAAACATCGCGTGCTTTTTGCGGTTCGGTAAAATAATCCAGAAAATCAGAGCCAATAAGTTTATCGCGCTCAATACCGGTAATGGTAACCGTTGCATCGTTCATGTCGGTAATCTTACCCGCAGTGTTTATGGTAACCAAGGGGTCAAGACTTGCTTCAATGAGGCTAAGCGAATATTTAGATAGTAATTTTTGCTCGGTAACATCACGCGCTGCGGCAAAAACACCAATAACATCCCCCTTATCGTCTTTATAGACTGAGGCATTATATAACACATCGGTTAACTTTCCATTTTGATGTTTTATCGTTAACGGATAATCTGCAACAAAGCCTTTCTCAAAAACCTGCCTGTAACCTGCTTGTGCTTTTTCAGGCTCCGTAAAATAATTTGAAAAGTCGGTTCCTATAAGTTTCTCTCTTGATATGCCGGTAACCTTAATAGATGCTTCATTCACATCGGTTATCTTCCCCTCAACATTAATGGTAACCAGTGGGTCTAAGCTGGCTTCTATTAGACTTCTGGCATACTGTGAAGATTGTTTTAATTCTTCTGCAATTCTGTTTTTTGTACTTTGATTTTTAATAATGAAAACAATAAATATAAAAATGACAACTATTAATATCAGTAGAGCTAGAAATATCAATTCAGAATTTCTATTGCCTTTATCACTTTCTATTTTTCTTTGCTTAAGTAAAGTAAACTCCTCCGAATTAATAAGTGAAATGATTCCTCTTATCCTGTCATTTAATATTTTTCCTTCTGCCAACCATGCAATCATTTCCGCCTCACTCAATTTATTTAGTTTACGGGCATCAATGGTTTGTTCCATAAAGGCAATTCTTTTATCGGATACTTTTTTTAACGTATCCATTCTCGACTGCTGACTTACATTATCTTTAGTGAGTTTTGTTAACTCACTAATGGTGGCGTTCATGGTACTTAAACCGCTATAGTAGGGAGCTAAAAAAACTTCATCTTTGGCCAATAAATAACCTCTTATGCCTGCTTCCATGTTTAAAACATCAACAAGCACATTATCACTTTTATGAAGCACTTCCTCGGTATGCTCTACCCAGTAACTTGTAGTTTTTACCTTTTGCGTGCTGTTATGAAAAACAAACAATACCGATATGACTACCGCAATGGCAAGAAAATAAAATACAATTACTCTTTTTTCTAAAAATGATTTCATAGGGCTGCTTCTAGTAAATTTTTAATATCGGCTACGTGCTTCTATTGCTGCAAAGGTGCAGGCAGATGTAGGCGGATATGTTACACATCCTAGTAATTAAGTTACATCATTCACTTATTTTATTGGGGCTAAATCTTAAAGTTTGCAACTCCAAAAACTGAACCAGTCAATGGAAAGGCTTTAAATAGAAGTGAAAAAATTATAGTTTTATATTTCTTGTATAGTTATCCTTCTTTTCTCCTTTAGGTTCTTAAAGTGTGATGGAGTCAATCCGGTTACTTTTTTGAATTGGGTAGACATGTGAGCGATACTACTATAATGCAGTTTATGTGCTATTTGTGAAAACGAAAATTCTTCGAGAATAATTAATTCCTTTATGCGTTCAACTTTTAGTGAGATAATATATTGCTCTATAGTGGTGGCTTCCACTTCAGAAAAAAAGTTAGCCAAATAGGCATAATTATACCCAAGATTTGCACTTAGTAAAACAGAAAATTTGTTTGCGGGCTTTTTATCTGAATTATAAACATAATCGATTATATTTTTTCTAATCTTCTCAATTAATACGCCTTGTTTCTTTTCGAGTAATTCCAACCCGGCTTTTTTAATCAACGCATTCAATTTTTTCTTTTGATTATCTGTTACATCTTCCTGTGTTTCTATTTCGCCCAATTCTACTTTTACGGGGATTAGGTTAAGTTCTATTAAGGCACTTTTAACTACCACTTTGCAGCTTTCACAAGCCATATTTTTTACGTAAATTTTCATTATTTATATACTCTTTATTGTTCAGTAAGGCTATTTTAATTTATACAGCGGGCTAATATATGGTTAAAAAAATCCATTAAATCTATATATAGGAATAATGTAACTTAATTCAAAAATTATGTAACAAAGTCCTGTAGTAGTTATATACTTTTGAGTGCCTTTGAGTTAGAAAATGGACTTCAAAAGCTTATTTACAATTTCATAAAAATTCAAATGAAAAAAACAGAAGAATCTCAATACGCAAGAAGTTTAATTGAAGCGAGTCTTGACCCCATATTTACTATTGGCCTTGATGGAAAAATTATCGATATGAATAATGCATCGGTAAACATAACAGGGATATTACGTGAAAAATTAATCGGCACAAATTTCTTTGACTATTTTACCGAACCGCAAAAAGCACGTGAAGTATATCAGGAAATTTTTGCAAAAGAGGCGGTTACTGATTCTCCACTTACTCTTCGGCATAAAAATGGAAAACATACCGGTATCTTATTAAATGGCTCAATTTATAAAGATAGTTCAGGAAAAGTATTTGGCGTGGTTATTGTTGCCAGAGAAATAATCGATCAAAAAAGGGTTACTAAAGAATTATTAGAGGCAAAAGTATTTGCAGAATCGGCTACAAAAGTGGCAGAAGAAGCCACGCGGATTGCACAAAATTCCGTTCAAGCGAAACAGCAATTTTTATCAAATATGAGTCATGAAATTCGTACGCCAATGAATGCTATCATCGGGTTTACGAAAGTGCTTTTAAAAACAGATTTAGTAGACAAACAAAAGGAATATCTATCTGCTATAAAAGTAAGTGGCGATGCTTTAACCGTATTGATTAACGATATACTTGATTTAGCAAAAGTGGATTCGGGTAAAATGACATTCGAGCAAATACCCTTCAAAATGGAAACATCCTTATCTGCCATGCTTCACTTGTTTGAAACTAAAATTCAGGAAAAGAATTTAGAGTTGGTAAAGGAATACGACAGCAAAATTCCAACGGTGCTGGTTGGAGACCCTGTACGTTTGCATCAAATAATTTTAAACCTGGTAAGCAATGCTGTAAAATTTACGACAGAAGGAAAAATCACAGTACGTGTTAATCTGTTAAATGAAGATGAAGAAAAAGTAACCATTGAATTTGCTATAACAGATACCGGAATTGGCATACCGGAAGAAAAAATAGAAACTGTTTTTGAAGTGTTTCAGCAAGCATCCAGCGGTACATCAAGGCTTTATGGAGGGACAGGACTGGGGCTTGCCATTGTTAAACAATTAGTAGAACCGCAAGGCGGAAGCATTCATGTGAAAAGTAAAGTTGGTGAAGGAACCACTTTCAGTTTTGTTTTACCTTTTCAAAAAACAAATAAGAAAGCTGATTTGGATGAAGCTTTGGTTGAGTTGGATAATGGAGTTAAAAATATAAAAGTATTAGTAGTTGAAGATATTGCGTTGAATCAACTTTTAATGAAAACATTATTGGAAGATTTTGGGTTTGAACAGGATATGGCTTCTAATGGAAAAATAGCCATTGAGAAGCTGCAAAAAAATACGTACGATATTATTTTAATGGATTTGCAAATGCCCGTGATGAATGGATTTGAGGCTACCGAATACATTCGTAATACCATGAATTCTAAAATTCCTATCATCGCATTAACGGCGGATGTTACTACAGTTGATTTAGCAAAATGCAAAGCAGTAGGTATGAATGATTATATCTCTAAACCGGTTGATGATAAATTGTTACATAGCAAGATAATTGGATTTGTAAAAAAGCCTTCTTTTGAAAAAGATGAAAAAGCGGGTGAAAATAATTATAACCAAAGTACAAATTTAAAGTATGTTGATTTGAGTTATTTATCTCGACGTACAAAATCAAACCCAAAATTGATGATGGAAATGATTTCGCTTTACTTAACTCAAACCCCTCCTTTAATTGCTGCTATGAAACAAGGTTTGCATGATAGAGATTGGAACGTATTACAATCGTCTGTCCATAAAATGATTCCTTCATTTTCAATAATGGGTATCAGTAAAGATTTTGAAAACATTGCCTTAAAAGTACAGGAGGATGTAGATAACATAGTAAGGCACAACAGAGGAATGGCAAAGATGGTTTCTCAACTTGAAAATATTTGCTCTGAAGCGTGTAAGGAATTAGAAGCAGAATTTAATATTATTAAAAATGCTAATTAAGGGAAGGATTGAGTAAAAACATTCTAAAAGATGAAAAAACATCGGCAATTTACTAGTTAGATATTGTTGCATACATTACCAATCAAACAGAGCCCACAAAATAAAGTGGGCTTTTTTATTTTGTAGTGCCAATAGGATTACAAGCGTTCCGTTTAAATAATTTTTATTTGCATATCTCTTTTACACATACATGCAAAACAATCATCGGGCAAAGGATAAAATTCTTCAGAGAGAAAAATAAGTTTACCCAACAGGAGCTTGGCGATTTGATAGGTGCGGATAGGCAATATGTATGGCAGGTAGAAAGCGGAAAAAAGAATATGACATTTAATAATTTAGATAAAATAATAGTTGCCTTAAAATGCGGACACGCAGAATTTTTTAACCTTTAATAAAAACAAAAACCATGAGCACCATCATTCACCACCTGATTGCCGTATTAAAAATGCCAAGCAAATGGCCTGACAGAATACTAAGAGCGCAAACCATACAAACCAAGTTAACGGGTAATCCTACCTTCCCCATAGGCAGTTGGCCTGCCAACATAGTAACCTTAGCACAATTGGGTATAGATATTACAGCTTTTATAAATGCAGAAAATGCCGTAAAAGCCAGAACGGGCAGCACGGCCGACAGAAACGTGGCTTTTAGTACCGTAAAAAAAGATTTGGAAAACATTATGACGATGGTGCAGGTAAAAGCCGATGCAAACCCGGCAACAGCCGCCAGTATTATAACTAACGCAGGTTATTTTGTGAAAACAGTAAAACTTAAACAAAAACAGGTAAACGATGCCTTGAATACGCAGGTATCGGGTACGGTATTGCTAACCGCCGATGCAGGCGGGCATCATGAATGGCAAATGTCAAAAGATATGGTAACCATCATTAACCTGCCCGCCACCAGCACGGCACATACTTTAGTACCCAACCTAAACCCGGGCGATATATGGTGGTTTAGAAACAAAAGAGTTAATACTAAAAAAACTACTTATAACTGGAGCCCCTGGGTGCAACTGCGTGTTGGGCAAGGTGGCAAATTGGGTGGTGGTGGTATCAGCCCTGGTCATGCGGGTAGCTTGCCAACAGCCTAAAAATAGCAGTTTCCAACCATTTTAACGTTTAAAGAGAGCCAACATTTGATGTTTGCAAGCAAACAACTAAACTTTGCATGCAAACAAGGGCTGTTTGCAACCAAACAAACAAAGTTTCCAAGCTAAGAAGAGATGTATGCAACCAAACTTAAAAAGTTTGTAAGCAAACAAAGGGTATTTCCAACCAAACAGTTAAACTTTGCAAGCAAACAACGGATGAATGCAAGCTAACAGAGGTTGTTTGCAACCAAACAAATGAACTTTGCAAGCTAACATAAAATCTTTGCAAGGAAACAAGCAATGAATGCTTTCCTTTTCATGTAAGTTTTTTGTAGTTTTTGTATGATTTATGTCAAATTTTTAGTATAGTTTTGTTAAAACAAATCTTATGAAATTAGCTATAATACACCTAAGTGATATTCACTTTAACGAAAACAACAATCCTATTGCTAAAAAAGCTGATAAGCTTTTTGATAGTTTGAAAAACACTACTCTTGAAGCCGATAATACAATTGTTATCGTTAGTGGAGATATAGCGAATAAAGGCAAAAAGGAAGAATATGCTCAAGCAAAGATTTTTTTTGATAGTTTATTCACTAAACTAAAAGACTATTCTAAGAAGGATGTTAATTATGTTTTCGTTGCTGGAAATCATGATTGCTTATTTGATGAAGAAAAAGAAGATATACGAGAATTAGCAATAGAAAAATTCATTCAAGGCGGCTTTGATGATGTAAAAGAAAGCCTAATAAACACTTGTTGTGAACCACTTCAAAATTATTTTGAATTTGAAAGTAATTATCTGAATAAAGATAGTTTAATCTTCGAACATAAATTATTAAAAATTAATGTATATGATTTGAAAGGTTTCAAATTAAAAATTATTTGCTATAATACTTCTTGGTTCTCTAAATTAAAGGAAATTCCTGGACAAATGGGTTTCCCTTTTAAGCTATTTAAAGATGAGTTTGAGATAGGAAAAAATGATTTGGTTATAAGTGTGCTTCATCACCCTTCTAATTGGAGAGAACCAAATCATGCTAGAGACTTTAAGCAACATTTAGAGAATAATTCTGATATGGTTTTTTCTGGTCATGAACATAGTGCCACAAAGGGTGTTTATAGCACAACTGAGGGTAATAATACATGGCTTATTGAAGCGCCCGCATTGCAGGAAGATAACAGCCCCCAAAAGAGTGGGTATAATATAATTGAGTTAAATACTGATGAGAGAAAAATTAGGGTGCAAACATTTCAATTAGATTCAGGGATATACAAAGCGAAACCCAATCAGAATTGGGTTGATTTTTTAAGAGGCTCTGACCTTCGGAAAAGAAATATTAATGTAAACGACTCTTTTAATAAATACTTAACCAATCCTGGAGCAGCTTTTGCGCCTAATAATGTTGACTCGGAGCAGATAAAATTAAACGACATATTTGTTAATCCAAACTTAAAGGATATAAACCCAAAGAACATAGACAAAAAGAGTCTTGATGTACTAAGCTCAGGGAATATTTTTAAAATTAATCCTTTACAGTCACTAAGAGCTTTAATACTTGGAGATGAAAACTCAGGTAAAACAGCTCTTTGTAAATATCATTTTAAAAATTATTTTGATTCAGGACTAGTTCCAATATTAATTAGGGCTCAAGATATAAAGGGCATTACTGAAGATAAAATAACTAAATGCATTAAGGAATCCTTTTGTGAACAATATCATGAAAGTGAGTACAATCACTTTACACAGTTAGATAAAAAGGATGTTATAATTTTTATTGATGATATTCATTTATTACAAATAAAAGGTGAGTTTAAAGCCATCCTACTTGAAAACATTCTTAAAAGGTACGATAACATTATTTTAACTGGTAATAGATTAACGTTATTTGGTGAATTTGCCTCAAAAAGCAATTTATATGAAGAGTTTAGTACATATCAAATCTTAGAATGTGGCCCTGAGTTAAGATATGAAATAATTAATAGGTGGAATTATTTAGGTTCAGATTTTTTAATTGGTAAAAACGAACTACTTAAAAAAAATGATAAGGCAGTAACGTTTGTAAATAATATAGTTAGAAAAAATTTAATACCTGCTTACCCCTTCTTTGTTCTTTCTATGCTTCAAGCATTGGAAAGCGCTGAAGAAAAACCGCAATTTAGTATGCATGGGTATTATTATCAATTATTGATTTCCAAATCTCTTTCTAAAGCAGTGAAGGGAGCAAAAGATATAGGTTTTTTCAATAAGTTTTTCACTAATTACTGTTACTTTTTGTTCGATGAAAAATTGAGGTTCCGGGGAGTAGCACTTTCAAGCTTTGAGAAAATTTATGTAGACCATTGTGATAAATTTGATGTTACTACAGTTTCTTTTGAAAGGGTAAAAAAAGTTCTTGTTGATGCAAAACTAATTCATATTGAAAATGATATTGTAAAAATACAATATAAGTATGTTTACTATTTTTTTGTTGCATCTTATTTCTCAGAAAACTCGCATATAGATAAAATTAAAAACAAAATAACTTCGATGTGCGAGCGTGTATATAGGGAAGAATACTCAAACATAATCATGTTTTTAGTTCATTTAGAAAAAAGTCATTTGATATTAGATGAATTGCTACTCAATGCAAAGAAAATATTTAAGGATTTTGAACCTATAAAATTGGATAAAGACGTTGATTTTATTAATTCATTAGTTAGTAAGATACCTGATGAGTTTTTAGAATTTGAGCAGGTTGAAGATGCAAGAAAGGCTGAACGAAAGGAAGAAGAGCGGACTGAAGTCTTAGTAAAAGAATATGAAAATATAGAGCTTAATAAAACAGACTATGATCTAGATGAAGATATCAATACCATTGATATCCTTTCTTTGATGAATAGAGGTGTAAAAACAATCGAAATATTGGGGCAGGTTACTAAAAAGCATTGGGGGGAGATTGAGAAGCAACAAAAATATAATTTAGCAGAGGAAACTTATTTGATTGGATTAAGAACAATAGGTTTTTATTTTAGTATTTTAAGGAGTAATACACCTGTATTAATTCAACACATAAAAGAAATTATTGATAGTAGGCATATTAAAAGGAAATTAGATAGGGCAGAAATTGAAGAAATCTCTGCTGCATTACTATTTAAAATTTGTTCTTTAGCTGTGTACGGTATAAGTAAGCGTATTTCGAATGCAATTGGAATCGAAGAATTAGCTAATACTTTTGAGCAAATTAAGGAAAAGCAAAATTTTAAGTCTATCGAGCTTGTTAATGCTTCAATTAAATTAGATCATTTTAAAGGGTTTCCTGAAGATGAATTAGATAAACTTGCTAATAATAGTAACTCAAATTATCTTGTAATAAGTGTTTTACAAAATTTTATAATAAATTATTTGTATCTGTACCATACTGAAGATGACCTAAAGCAAAGACTTTGTGATAAATTTAAAATTAGTTTAAAGACTCAAAGGAAAATAGAAATGACTTCAACTGTGAGGAAGGATTAAAATTGTGTTGTAGGATTGCATTGGAAGGCCTTTTGTAATCAAAAGCTTGTAACGTAAAGCCCGCTGGCGCATTTCGACAAGCTCAGTGTGCAGCGCGCCGGAACGCCCAAAAGAGCAATGTAATATTTTGTATATTTGTGTATTAAAAACAAGTATCATGACAAGCATTGCCATAAAAAAAGAATTAGATAGTTATTTACCTCTGCTAACTGATAAACAACAAGCCTTGTTATTAGATATGGTAAAAAATATTTTACATGTTGAGCCTTCTAAGCAGCGTATAAGCATAAAACAATACAATAAAGAAATTGCAGTCGCTGAAAAACAAATAGCCAAAGGAAAATTTACCACACAACAAGATTTAGAAAAAGAAGTTAAGGGGTGGTAAAAACATATCAAGTAATTTGGTCTGATACAGCCAAAGAGCAGTTAAAAGAAGTTTACAAATACATTAAAAAAGATTCTGAAATAAACGCTAAGAAAGTCCGGACTCAAATTCTTTTATCCACACGTTTGTTGGCTACAGGTAAAGAAATATATAAAGCCGACGAACTAAAGGAAGATAATAAAGGAAATTACAGAGCTTATATCATATACAGCTATCGCATTACATATAAAATAGAAACAGATACTATTCAAATATTAAGAGTGCGCCACACCAGCAGAGAACCGCTAAAACATTAAAGAGATTAGCTCATCGTTTTAGTTTTTTAATTGCTTCGCAGAATGCTGAAAAAGTATTTGCCGCTTCGCTCGAAATGACACAGCGCATGCCGGAAGACCCAAAATAAAAACGCCATTCTTTTTAGAGAACGGCGTTTAAATAAATCATAGTTATTCTATTTATTTTTTTACAATAATAAATTCGGTACGTCTGTTTTTTTGGTGCTCTTCTTCCGAGCAGGTAGAAACAACATCTCCATCGCAGGCACAGCCGTTTACTAAATTTGTTTTGCCATAGCCTTTGCCATAAATACGTTCGGGGTTTGTAATTCTTGATTTGATATACCATGCCGAAACTTTAGCTCGTTTATCAGATAATATCTGGTTATACTCTTTGGTTTCTCTGCAATCGGTATAAGAACGTAATTCAATAACCATGGTTGGGTATTCATTTAGTACCTGCACAATTTTTGTCAACTCAGCCACCGCATCCGGACGGATATTGTATTTATCCAAATCAAAATAAATAGGCTGGTCGGTTACCGAGGGGTCGAACTTTACTATTTTAGCCAAATCGGCTCCTACTTCTACTTTTTTAGCAATGTGTTCTTCTCGTGTAAGCAATACAACATCTGCTCTTACAATAAATTCTTTACCAAAGGTGTTGGCAATGGTATCGCCTTCAATGTATTTTTCTTTTTTACCGCTTAGTTTAAAGTTCTTATTCGATTCAACTAAAAAGGTATAGGCACCGCTTGTTTTAGTAGTAAGGGTATCCATCACACTATCTTTATCCGTACGTAAGGTAATGAAGGTTTTAGCCAGTTGGTTTCCTTCTTTATCTTTTGCAATACCTTTTAGTTGTTTGCCTATGTCTAAGCCTTTTAATATACCAACAGCATAAATATCATCATCTCCGCTGCCACCAATTCTGTTGGAAGAGAAATAGCCTTTGCTTAGCTTGTCATCTGTTATCATCGCAAAATCATCATAAGGAGTATGCCAAAGAACCTTCTGCGTTTATCTCATGACCAACTTTAGCGTCTTTAACCATACAAATAAAAATCTCCAGGCCACCTAAACCAAAACGCCCGTTGGATGCAAAAAATAATACGCCATTATTCTCTTCGTAAAAAGGGAACATTTCATCACCTTCTGTATTTATTTTATTACCTAAGTTTTCGGGTTTTGTCCATTCTCCTTTTTCGTTTTTTGTAGTTCGGTAAATATCTGCTCCGCCATAACCGCCGGGCATATCACTTGTAAAATACATCGTGTTTCCGTTAGCTGACAAACAAGGGTGCCCAACAGAATAGTCTTTATTATTAAGATAAAAAGCTTCGGGTTTTAAGCCGTTGCTGTCTTTATACGTACGGAAATATATTTCGAGATTTACAATACGGTCTTTTCTTTTGAGTTCACCATACTGGTAAACGCCATGTAAGCAGCATCTTTGCTAAAACTGGCAGGCCCGTCGTTCATTTTATAATCTAAACTCTTATCAAATATTGACGGGGTTTTCACTTGCCCCTGCTCTACCTGAGATACATACATTTTTAAATACGGTTTCCCGTTCCAGTTAGATTTTTTCTGAATCATTTTATTAGTTCCTCTGCTTGCCGTAAAAACAATTTCATTCTTATAATAAGACGTACCAAAATCTTCGGCATCGGTATTAAAATTCAAATGTTCTATACTGTATTTACCATCGTCTTTTTGTAAAGCGGGCAATGTGGCTTTATTAGCTGCATAGTCTTTTGCGCGTAAATCAGTTGGTTTTTCAGTGCTACAAACTTATTCATATACGTATCTGCCTCTGCATATTTACTATTGTCTTTTAAAACCATCGCATAATTGTAATAATCTTCAGGTAATGTTCCTCCTGATGTGTTTACCAGTTTTGCATACGCTATCTCAGATAAACTATCTTTATTTTCGCTCTGGTAACTTTTAGCTAGTTTTCGTTGCCCATCTACACTTAAATGTTTTGCTTCGGTATAACAATCAATGGCTTTATTAAAAGAGTAGGTAAAATAATATTTGTCTCCTCTTTTTTCTTTGTTCGATTTTTCCTGTGCAATACCATTTAACGGATAACCCGATAAATACAATGAGCCGGAATAAATAATGTTTTCATTTTTTAGTTTTTATGTGTGGTTAAAAATATCTTGGAGTGTGGACTTGTTTTTTATCAAAGCGCAGGAAATCATATCGTAATATTATTTCATGACTTCCCATATTATACAAAGGTGTTTTCAATCCATAAGAAAAATCATATGAATAACCCAAGTAAAATTGTGGTGTAGCATAAAATCCTACTAAAGCACCAACGGCATCACCTGTGCGATACATAGCACCAAGCAATAAGCGTTTCATGATGATAAAGGATGCTGTAACATCAATTTCTATAGAGCTGCAGCAGTTACCTTTAACTAATGTTTGTAGGTTTAAAAGCTACATTTTCACCTAAATTAAATACTGCTCCGGCAATTAAATAATAGCTTCTCTGTTGTTGTCCTATTTTAAAGCATTTCCGTTACCTAGTTATGGAGGAGTAATTGTTTTGTAATAAATTAAACTTGAAACACCCGCATAAAAATGTTCTCTGTAATAATATGCACCAAAACCAACATTAGGAGTAATATGATTACTAATGTTATTTTGAAAGGTTGATATTGGCTTGTTAGGTTTGACTGAAGCGCACTAGGTTTGCCTGAAATATATTGATGCCTGCACTTAAGCCAAGAGCCAATGTTATTTTTTAGACAGGTTCATTCTGTATGCAAAGTCACCAACTATAGATGAATTATTTATAGGCCCAATCTTATCATTGGAAAATGGCCAAGCCTAAACCAATGTGTTTTTTTTGATTTTGCAAAGGCGCATGCATGGTTATTGTTTGATTGACAGGAGCACCTTTAAAGTCAACCCATTGCGAGCGGTAAAGTGCAGTTACCGTAAGGCGATCTCTGCTCCAGCGTAGCGCCGGTTAACTCATTATTCTATTATAGGTATAGTGGGTGTCACATTGGGTCTTGCTGCGCTTTTGCAAGGTTAGCCCCCCTAAGCTTAACCGTATTATGAATGTTATGGTTTTAAGTGTTTTCATTTTTTTGTTTTATTTTTATGAGTGCTTTTTGTTTTACTGTTTTATCTGTTTAAATAAATAGTTCCTTTATAAATATCTGAACCATTGCCTAAATCAAGTATGTGAAGTAGGTGCCCACGGGCAGGTCATCTCCTCCAACTCTTACGCCCTTTGTTGATTTACCATCCCAGGTCTTTGATATGGTTTTGCTGAAAACACTTCATCACCCCAACGATTGAAGATGGTAAATGTGTTTAGCGGATAATATTCAATACCTCTGATTACAAACAAATCGTTTATATTGTCACCGTTTGGAGAGAACCCCTGTGGGATAAAGAAATCTGTTGGATAAGTTACGATAGTTGAAATATTGTTAACCGCATTGGTATCTATTCCGCTACCTTGTATTACTGCTGTGTTAGCATAGTTTCCTGCTGCAAGTACTTTTACTGTTACCGTTAGTACAGCAGAAGCTCCGTCGTTAAGATTACCTATTGTCCATATTCCTGTCGATGAATTATAAGAACCTATAGTTGCTGTAGATGAAACATAACTGTATCCGTTTTGTAAGCTATCGCCAACTATAACGCCTGTTGCATTGTTAGGGCCAAGGTTAGTAGCTGTTATAGTAAACACTACTGTATTACCAATCAGCGGATACGCATTGTTTACTGTTTTAACAACGCTTAAATCGGAATTGTTAACTATACCACAATTATTTACCAGCGTAGTAACCGTTGAAGTAGCAGAACTACACACACCGATTGAAACAGTTAATGAATAAGTTCCGGCTTCGATTAATGTTGCAGGCGAAAGACTTGGATTCTGACTGGTAGAAGTAAAGCTGTTTGACCCGCCCAATTATACGTTGCTCCGATTATAGTTGGCGTGCTTAAATTAATTATACCTCCTATACAAACCGGGGAATTACTGCTTGCAACTACATTAGGTAACGTGTTTACCGTAACGGTTATGGTTGCTGTATTAGAACAATTATTTCCATTGGTACCTGTAACTGTATAGGTATTGGTAGCTAAAGGAATAAAAACAATTCCGTTCGTTACTCCTCCTGTCCATGTATACGAAGTAGCTCCACCACCTGTAAGCATAACTGAAGAGCCTGCACACACAGTTGCTGTGCTTGCATTAGCTGTAATGGTTGGTAATGGGTTTACCTGTAAAGAAACTTTGATAGAGCTATCATTCGGTAAACAAGTTCCGCTTATCATTACATTATAAAAAGAAGAAGTGTCTGATAAGTTAGCAGGGTTGATGGTAAGTGTTGCTGTAGTTACTCCCGAGAAATTTCCTCCGTTAACTAAGTTTACCATTCCGTTTCTCCACTGGTAAACAACGCCTGTTCCGGTTGCGACTACTGAGAAACTTGCTGAACTACCTGTACAAACTGTTTGACTAACAGGTTGCGTAGTAATACTTGGAGCGGTATTAATTTTAAAAGAAACTTTTATAGAAGTATCATTCGGTAAACAAGTTCCGCTTACAACTACATTATAAAAAGAAGAAGTATCAGATAAATTTGCAGGATTAATGTTAAGCGTTGCTGTATTTACTCCTGAAAAATCTCCACCATTAACTAAGTTAACCGTTCCATTTTTCCATTGGTAAGTAATACCTGTTCCTGTTGCCGCTACCGAAAAACTTACCGCACTACCTGTACATACTGTTTGACTAACAGGCTGTGTAGTAATACTTGGCGGTAAATTAATTTTTAAAGAAACCTTTATAGATGTATCGTGTGATAAACAAGTTCCGTTTATCACCAAGTTATAAAAAGAGGATGTATCAGAAATTGTTGCCGGATTAATAGTTAATGTTGCCGTAGTTGCACCTGAAATGTTTCCTCCGTTAATTAAACTTACTGTTCCATTTTCCCACTGATAGGTAAGACCTGTTCCAACGGTAGTAACCGAGAAGTTTACCGAACTACCTGCACATACTGTTTGACTGGCGGGTTGTATGGTAATAGTTGGCGTAGCAATAAGCATTAAGGAAACTTTTATAGAAGAATCCTTTGGAGCACAGCTTCCGCTTATTAGCACATTATAAAAAGATGACGTGTCTGATAAATTTGCAGGGTTGATGGTAAGTGTTGCTGTATTTACTCCTGCAAAATTTCCACCGTTCACTAAGTTTACAGTTCCGTTTCTCCACTGATAAATAATACCAGTGCCTGTGGTAGCTATTGAAAAACTTGCTGCACTACCTGCACATACTGTTTGACTTGCAGGTTGTGTTGTAATGCCCGGAGGTGTATTAATTTTTAAAGAAACTTTTATAGAAGTATCTTTTGGTGCACAACCTCCCGTAATAACCACATTATAAAAAGATGACGTATCGGAAATTGTTGCCGGATAAATTTTAAGTGTAGAAGCTGTTGCATCCAACACGTTTCCCCCGGTAACTAAGTTTGTAGTTCCGTTTCTCCATTGGTAGGTAAGGTTTAAACCCGTTGCTACTACTGTAAAAATCGCTGTATCACCTGTGCATATGGTTTCATTAACAGGTTGTAACGTAATGCTTGGCGCATCGTTTACTACTAAAGAAACATCTATAGAAGTATCACCCGCAGTACACGCTTCGCTTATGATAATATTGTAATTAGAAGAAGCATCCGCTAAACTTACCGGATTAATAACTAGTGTAGCCGAAGTTGCACCAGAAATATTTCCTCCGTTAACTAAGTTTACAGTTCCTTGTCTCCACTGATAAATAATACCCGTTCCGGTTGTTGCAACCGAAAAACTTGCCCGAATTACCCGCGCACACTGTTTCACTACTTGGTTGTGTTGTAATGGTTGGTGTAGCAGTAAGCTTTAAAGAAACTTTTATCGATGTATCGGCAGGAGGACAACCTCCGCTTATTACCACATTATAGAAAGATGACGTGTCAGATAAATTGACAGGATTAATAGTAAGCGTTGCTGTATTTACTCCTGCAAAACTTCCTCCGTTAATTAAATTGGTGGCTCCATTTCTCCATTGGTATGTAATACCAGTACCTATTGCTACTACTGAAAAACTTGCCGGATTGCCAGAACATGCTGTTTGATTGCTTGGCTGTACCGTAATAGTTGGCGTAGCCGTAAACTTTAAAGAAACTTTTATAGAAGTATCATTAGGAGAGCCTGCTATTATTACATTATAAAAAGAGGATGTATCAGCAGCATTTACCGGATTAATAGTTAGTGTTGCTGTATTTACTCCGGAGAAACTTCCTCCGTTAACTAAAATGGTAGTTCCATTCATCCACTGGTAGGTAATACCGGTTCCTGTTGCAGCTACCGAAAAACTTGCCGAACTGCCCAAACACACCGTTTGATTGGTTGGTTGGGTGGTAATGCCTGTAATAGGAATACCGCAACCCGGAGGCATGGTAACATCTACTGCAGAGGTACTTACAGCACCTGTAGTAGTAAGAGCTCGTCCATTAAGTACAACCCCTGTTGCTAAATCTATAGCACCGTTGTTGCAAACAATAGTTCCTGCAAAAATTGAATTGGTAGCTATGCTTACCGCACCATTAATTTCCCAATACACATTTCGTGCCTGTGCACCGTTTATTAAAATAACTTTTGAATTAACACTGGTTCCGAATGCACCAAATACCTGAAAAACAAATACCGCATTAGGGTCACCCTCTGCATTTAAATAAAGTGTATCAGTAAACGTTACTGCCGAATTCATTAAATACGTATGCGGTGTAAGCACCAAATTGTTTCCAAACTGTGCAGGGTATAATAATTCAATATCATAAGGCAACAGGTTTAAATAATTATAAACTACACCCAAATCGGTTGCACACTGTGATGTAGAACCATCCGGCACGGCATGTATAGTACCCACTACCAATAAAGGATTATAACCTGTGGTTGTACCACCTGCATTTGTTCCAACATCGCCAACCACATTGGTTATACCGCCGTTGGTTACAGGTCCGTCTGATGAAAATATGGCATAACAAGCCGTTGTAAGAAGATTAGGAGCAATAGGCCCTGTAAGCAAAGGGCTTCCGCAACCAATAGGTGTGTATGCCAATACGCCGGTTACGTTAACTGCACCCGATGTAGATAATGCCCTTCCTTCAAGTGTATCGCCCGCAGTCATGGTAATAGCAGCATTGTTTGCAATAACCGTTCCCCTCATCGTAGTTCCCGTACCCATACTCACCACACCTTCTACTTTCCAAAACACATTACATGCCTTGGCACTGTTAATTAATTGTACTTTAGAATTTGGGCCGGTAGAAAACGTTCCGTTTATCTGAATAATAAAAACCGCATTGGGGTTACCCATTGCATTTAAAATAAGATTCGAGTTTAACGTTGTGTTGCCCGTAATAGAATAAGTGCCCGGAGTAAGAATTTGTCCGCTACCCAATGCAGGAGCCGGAAAAAAAGTTGGCACATCAGCGTTTAATTGGTTATAAGCCAATAACAAATCTGCTGCACAGGTTCCGCTTGCACCATCAGCTGTGTGCATAACACCGTTTACGTTGCCAAAGCCTGTTATGGCACCACTGTTTGTGCCCACATTGCCCGTAAGTTGCGATATGCCCGTGTTGCCCACTGCACCCACCGTGCTAAAAAGCACAAAGTTTGCCGCTGCGCCTAAGGTTGGTGCCTGCCCGAATATGGCATTAGGAAAAAACGACAAAATATAGATGCTTGCCGTTATAATAAATAGTTTACTTTTCATTTTAATTAAGTTTATAGATGAATACATTTTCATGCTGCAAAGGTGCAAGCAAGTGCAGGCGGATATGTTACACATCCCTGTAATTAAGTTACATCAATCACTTATTGGATTTTTTGTTTGGGCGTTCCGGCGTGCTGCACACTAAGCTTATCGAAATGCGCCTTCAAGCTTTACGTTACAAATCCTGCTGATTAAGGCTGTGTGCTGTACAGTATCTTTTTATTTTATATTTGTTTTTAAAATTTTACATGAAAAAGGAAAAGGAAAATACCTCAAACTTTAAACCCGAGGATAAGATTTCTAAAGAAATACAAAGCATATTAATTACTAAGAATGATCTTGAAAAGCAGTTAGATTCGGAAAAAAAATTATACGATATACATTTTAATAAACAGTGGGCATTAGAAAAGGGGCTTGACAAAGTTTTGGGTACTGCCAAAGAGAAAAATGTAAAAAAATAGATAGCACTTGAAAAAAATAAGCAAAAGACTCATCGGCGCAAGCAGTTCTCGATTAAAGAAACAGGTATCATTAGCGAAAAACCTTACTAAAAAACAACTCGCTTTACAAAAGATATTAGTAAAGAAGGCTTCAGAAACTGTGATGGTAACAAATAAAAAATCAGATATAGATTACCATATTAAATTAACTAAAGAGTTGAAGATACTGGAATTGCGATGGGAGGCCTTTACGGAAATATCTTGGAAATAGTAGTATGGTCTACCTTCATAAAACTTCAGGACAGAAATTTTCTTTCTTTTAGTAAATAGCAACTGCCTTCGGCAATAATGCTAACCTTTAAATTCTCTACCACAATAGGCGTAGTAGTGTTAACCTTATGAATGTTGGTTTTACCAATCTTACTTCCATCAATAAGAATAGCCATACCCGAACCCATGCATGCAGCTTTGTTTCCTTCTGAAATAATAAGGGCTGTATTTTCTTCCAGACCAATACCTAAGCAGGAAGGGTTTAATGTAACGGCATGTGCCAAGCGGGCAAAACGCCCGCGCTTAATAAAGTGAGTATCTACAAGGATGCCCTTTATTAAATTAGAGCCTCTGGCTATTTTAATGCTTCCTCTAGATAAAGCGCAAGATCAATTAAACCACCCGGGAATTATAAGTTTCGGCTAAAACCATCGCTCCTGCACTGGTACCTCCAACAATAAAATCTTTATCGGAGTAGTATTTGTTTTTAATAGCTTCCAATAATTCTGTTTTAGCAAGCAGCGAAATAAGTTTAGTTTGATGTCCGCCTGTAAAGAAAACATATGTGCACCCTGAACACATTTTATGGAAAAAGAAATTCTTTCATCCTTTTTATTTTCTACCGTATAATACCGACCTGTGTAAAGCCCTCTCGTTTAAATGGAACTATATAAAGTTTCTCCATCTTTACCGGAAAGAAGAAGCAGAAGCAATAAATTTCGATAACATGATGGGCTCTTTCAATCTTAGATATAAGCGCACCTAAAATTTCAAGTGAGATTTTGATTTCCTTCTGTGAATAGTAAGGTTTTCTCCGATTACATTACCTTTATCCTCGTGTCCGCCAACGATGAGTAGTTTTCCCTTAGGTATTATCTTATTCATGGAGTTTGTATTTTCTATTTCGCTTATGTATTTCATAACTGAATATCACTAAAATATAGAAGGTAATATCTCGTCAATCTTACCAACTAAAATACCAAGTGTAAAGTTTTTTAGGAGGGATCGGGAACAGGTATAAAAAAAACGGGCGCAACAATAATCCGTCAATTAATCCAGCCGGACCAAATTCTAATATAACATGTCCTGTAATTTTACTGAGGTCTGAAAAAGTAACTGTTTGATTTTCTCTTCTGCGTCCTTTAAAAGAAATACAATATGTTGAATAAAAACAGTTGAGATAGAACCCGATGCCTTCCCCCAAAGAGCCTGCATATGCAATAAAAATTAAATTCTCAGAAAAGATGCGTTATACATGCAGCAGCAACAGCGGTTACTGTTCCTATAATTTCAGCAGTAAATAATCTCTTTAACCACTCTTTAATTTTCTTTTTTGGCATTGCTCATATATGGCAAACTATATAACCGGATAAGCCTGACCAATTTTAGTTCCCATTTTATAATGCACCATAGGTTGTGCAATTAAACTAACGTTGCTGGCTGACTCAAATACCAAAATAATATCAGAGCCACCAAATTGAAAGTAAGACAACTCTTCTCCTTTGCGAAGGGTAACACCCACTTCGGCAGTAATGATAACAGAAGATACCTGACTCATACCAATGGGTAAAACGGCTACCAACCCAATTGGAGTATCTAATACAATCAATCCTCTTGTTTGTGCAAACTGGTATCCTGCCAAATCAGAAGAATCATAAACCCGTTTAAGTTTTAAAGTAATGTGTTTCCAAATTTTCTTTTACAGCTTCTACTTCCTGATAGACTGCCCCTGAATAACACGGGCTTCTAAAACCTTCCCGCCAACCGGTGCATGCTGACGATGATAATCTGTCGGGCTTAGGTAAGAGTGCATAAACATCCCGTTTTCAAAACGATCTTGATAAGGGCTTCCTTCAAGGCAATCTCACTTATATTCCAATTCAGATTTTTAACTGTTACGTTAGAATCCGCTCTTATTTCCCATTGCCCTTTAAAGGTAGAATCTGCAGGCATTACTAGTATTGAATTATCTGATACGGCTGCTATGGGGCGATACCCGGGTTTAAAATGTCTAGCAAAAATTTGATTGAATGTTTTCCATCCTCCATGTGAAGTGGTATATTCTTTCATATTATAAGAAGGTGAGTCATAAAATGATTGCTCAGATTCTTTCGTCAATGACTCAGGCATATCATGAAATGCTCCAAGCGCATTGGCATAATCTACCATCCATTTAGAAAATGGAGTAAGTGGAAGTGCTTTGTTGTGTGGAACTACTTTGTTCTGCAAAGGCAAAAGAGTTTCCTGGCTGGCAATAAAATAAAAGGCGCAGAGATGGTCGTTCACACTCATGCCCGTAGATGTTTCTGAAGGAACCCAATACAGGAAATCATTTATCCAATTCAGGTAACTGTCAAGGTCTTTAATCTCTTTCAAAGAGGAGCATTTGAGCTGTTTGCTTTTTTAATAGCTTTTTCAAAACTGTCCTGCCAGTTATTTGCTTTTATCATCCTGATTAACTCTTCGATAACAGGATGGTATTTTGTTTTAGTTAACATATTTATATGGTTTCTTTTTAATTAATCTCCGTAATTTTAAATTCAACCTTTCTGTTTAATTGTCTTCCTTCAGGATCATCGCTGCCGTCTTTATTCTTATTGGGCGCTACTGGTACAGTTTTTCCATATCCTTTAGCTGTCATACGTTTGGCATCTATACCACTTTCTATTAAACGGCTTACTACAGATTGTGCGCGATCTTCAGATAGTTTCTGATTATAAGCAGCACTGCCTTTACTATCGGTATGTCCTGAAATTTCTACATGCATAGTTGGGTTGGCTTTCATGATATTCACTAAGTTTTTTATTTCAACATTAGAAAGTGGGCGTAAGGTTGCTTTATCAAAATCGAAGAAAATATTGTTGAGTGTAATTTTTTGAACCCACCACAATAGGGGGCAGTTTTATTTCTCTATTTATCTCAAAGTATTTCGATTCCTTTGGTATCTCCATGTTTTCAGAGTAGAACAAATGGTTATCTGCCTGATAGGTAATGTTGTAATTTTTGCCGGGCGGAAGTATAAAAAGAAATTCGCCTGTTTTGCTGTTGGCATGATAAACACCTACCACCTGTTCGGTTTCATTATCGGTTACTGTTATTGTTACATTTTGTGCAGGTATGCCCAACTCATCTATTACAGTACCTTTTACCATAGTAAGCGGAGTTTCTTTTTTCTCGAGGAAGGTTGCCATGTAATTGTCTTTTTCTCCAAAGCCTCCTTCGCGGAAAGAAGAGAAATAAGCTATCAATCCATTCGGACTAATCACATAAAAAATATCATCATCGGTGGTGTTGATAGGATAACCCACATTCATGGGTTCTGACCAAACAGAATCCTTAGACAACATAGTGGTAAATATATCGAAACCACCCATGGTATTGTGTGCGTTAGAACTGAAAGACAAGGTAACTCCATCTGCGTGAATAAAAGGAGCATCTTCATCATACGGTGTATTTATAGAGGGACCCATGTTTACAGCTTTTTCCCAATCGCCACCGGGTGTTCTTTTACTGGTGTATAAATCTCTTGCACCATACCCTCCGGGGCGGTTGCTGGTAAAATAAAGTGTGTTTCCGTCAGCCGAAAAGAATGCGCTGGGTTCCCAGTACTTCGTATTAATATTATCATTTAGTTTTACGGGTGTAGTCCACTTATCTCCATTTAATGTGGTACTATATATATTTCCATCTCCGTTATCATCTCTGTAAACTAAAATAGTTTGCCCATCCGGAGAGATGCCAACACTTGCTTCATTTACATCGGTATTAACCGGGGCGCCTATATTTTGCGCAACAGACCAACCTTTTTCTGTCTTTTTAGCTGCATAGATGTTTTCCATAAAGTTACCTTCATCATCTTTCATTCCACCTACACCACCCGGGCGACGTGAAGTAAAGTAAAGATTCTTCTGGTCTGCCGATAAAACAGGCGAGTAATCGGCATAAGCTGAGTTTACATTACCTCCAAGGTTTTGTATGTTTATTTTAACAGGGTTAGCTACCAAACGCTTTCCGGTTTTACACATTTCTATACGGCGTCTAACTTCATCAAGCAATGTTTTATCTGTACTTTTATTTTCAGTCATCATAGCCATAAACTTCTCATAAGCTTCGATGGCTTTATCAAACTGATAATTCAAATGATAAGCATCACCTAAGTATTTATAGGTTATAAGCGGTGCATTCTTTTCTTTATAAGAGCTTTCGTTGTAATTATTCGAAGCCGATCGGGATGCCTTTTTGAAATAAGTGATGGCTTCTGCCCTTTCTTTTCTCGAGCTTAGGTAGCACACCCCCACCTTAAAAGCCAGATTCATATTTGCTGTGTCTCTTCTATAAAGATCAAGGAATATAGAAAGAGCCGCCACATACCCTTCTTTAGAATAGGTAAGCGATTCATTCTTGCCATCATGATATACTTTAGCAAATATGTTTTCAGCATTATTAAATTCTTTTTCCGCGCTTGTATTGTTTTGGGCATGGAGACTGCTAATGCTTAATAAGCAGATAAGGAAAAGTAAATTAAGTGTTTTCATAAAGGGTTTTATTGATGGATTACTAACGGTATTCATTGTGTAATGTTTTTATTTAGAAAGTGTAAATGATAAAATATCAGCTTAGCCTTTTGGTGTTGTTTTTCCAGCTTCTCTTTTTTGTTTATCTTTTTCTACGGCTTCTTTTTTTTCATCTACTTTTCTATCAGCTGCGGCCTTCTCGTCTGTTTTCTTATCTACGTTTCTGTTGGCCTTGCTTAGTTCTTCCTCTTTTTGATTTGATTTATATTGTGCCTTATTTGCTTTATCCTGTTTGGCATCCACATTGTTTTGAGCGTTTCTAAGGTTATCGGCTTTTTTATCCACATTGTTTTTCGCATCGCTAACTCCCTGCTCTTTTTTAGCTGCGTTTTGTTGCGCATCTTTTAAATCCTGACCTTTTTGTGCAGTAGCTTTATCTTCCTTCTTTAGTTGCTTGGCTTCTTTTGCCTGTTGTTTAGGTGTTTTTACAATAGAGTCTTGCGCAATTGCAGAACCTGATAATATAAACCCGCTTAGGGCTATTGATAGAAATACTTTATTTATTGTTTTCATAATCTGTTTTTTTATTTATGGTTACAAATACATTTTCGCAACTCCGCAAAGGTGTCGGGTTTTAAGTCCTTATATATTACATAACTCTTTCATTAAGTTACATCATTCACACTTTTTCAGTAACAAAAGAGAACATGTAATATATGTAAGCTTATATAATAAATATGTAAGACTTTACTTATTGGATGTATTCACCTTTGCTACTTAGTATTTGTAATCATTAAATTAAAAAAAACAAAATGGGAACAGTAGAATTAGAAACAGCGTGTGTTGAATTAAGAGCAGATGGCATTATGCACATACATATAAAAGAAGGCAGAGAAATGCATTTGAACGATGCAATAAAAATAGTTGAAGCTATGGGTACATTAGGTAATAAACAAAAATATCCGGTGCTTATAGATTGCGGAGAGTTTGCTACCATTGATAAGGAAGTGAGGATATTTTCTACAGGTACGGATGCAAACATTTATACACTGGCAGATGGGATAGCTTACCACTCTTTTGCGCATAAACTTTTGGTTGACTTTTATGTTGATCATAACAAGCCTTCTATTCAAACCAAAGTTTTTCCTGACAATGAAACTGCTATTGTTTGGTTGAAAACATTTGTAAAAGAGGAAGTATAAAAAAGAAACAGGATAATTCTATACCTGAGGGCTTTTATAAAGCGTTTAAATACAACGCCGGGTTTATACTTCTGAGCAAAGGATACTAAGGCGGAAACTACAATAGCTTCGCTAAGTGTTATCCTTAAAATATTTACTTTAGTTTAAGTACCTTCTCAAGTACCCAGTCAGTTGTTTCATGTTGTTCCATCAGTCCGGTTAGAAAGTCAGCTGTACCGGCATCTTTAGTTTTTTCGGTGCAATGCTCAATATCTTTACGTAACTGAACAATAACGGTTTCATGGTCTTTAAGTAATTCTTTAATCATATCTTTTGATGAAGCGTATACCCCGGGGCTTTCCTTAATAGTAGTTAGTTTAGAAAACTCGTGCATAGTGCCAATTGTTTTCTGACCCAGCTTTCCAATTCGTTCAGCGACTTCATCAATAGCTTCTTCCAGTTGTTTGTACTGCCCTTCAAATAACTTATGGAGTTCCATAAAACTTTCTCCGGTAACATTCCAGTGCGATTTTCTTGTTTTAACATATAATGTCATTTCATTTGACAAAACAGTTGATAGAACAGACGAGGTATGTTCTAATTGCTTTTCACTAATACCAATATTGGGTTTCATTTTTTTAAATTTAGTTCGTGAATGAGTTTTCACGAGGATACAAAGATGACTGCTTTAATACCTTATATAATTACATAACTTCGGGAATGAATTGTATTATTCACGGTTTTATTATTTCATGAAATGTAAGGCACAAGCTACTACAATGCCCATCAAAACAAACGTTAAAAGGAAAATTGCCATAAACTTTGATACACCAAACTCATCAACCAAAAGTCTCATAGGTGCTGTTACAATTGTATTAACCAGTTTACTGATCTTTCCCCATGAGTTAACTCCTTTTATTACATAATCTGTAGCACCGGCTCTAAATGTTTCTACAGCTAAAGCCATATTTTCGTTATTTGATAACATAATAACTTCGGTATTGGGATTAATGACTTTAATTGATTTTAAAACCTCTAAGCCATTTTTGCCTTCCATATAATAATCTAAGATTACAATATTTGTGTCTTTATCAACTTTTGCCAAACAGCTTTCTCCATCATTAAAGGTTGATATATTTATATCACGTCCAAACCTACTTTGAAGGTATTGTTTCATTGTTTCTACCATTATCTTGTTGTCATCAACAATGAATAAGTTTAGTCCTTGTGTTTGCATATTGTTTTTTTTAAAGATTACAAATAATTGATGTACAAAGGTGGGAGTAGGGATGTCTTAAAGTGTTACATGCTTAGAAGATAATCTTACATATATCACATATTTTACTTAAAATAAGGAATAACATATTATTATCCTTAGACCCCCTATAAATAAACTATCTGGTAAGATATTCTTTGCCGTTAATGGTCATGGTATTGCAATAAATAACGGTATAATCCATTTGGGCTGCTTCGCCGGATGACAACTTTTGTTTTTCTCCGCTATAAGAAATAGTAGTACCTACTAAGGCAATCTTTTTCATCTTTTCAATATTTTCCAAAGGCATACGAAGTATGATTTGATTATCAAGCACAAAGCCTTCGTCTTTGCCTTGATTGTTTTTTTGCAGTTCGTTTATTTTGCTTTTCCCCTTCATAACCTTGCCTACTTTTTCTCTTATTATAGCAGCAGTAGGAGTATTATGTATGTTTCCATCCTCGTCTGTAAAGCTTACTAATCTTATTACCTTGTCGCCCGAAGCAAGTATTACTTCAGCACCGGTTATAAATAGGATAGTATTTTCTTTCAATTTCCTTCTCGAGTTTTTTACCCATGTTTGGCGAAAACATAACTAGGTATTTTGTGCAAGCTACCTGTAGGTAAAAACCTTCAAATATATAACTGCTGTTAACAGCCCATCCTGTTAATTCACCCGAAAAGGTTTTTACATGTTCTGAAGTATGTGTTATTTGTTTATACTTTTTTTGCGCAGGACAAACAAAAGAAACAACTATAAGAAGTGCGAGGATTAAAATGGTTTTTGATTTCATACTAATTTATTAGAGGCGAATTTATATTCGCACTACAAAGGTGAGAAGCTGAAGCCCTTTAGTTGTTATAAAACAAAAGGTAAAAGTTACATGATTACCACATTCTACTTACTTAGCCTTTTCGTCCTTCTTTTTTTTCTTAAAAAACCCTCTAAATAAAAAACTGTGGCTTGCTGCATTCATGTTTTGATTAAAGCCACCTGCGCCTTGTTTAATATTAAACATGGCCTCATTTACATTGCCTGCCATGGTACTATCCATTAATAATTTTCCTATGGTTCCTCTTCCGGCGCGAATATTTTGCATAACAGCAGCAATATCTGCGGTTATCATGGCGGCATTATCGGCAGTTACTTTTATTTTCAGCATAATATCATCCATGCTGATTGCCTGTGCTGTTTGAATAACATCATTATTTGATAATTCTTTTTTACCACTTGTTCCGGGAATAATGACTACAATTTTATTTCCCATCAAACCATCAGAGCCTATAATGGCTTTGGCATTTATTTTAATAAATTTCCGGCTGTGCTCATTAATAATCATATCCACTTTTACGGTTGAGTCGGTTATTTGCTGAATATCTTCCACCACGCCTACATTGATGCCTGAAAAGCGTACATTATTACCAACCTCCAGTCCGCTGATGTCTTTAAATATTGCGCTTACTTTAAAGGTACTTCCAAATAATTGCTGTCTCTGCCCTATAAAGTAAATTCCCATAATAAATAGGGCAATACTAATGGAAACAAATAGTCCGAGTTTTATTTTACTGCCTGCTGTCTTTTTCATTGTTTCATTTTTTTACTATTATTCAAAGAATGAGCATACCCATTCATCTGTTGATGCTGATAATTCTTTAAAAGTTCCTTGGGCAAAACATACTCCATCTTTAATAATGATCATTCTGTTTGAAGTAATGCGTGCACACTCTACATCATGCGTAATAATAATACTGGCTGCATGGTATTTGCTTTGCACATCTAAAATAAGTTTACTGATTTCCTTAGATGTAATAGGGTCTAAGCCAGTTGTGGGCTCATCATACAGGATGAGTTCCGGTTTTAATATTAAAGTACGAGCCAAGCCAACTCGTTTTCTCATACCTCCTGAAAGCTCAGAGGGCATTTTATCAATGGCATTTTCCAACCCCACACTTTTTAATACTTCTATAACCAATGCCTCGGTTTCTTCTTTTGATTTAATTTTTGAATCGCGAAGCGGGAATTCAAGGTTTTCTCTAACGGTCATAGAATCATATAGAGCAGCACTTTGAAACAGGAAGCCAACCTTTTTTCTTAGTACATTTAATTCATCATCTTTTAAATTAGACATGGTTTTACCGAATAAAACCACGTTACCCTTATCAGGTTGAATTAAACCAACCAAACATTTTATAAGAACCGATTTACCACTACCCGATTTACCAAACACAACTAGGTTCTCCCCCTTTTCAATTTTTAAATTGATATCCTTTAGTACATGATTACTGCCAAATGATTTGCTTAAGTGTTCTATTTCCGTAACGATTGTTTCCATTACGAATCGAATAAACTGGTTAGTTGCACGGCAATCATATCCAAAACAAATACCGCAAGTGAAGCAAGTACAACAGCTGCATTGGCAGCTTGTCCAACCCCTTCGGTTCCTTTCTTGGCATTATAACCTTTGTAGCAACCTATTAGCCCAACTGCAAAACCAAAAAAGATTGTTTTAATAAAAGCAGGGAAAACATCTGAAAAAGTTAGTTTTTCAAAGACCTGTAAAAAGAATAAATGAAAACTTACGTCTCCTTTTAAATTTACTCCGATATAAGCACCGTATAACGAAACAGCATCGGCAGCTATTACTAATATGGGCAACATAAATGTAGCGGCTTCAATTCTTGTAACCACTAAATATTTAAAAGGATTCATTCCTGAAACTTCCATGGCATCAATCTGCTCAGTCACTTTCATAGAAGCTAATTCTGCCCCAATGCCCGAGCCTACTTTTCCGGCAAATATCAAGGCAGTAATTACGGGACCTATTTCCCTGATAATAGAAACAGCTACCATAGCGGGTAACCACGATTCTGCACCGAAATCTGCAAGCGTTGGGCGCGATTGTATGGTTAATACAAGTCCCATAATAAATCCGGTAATAGCTACTAAGGGAAATGATTTATAGCCTATTAAGTAAGCTTGCTTGATAAGTTCGGCAAACTCAAATGGAGGTTTAACAGCTGTTTTAAAGAAACGAAAAGTAAATCGGGTTAACAGCGTAACTTCTTCAAAAAAGTTTCTTATGTTTTTTATATAACTGTTTTCAATATGCTCTATTACCTTTTTCAAAGGCTTTTCACTTGCTGTTTTTAAATCAGTTGGCATTTGCGTTCTTATAAATTAATTTTCCCCATTTTATTTTACCCCAAATTCTCTCGTGAATAAAATAACCAATGGTGGTATATATATTGCTTACCAGCATAAAGCCAATAGCTACTTTTACCTGCCCCGTAAATAAATAAATGGAAACAAAATCCAGAATTAATATAACTACTCGGTAGCTGATAGTTTTTACAACCGACCTTTTTAGCGTTTCTTCGGAATGTTGTGTAATAGGAATTAGTTTTTCTATCATAATTTAAAACGCAAAGTCTTACCCCTTACAAAATTGATTTAGTAAATTATTAGCATCCATGCTTCCTAGCTGTTTTGCTTTTAGCCAATCGGCACAAGTACCTTTTGTATCTCTTGTTTTTTCTTTGCATAAACCCCTGTTTACGTAGGCAGTGGCATCTTTTGGAGTTAATTCGATTACCCTAGTATAATCAAGTATAGCCATTTTATAATCTTCTACCTTGGCTTCCGCATCTGCTCTGTTATAATAAGCACTGGCATCTTTAGAGTTTAATCCAATGGCTTTGTTATAATCAAGTATAGCTTCTTTAAAGTTTCCGACAATGGTTTTGGTATTTCCTCTTCTAAGATATGCCTTGGCATAGTTAGGGTTCAGGGTTATTGCTTTGTCATAATCCAGCAGGGCACCATTATAATCCAACAATTGGCTTTTAGCCTCTGCTCTGCTAAAATAAGCATTGGCATTTGTAGAGTCCAACTCTATGGCTTTAGTATTATCTTGTAAACAACCTTTGTAGTCTCCTACCAGGTATTTGGTGTTTCCTGATGTGTAATAGTCTTTTGCAGTTTGTGCATATATGCTAACGTTTATCATTAAAGTCAATAGAATGAGTAAGTATTTCCTGTTTATATATTTTAACGGCTTACTCATTCTATTGGTTTACTTTTAATTCGTGTGGCTTACTTAGTTAAAGCTGCTTCCATTAATTTCTTCTTCTCGGTGTATTCTTCGTTCTTAATTTCGCCCGAAGCCAAACGCCTGTTCAAAATATCAAGTGCAGAACCTTTTTTCTTTTCCTGACCCGGAACATAGAAAGGTGTGGCGAATATCCAGAAAAGCATAACGCCCCAAATAAACCACCACATTAAGTGCATTCCTCCAAAATGATAACCATCGTAATACATAATTTTATTTTTTAGTTTGCAGCTTCATTGCTACCGCACAAAGGTGATTTGCTTTAAGGCATTTTGTGTTACACAAGCCGGTAAATAAGTTACATTATTCACGTATCTGTTTTATGGTGGCAGTTTTGCAGACATAAAAAGAGCGTTGTCTATTAAACAACGCTCTTTCTATAATCTTACTAAATGTTTACTGCTTTACAAGGGTATTGCCTTGCATAACTACTGCGCCAATACTTGCTAAGCTTCTTCCATCAAGTGTAGCTCCTGTATCAAAAGTAATAGATTGCATTGCTAGAACCGTTCCTTTAAAAACAGAAGTAGTTCCAAACGTTGCAGAACTGCCTACCTGCCAAAAGATATTAGATGCTAAAGCTCCTCCGCTTAAGATAACTTTACGACCCGATGTGGTAGTTAGGGTAGAAGCTATTTGTATAATAAATACAGCGTTTGCATTTCCCTTTGCATCAAATGTAAGGTCGCCCGATGATATGGCTATAGAAGATGTTGATTTATAAAGTCCGGGCGTAAGAGTAAGCCCTCCTATGTTACCTGATAAGGTTACTATATCTGTACAAGTTCTGCCGGCAGCATTATTATAGGCTGCTGTTAAATCAAGTTTTGCCTGACTGGCTATAGGATCGTTAATATATTCCGTTCCGTTTAATATTCCCGGAGGAAACCCACCAACTGAAGAACCCGGGCTTAAGCCCAAATTACCTGTAATTGTAGTTGCTCCCGTACTACTAATGGCTGAACCTGCAATAATTACAAAGTTAGAATCACTGGCAAGTGGCACTTTCGATTGAACCGTTGTTTGAACGGGTATTACAATTGGATTTGTAACCGGAGTTGTTCCCGAAGATGTTGTAGTAGCAGTGTTTTTTTTACATCCCGCTATTAATGCCACGTAGGCTATGGCAATTGTTGTTATTACATTTTTTGTTTTCATTTTATTTGGATTTGGTTGTGAAGTAATTTCCACGATGCAAAGTTGAGCTTACTAAATGCGTTGCTGTTACACAATACACTATAACCCTTACATCATTCACATATTATAATTAAGGAGCCCTCCCGCTTTAACGGAAGGGCTCCTTAATTATGTAACTCTTACTTATTTCTTACGACCACCACCGCCACCACCATGTGGTGCCTGACTATGTTGCTGCTGTGGTGCACTGTGTTGTTGTTGAGGAGTGCTTTGTTGTTTAGATTCGCTATGTTGTTGTGCCACTTCATTATGCTGCTGCACAGGCTCGTTGTTTTGTTGTGCAGGAGCCTGACGTTGTTGTTGAGGTGCATTACGTTGTTGACTAACCTGTTTGTTTTGTCGGGATACATTATTTTGTTGTTTGGGTACAACGTTTGTTTTGGTTGGTGTTGTGTTTACAGCCCTTGTTTGTTTATTTGCCGAAGTGCTTTTTATAGGAGCAGATGCATGATTGTTTTTATTGGCAGTTTGCTCATGCGCTACTTGTACCGAATTTGGTGCAACATGACTTTCATTCATGGCCATGCGCTCATTCTCAGTTGGTTTTGCGGTTATACCACCCTCTCCATTAAAGCTTGAACGATTTCCTGAGTTGCTATGTATCACAGATTTGTCGGCATAGGTATTGCGTACCACATTCACGTTTACATTACTCACTTCTCTGTTATATCTAAAAGAACCGCCTTCCCATCTTCCACCCGAATAGCCTTCGCCATCATAGCCATGCCCGTAGCATACACCACCGTAGTAGCCAATATGCGGACCCCAATAGCCAACATTCCAGCCATAATAACCACCTGCATAACCCCAGTAACCGGGTGTCCATAAAAAGTTAGGTTGTGCAGGGTAAAGCCACACACCCTCTACCCAATAATATCCGCCATCGCCATAAGCCCAATAACCCGGTGTCCATAAATAGCCATCTACAGGGCAGGCAGGTTGTTCGTATACAGGCATCATGGGTGGTGCTATAGCTATTTGCACCGATACCTGCGCTACTGTATTTGTTTTTGCAAAGAGCATGGCAACTATAATAAGCATAAAGAGGCTTGATTTTTTCATCAGATGTTTCATTGTGTTTTTTTTAGTACGAAAACATTTTCGCAGGGCAAAGGTGAGGTACTAAGTATCTGCAAGTGTTACATGCTTGTTGTAACAACTTACATCATTCACATATTTTATGGGGGCGTTCCAGCGCTGTACATTGAGCTTGTCGAAATGCGAAGGCGGGCTTTACGCTCAAATCCTCGCCGATTACAGCTGTGGGGCCCAAAACAAAAAAGCAACTCATTTTATAAATGAATTACTTTTGCTGTTATATGTATGTAAGATGTTGTTTATTTTCTCCAACCGCCATGCACCCATTCTTCATGCCCTCTGTCGTGGCGTTTCCAATACCCTTGTCGGTACGTATATCCATAATGAGGTGGGGTTTCCCAGCGTCCGCCGCCATATCTATAAGCACTGCCGTTTGGTTCCCACTCTTCATCAATCCATACATGCGCAGGGCTGGGTTGTGCGGTTCTTACAATTATGGGTGCTACAGGGCGCACATCTACATATATCTGTGCCGATGCTGAAGATGCACTGAATAAAACTATTCCGGAGAACAGTAGTTTAACTAAGGTTTTTTTCATGTTTTTATTTTAAGTGCGAAAGGATTTTCGCGATACAAAGATGCGTGTACATAGCTGGAATATTGTTACACGATACTGTGTATATATTACATAAGTTGCAGATAGGTTTATTTTTTGGCTGCAGCTTTTGCTTTTAAATTAAGCACGGGCGGGGTAGTGTCGCTAAGAAAATAGCCCCATGGTTTTAATGGTTCAATTCTATCGAAAATAAGTTTAATAACCCCTGTTAACGGAATGGCCAGAAACATGCCCGGCACACCCCATAAGGCGCCTCCCGCAAGTATGGCGGTAATAGCCACAAAAGCATTTATTTTTACTTTAGAGGCTACCAGCTTGGGGATGATATAACTGTTATCTATTAAATGCACTACTACAAAAAGCACTAAAACCCACAATACATACGAAGCGGAATCTTTAGTGGTAAAAGCAACTATCATATAAATAGATGCCGCAATTAAACCACCCAGGTAAGGAATGATGTTAAGCAACGCACCTATGATGCCTAAGAGAATAGCATAATCAATACCGATTACTAAAAGCCCCGTAGCATATAAAGTGGCAACTATGGCTGCTTCTATAAGTAAGCCCGTAAGGTAACTTTGAATAAGTGATTTGGTGCTGCCAAGAAATTCGCTTACTTCTTTGCCGTATGTTTTGCCCCAAAGCTTATGAATGAATTCCATAAAATGAGGTTGGTAAAACAAAATCATAAAGATGTACATAAACAGTATCAGCAGGACAAGCAATGTACTGCCCACCGCATTAATAGTTGTTTCTATTACCTGACTAAGATGACTTAAAACTTCTACTCTTGTTTTGCTTAGATAATCGTTAATAGAGCCCACGCTTACATTAAACCGTACAGAGAAATTGGCTATTGATTGGTTAAGCAATAGATAAAACTTATCAATGATGATGGATAAGGATGCGCCGGACTTGCTGCCTTGTGAAGATAAAAAAACAAACAAGGATGTGATGAGTGCAAACACCAGCAACAAGGTAATGATAACGGCCAGTATTCTTTTCAGTTTTAAGCGCATCAAAAGATTTACCACCGGATTGAGCAAGATGGCAAAAAGTGTGGCATAAATAACAGGTACAATAATTTCCTGCCCTATATAAAGCATACTTACCAAAGCATAAAGTCCAATGATAAAAAAGGTTGCCTTTACAAACAAAGGGAATTTTAAAAATGTAGTCATGTTACTTAATTCTAATGGTGATGTCCCCATCCACGATGACGGTGTCCATTTTCTACTACTACGCACGATGTGCAAAACATACTTAGTAAAACTGCGATGATAATTAATCTTGTTTTCATATTATATCTATTTAAAATGGTTTATAAGTAAAGCCACAACTATTATTACAATGGCACACATTAATAATATATTCTTTGCATTGATGTTAAACTCGCGGTAAAAGCCTTCGGGTTTAGAATCGTCTTGTTTTCTCATAGTGATACGTTTAGGTTTATTTATAAATCGTAAATAAGTTGGTTCATTTCTTTATGGGTTTTACCAAGCTTTACTTGTATACGGCATAACATCTCCTGCTGCTGCCTTCTACAAACCATAAATCATTATCGGTAAGCAGCGTAAACTTGTTTTTCAATCTGTCTTTTATATCGTTCCAGTTTCCTTTTAATTCAGTTAAATAATTCATTGTTTTTTTGTTAGCTGTGAATTTATTTTCACACTACAAAGGTGAGCCAGAGATGTCCAAGATATGTTACATAATGGAGGGCAATAGTTACATGATTCACATAAAAAAGCACCTTCATTATACAACGAAGGTGCTTTTATAATAAAACCTAAAAACTACATAAACAGCGTTTAGTTGTTTAATGCATGATGCTTGGCATCTTCTTTTTGTTTTTCGTTTGCAAGGCAGGTATGTCCTTGTGCTTTAACAGTACTAGCACAAGCCTTATCATGATTACCCGCTTCATGATGTTTAGCCGCTTCTAAATGAAGTTTTGATGCTTCTTCAAGATGTTTTGCAGCCTGAATGTGATTCTCAATTCCCTTTTTAGTTTCTGCAGTAGGAGTTGTTGACTGTTCTTTTTTGGTAGGTGTTTCTGTGTTTGACATTTTATGTGAGATTACATTGTGAATGAATTTTCGCAACAGTACAAAGGTGCGGCGCTTGAAATGCTTTTGTGTTATATAAGCCTGGGTATAACTTACATTATTCACGCATATACTTATTTGTTACTATTGCCTGTAAATACTTATTGCACCAGCGGTAGTAGTTCCGTGATGCAATAAATACAAACAACCAATCGTACTATGTTTAAGCTTTTCTTTGCGTTAATGAAATTATTATCAATGTTAAAATATAAATTGGTTTTGTCTACCTTGGTTTATATAATTCTTAACAACCATAAGATTAATAGTATTAAGGCAATTACTAACAGTAAATAAATAAACCCGCCTAGTCCCCATCCACCGGTAAGGAGCGCTACAAGCCAAAGAATGACTAAGATTAAAATAACTATCCAAAATAAACTAAGCACATCACCTGCAGCCGTTTCTACAGTTGTCTTTTTAGTATGAGATAATGCGGTTTTAGCTTGCACAGGAATTACAGTTGCTATATAACTTGCGTGATGTTTTGTATTTTGAGTAAATTGAGGCTTGCTTGCTTCCTGCTTATTACTTGCTGTAATAGCGCCGTTTTCTACTATAGGACTTTGCTTGTTATTATAATCTAAATTAGATTCTGCTGCTGCGTTTTGTACGGTATATAAGGAAGGTTTTGTTTTCTTTTGGGCTGTTTGATCTTGTGCCTTCGCTTCAACTTGTTTACCTGAAGTATGGCTAACGTAATAGCCATTTGTGTAATGGCGCTTGGTCATGGAACAAGAAGATAATAAAATGCTTGCAACAATACATGTACTGGCAAACGTAAATAAGTTTTTTTTCATTAGTTAAATTTTAAGTGCGAATTAATTTTCGCAGCTACAAAATTGATGCTAATTGAAGTGGGAAGTGTTACACAACTTTAGAAACAAGTTGCATTATTCACGTATTGAAGAAAACAAGTTGATAAGTAGGAACTATATACGTTCCATATACCACTTTAATTCTTTCTCCATTTTTTTGTAACGGAAGACTGTGGTAATGATTTTTTGCAGACGTACAAAAGCCGTCTCGCTTTTTACTACGTAATCAAATGCACGGTGGTGCATGCAATTTATGGCTATATCAATCTTATCCTGAGAGGATAGCATCACAACAGGAATATCGGGGTTGTACTTCTTAATTTTATCAAGCGTTTCCATGCCGTTCATGGCAGTTTTATTAATGCCATCCAAATGATAATCTAAAATAATTACATCGGGGTTATGTGATAGGTTTTCCATGCAAAGTTCTCCTGTAGCAAATGTTTCAATAATAAAATCGGCATGGTGCAGAAACTCTATTTCCAATGATTTTAAAAATACGGCATCATCATCTACCAAGAAAAGTTTTATCTTCTCATTTTTCATAAGCTTGTGTTTTTAATAGTATTAAATTCCTGTTCCAATTCTTTACATGCCTGTGTGCAAACGGTTTCAAGCTGCAGCACCATATCGGATATTCCATCTTCTTCTAACTGTGTGCTGGCAAATTCCTGCACTTTTTTTGCCATGTTCTCAAAATCTACACTAATACCTACTATAGAAAAGGAAGGTATCATTTTATGTACTGCTGCATATAATGAATGCCAGTCCTTATCCTTTAAACCCTCTTTCATAGCGAGTATTAAAGGGGGGTTTGTTCCAGATAAAGCGAAATCATTTCCATCATCAGCTTTGGGTCTGATTTGGTACGGTGCATTAAATAATGTAGGTCTATATTATCTTTTTACTTAATAATTTCTTTAGGTTTCATGATCGCAGGTTTTTTAACCAAACCTATTATTTTACTGTATAATAATTTTTCATCCACCGGCTTTGCTATATAATCATTCATGCCAACGGCCTTACATTTTGCCAAGTCCACGGTAGTTACATCGGCAGTTAAAGCCATAATAGGCATTTTAGAATTCATTTTATTACGAATATATTCAGTAGCCTCAAAGCCATTCATTTCGGGCATTTGCAAATCCATTAAAATAATATCATAGGAGTTTGTTTGTAGTTTCTCCACAGCTAATTTTCCGTTGGCTACTATATCGCGTTCAAAACCAAAATCATCCAGCAGCGTTTTCATCAGTAATTGATTAAGGGCAATATCTTCAACTACCAATACTTTTATGTGTTTAATTTCTGTATCTAATTCTACCGGTTCTACTTCTAATTCAGCCTCAGCATCGGTCTTTAAAAAACTTAATATGAAACTAAATGTCGAGCCCTCATCAACTTTGCTTTTCACATGTATGCTACCGCCCTGTGGTTCTACTAACTGTTTTACTATGGCAAGTCCTAAACCTGTTCCGCCATATAACCTGGATGTGCCACTGGTTGCCTGCTGAAAATTTTCAAATATCTTATCTATTTTATTTTCGGGTATTCCAATACCGGTATCCTTAACCGCAAATTCAAGGGTTGCTTTTTCTGCATCTTCATTTAATAAACGAACACTTACTGTAATTTTTCCGGTGGTGGTAAACTTTACTGCGTTGCTTACTAAATTTAAAATAATCTGGTGTAAACGTACCGGGTCTCCAACTAATACCTCGGGAATACGACTATCGTATTCTTTGACCAGCTCTAAATTCTTTTCCTGAATTTTTGTTTCAAATAAATGAAGCATGGCGGATAACGATGCAGCCATTTTAAAAGGTGTTTGTACAAAAGTCATTTTTCCTGCATCTACTTTTGCCAAATCCAGTATATCGTTAATGAGTACAATTAAGGCATCACCGCTCATTTTTATAGCGGTTAAATATTCTTTTTGTTTTGCTGTTAAATCTGTTTTAAGAACCACTTTTGTAAACCCTATGATAGCATTCATGGGTGTACGTATCTCATGGCTCATGTTCGATAAAAATTGTTGTTTAGCTTTAACGGCATCTTCTGCTATTACTGTTGCGCTTTCTGCTTTTCGTTTTGCTTCTTCGGCAAGCTCAGTGGCCAACTCGGCAAAAACTTTTGCTTCTATCAATTCTTTTTCAAATCTCTTTTGGTCTGTAACATCTCTGGCAGCTGCAAAAACTCCTATAACTTGCCCTTTATCATCTTTATAAACAGAGGCATTATATAATACATCTGTTAATTTTCCGTTTTTATGTTTAATGGTTAAAGGATAATCTGACACAAAACCTTTTTCAAAAACCTGTCTATAACCTTCCTGTGCTTTTTCCGGTTCTGTAAAGTAGTTGGAGAAATCAGTGCCTATCAGGTTTTCGCGTTTAATGCCTGTAACTTTGATAGATGCCTCGTTTACATCGGTTATCTTTCCATCCGCACTTATAGTAACCAATGGGTCGAGACTTGCTTCAATAAGACTACGGGCATAACTGGCAATTCTTAACTCTGCTTCCCGTTTTTCTTTTTCGTTGTTTTGATATTCAAGCTCTTTATTGGCAATAACCAACTCAGCAGCTCGTTTTTCTTTTTCATCGTTTTGAAAAGCAAGCTCCTTGTTCGCAATAGCTAATTCAGCAGCCCGTTTTTCCTTTTCATTATTCTGAAATTCAAGTTCTTTATTAGCAATAACTAATTCAGCAGCCCGTTTTTCCTTTTCTTTATTTTGAAAAACAAGTTCCTTATTTGCAATGATTAATTCTGCCGCACGCTTTTCTTTCTCCTTGCCTTGAAAGGCAATTTCCTTATTGGCAGTATCTAATTCATTTGATTTTTTCTGTTTTACCATTTAATTTCTTACTAATTTAAATCGTTTGAATTGCCAATATCTTCAATAGGGCTTCGTTTTTTGTCTTTTAACTGCTTGTAATGAGATGGGGTTAAACCTGTAACTTTTTTAAACTGATTGGATAAATGCGCTACACTACTATAATGTAGTTTGTACGAAATCTCGGTAAGGTTAAGCTCATCATATAATAGCAACTCTTTTGCTCTTTCAATTTTATGTATGATAATAAATTGTTGGATAGTAATCCCTTTTACCTCTGAGAATATGTTTGATAAATAAGTGTAATCATACTTTAACTTCTCACTTATAAAATCGGAGTAATTCATTTTAGGCAATTCATCTGTGTGATGAACCATTTCTGTGATTACATTTTTTATTTTCTCAATTAACACAGCTCGTTTATCATCCATTAATTCAAGCCCTGAACTACGCAAGGCTATCCTCAATTCTTCCAATTGTTGTGTGGAAATGGTTTCCATAATCTCCACTTCCCCCAAATCAACAATAATAAAATGCAAGCCAAGTTTGGTAAGCTCCTCTTTAACTGCCATTTTACAGCGGTTACTTACCATATATTTAATGTATAATTTCAAAATGATTTTTTTTAAATCAGGCAGGGACGAAGTTGACCAATGTTAAGCAACTATATTTACATTACTTCATAAAAGAGTTACATAATTCACACATTTGGGTTAGCGGTTCAGAAACTGCATACCAATTACTACTGCAATTCCCATTAGTACAAAGGTTATAAGGAATATAGCCATGTATTTTGATACACGAAACTCATCAACCAAAAGCCTCATGGGTGCTGTAATGATGCTGTGAACCACTTTGGTAACTTTTTTTAATGCGCTGGCTCCTTTTATTACATAATCGGTGGCACCTGCTCTAAATGTTTCTATGGCTAGTGCCATATCCTCATTACCGGATAACATAATAACTTCCGTTTTAGGATTAATGGTTTTAATAGATTTTAAAGTGTCCAAGCCGTTTTTACCTTTCATAAAATAATCCAGGATTACGATATTTGTTTCTTTATCAACTTTTGCCAAACAACTTTCTCCGTCGTTAAAGGTTGATACATTAATACTGGTTCCAAACTTGTTTTGCAGATAATATTGAAGATTTGTAACAGCTAATTTATTATCATCGACAATAAATAAATTTAATCCTTGTGTTTTCATTGGCTTTTCTTTTTAAGTTAAATGATATAAATAATCTGTATGCAAAGGTTGAGATAGGTAATCTCTAAAGCGTTACACACTTAAAGGGGAATCTTACATGTATCACGGATTTTTATTAATCATTTTTAGTTTCACCCTTTTGAAATGTTTTTAACCAAATAGTAGCAGATTCATTTTCTTGAAAAACTTTTGTTGGAATGGAAACTTTATTGTGATTAAACTTGGAGAAGCAACGTTTTTATAAAGCATTTTACTATTAGTACATTTACCCAACATTTATATGCAATTTTGCCTTAACAAATAATTTAATAAGCCTATTATGGATAATAAAACAAATTCAAACGTTTCTGGCAAATGTCCTTTTCCACATGGACAAATGAAACAAACTGCCGGTAGTGGAACGACAAATAATGATTGGTGGCCAAATCAACTTAAATTAAATGTACTTCGTCAAAATTCTTCCCTGTCTAATCCGATGGATGTGAAGTTTAATTATGCAAAGGAGTTTAAGAGTCTTGATTTAAAGGACGTAAAGAAGGACATCTTTACATTAATGAAAACCTCTCAAGATTGGTGGCCGGCTGACTATGGTCATTACGGCCCATTCTTTATAAGAATGGCATGGCATAGTGCAGGCACCTATCGTATATCTGATGGGCGCGGCGGTGCCGGTTCAGGTACACAACGTTTTGCGCCCTTGAACAGTTGGCCTGACAATGCAAATCTTGATAAGGCACGACTACTTCTATGGCCCATTAAAAAGGAAACATGGTAAAAAAATCTCGTGGGCAGACTTGATAATACTTGCGGGTAATTGTGCCCTTGAGTCGATGGGACTTAAAACATTTGGTTTTGGCGGAGGGCGTGAAGATGTTTGGGAGCCTGAGCAAGATGTTTATTGGGGTAGTGAAAAAAAGTGGTTAGATGATAAGCGTTATACAGGCAACCGAGAATTGGAAAATCCGCTTGGTGCTGTGCAAATGGGGCTTATTTATGTTAACCCGGAAGGGCCTAATGGAAATCCTGACCCGCTTGCAGCAGCCATTGATATTAGAGAAACCTTTAGACGAATGGCTATGAATGATTATGAGACGGTTGCATTAATTGCCGGAGGACATACTTTTGGTAAAACACATGGTGCTGCCGACCCAAGCAAATATGTTGGTAAAGAGCCTGCCGCTGCGAGTATAGAAGAGCAAGGGCTTGGTTGGAAAAATACATTTGGCAAAGGAAATGGAGATGATACCATTACAAGCGGACTTGAAGGAGCTTGGACAACAACTCCTACGAAATGGAGTAATAACTTTTTTGAGAACCTGTTTGGTTACGAATGGGAGCTAACCAAGAGTCCTGCCTGTGCACATCAATGGAAACCAAGGGAGGTGCAGGAGAAGGTTTAGTACCCGATGCACATGACCCTTCAAAAAAACATGCACCGTTTATGCTTACAACGGATTTAGCATTACGATTTGACCCTGCTTATGAGAAGATTTCAAAGCATTTTTATGAAAATCCTAAAGAATTTGCCGATGCGTTCGCTCGTGCATGGTTCAAGCTCACGCACAGAGATATGGGGCCAATAACCCGATACCTTGGCAAAGAGGTTCCTAAAGAAGTGCTGATATGGCAAGACCCTATACCAGCTGTTAAATATAAACTGATTAATGATAAAGACATAGCTACCCTTAAGCTCAAAATACTTGCATCTGGATTAACCGTTTCACAAATGGTATTAACTGCTTGGGCATCGGCATCTACTTTCCGTGGTTCTGACAAGCGCGGTGGTGCTAATGGAGCACGTATTCGTCTTGCACCACAAAAAGATTGGGAAGTAAATAATCCGGCTCAGCTAAAAAAAGTACTGAATACACTTGAAAGGATTCAAAAGGAGTTTAACAAAGGTGTTAAGTATGTTTCATTAGCCGACCTAATTGTTTTGGCTGGGTGCAGGTATAGAGAATGCGGCAATGAAAGCAGGCCATAAGGTAAAAGTTCCATTTTCCGCAGGAAGAAATGACGCTTTGCAAGAACAAACGGATGTAGAATCATTCGCTGTGCTTGAGCCCTTTGCTGATGGATTCCGTAACTACCTCAAACCAATGCAAACAGCCTCGGCAGAAGAAATGCTGATTGATAAAGCACAACTGTTGACCTTGACCGCACCTGAAATGACAGTATTAATAGGTGGTATGCGTGTTCTTAACACGAACTGGAATCAATCAAAACATGGAGTATTTACTAAACGTATAGGGGCACTTACAAATGACTTCTTTGTCAACCTGCTTGACTTAGGTATAACTTGGAAGGCGGCTTCGGATACTAAAGATGTATTTGAAGGGCATGAACGTAAGACAGGAAAATTGAAATGGACAGGCACCCGTGTAGATTTAATATCTGGTTCTAATTCTGAACTTAGGGCTATTGCTGAAGTGTATGCAAGCGCAGATACAGAAGAAAAATTTGTAAAGGACTTCGTAACGGCATGGGACAAGGTTATGAACCTTGACAGATTTGATTTAGCTTAATTGTTTGCACATTTACTAACTACTAATTAATGTTCTAATTCTGGCAGGATAACCGTACCAATAGGTTTATCCGTATTGTTCTCAACTTCAATAATTTTTAACTTGTCGGAATTCATGGTTTGCTTTCCGAAAGTTACAACCTTTCATATAAAAAGCAAAACTGGGGTATTCAATATATTAACTCCATGTATAGCATAGTGCTATTTGTAACTCTGCATATTCCACTTCGGTTAATACCTGTTTTATAACATTCATTCCTTTATCAAAGAACTCAGGCGATGCCATCTTTTGAAATCCAGTAAACAAACCAACCCTTTCAGCATGACTCTGTGCTGGAATAACAAACCTAAACCATATCAGTAAAGTTTCAGGAGGGTTCTTTGCCATTATCTTTCCTCTGTGCGACGCTAATTCTTCGTCTGTGAAAAATTTCCAAAGCAAAGGTTGTGTCACTCTTTCTTCTTCGGCAGTATGTTCTAAATATTTACCATGAAACTCACTTAAAGAAAGATAGAACTCTGCTCCATCAGCCGTTATGTCGTTGTTTAATTTTGAAGCGTTGTACAACATCAATAGTAAGGCTTCTAATTTAACTTGTACCGCATGAATCTCTTTATGGTCTTCCATATCATGATCGGAACAACCCGAGCAATGCTTTTCTAATTCAGCAAGCGTTACTTCGTCTTCGTCGGCCGCGTGGATCGTTAGAATTTTAAAAACATCCGTGCCTAACCGATAAAGTTGTTCAACTTCCTGTTGGTTTGCATAATTTGTTTTACCTGCCAATAAAGACAGTTGTGATAATGCGTTGCGCAATCCTTTGTGCGGAACGTCATAGGTTTTCATTCTGTTCATTGCTTTTAGTTTTTGTTTCAGCAAAGAACCGAAGAATGAAAAAGCTGTAATTGTAAAAAATCGTTGTTTTTACTTTTTCTTTAAAAATTGCTCGGGAGTTTCCCCGGTAAAGGATTTAAAGTCTTTAATAAAATGTGCCTGATCGAAGTAGCCTGCATCCAAACCTAATTCAGTTAGACTGTTTCTTTTTGATGAAGTATTAAGAATATGTTTTAAACGAACGATAGAAGCAAATTTCTTAGGGGATGCGCCTACCATTTTACGAAAGCGTTTTTCAAACTGGCTTTGGCTAATGTTTAGTTTTTCGACAAGTGTTGTAATTTTAATGTTTCCTGCATGTTGTTTGATAAACGTAACTGCTAAGTTTACCAGTTCATCATTTGCTTTGTGATTAATCCGAGCTATCAGAAATTTTTCAACGTGATTTATTCGTTCAATATCGGTTTTTGCTTCGTTCAGTTGCTCGGCAACCACATCCATTTGTGAACGCAACATCAAATCATCTAAAGAAAAACTATTCCCGAATAGTTCGTGCATAGAATGATTGAAAAACATACCCGCACCTGTTTCGGAGAACATGACTAATACAGTATTGGTGTTTTCTGAGTTATTAAATATCCGGTAGGTATCTCTTAATCCGGTAATACCTGCCGAACTTAAAGGAACAGCGTTATTATTTTCTGAATAAGAAAGTTTACCGGAATATTGAAAGCCCATTACAATGCTTGTATCGGGTAACACCTTGTATGAATCCGCTTTTTCATTTTCGCTTATAGCAAATGATTTTACAAAGGGTTTTAAAATATCACAGGGTATAAAAGTATGGAAGCTCATTTAGTAAGTAGAACAAAAGTATCAATCAATGATTAAAATACAATCTGTAACTTTGCTTAAAATAAAACCATTTCTTATGAAATACATTATCATATTGCTCTTTTTGTATACAACTATTAACTCATCTTTTGCTCAACGCCCTGCGGCTGATCAGATAAAAACATCCAAAGGTATGTTGACTATTCAGCCCATATTTCACGGGTCACTTATATTAAGCTGGGATAAAAAAACTATTTATATTGACCCCTATGGTGGAGCAAAAGCATACGCAGGTATGGCAGTTCCTGATCTTATCCTTATTACTGATATACACCCAGACCATCTTGATACAGCAACATTAAGTACAATTGAAACAACCAAAGCTACATTTATTGTACCGCAGGCCGTTGCAGATAAGTTGCCTGCAAAGTATAAGGATAGGGTAGTTATTCTTAATAATGGTAAAAACACAAATCAAAAGGGCATTTCCATATCTGCTATTCCTATGTATAATTTACCCGAAGAGCCGGACTCAAAACATACTAAAGGTCGTGGCAATGGTTATATCTTAAACCTTGGTGGAAAAATGGTTTATATTTCAGGCGATACAGAAGATATTCCTGAAATGCGCAGCTTAAAGAATATTGATGTTGCTTTTGTATGTATGAATTTACCATACACCATGGATATAAATCAGGCATCAAGTGCCGTACTTGAATTTAAACCCGCTATTGTTTATCCATATCACTATCGTGGAAAAGATGGCCTTAGTGATACAGAGGCTTTCAAAAAATTGGTGAATGACGGGAATAAAACGATTGATGTAAGACTTAGAAACTGGTATCCTGATTATTCAAAATAATGGCCACAGCTGTTATAAGAAAGGAATCTGTTGATTTTTTGAAAACACTTTCAAAAAACAATAACCGAGATTGGTTTAATGAACATAAGGATACCTATACCAAAGCACATGATAACATAGTGGACTTTGCAGATGCTTTGCTTGCGGAATTAAATAAGCACGATAACATTGAAACCCCTTCCGGTAAAAAAAGCTTGTACAGAATCTATAAGGATGTTCGTTTTTCAAAAGATAAAACACCCTACAACTCGCATTGGAGTGGTGGGTTTAAACGCGCTACCAAGCAATTGCGGGGTGGGTATTATTTTCGTATTCAGGCCGGCAATTCATTTTTAGCCGGAGGCTTTTGGGGACCGAATCCTAATGACTTGCAAAGAATAAGAGAGGACATTGATTTAAATTATGAAGACTGGCAAAAGTTTCTTGCAGATAAAACGCTGACCAAAACATTTGGAAAACTAATTGGAGAACAATTAAGCTCTGCACCACGCGGTTATGCCAAAGACCATCCTGCTATTGATTTGCTGCGTCACAAACAATTTATTCTTAAACATCCATTTACTGATAAAGAAGTACTTAGCCCTGATTTCCTGAACAAAGTAAATGATGGGTTTAAAAAGCTGCGTCCTTTCTTTAACTATATGAGCGAGGTTTTGACCACAGATGTTAACGGGGTATCAATTGTTTAAAGGGAATCTTTTCTACCCCAATGATTAGCATATAGTACATGATAAATGTATATTTTTGAAATAAAAACGCATGACGTATAAATTTGAAAAACCCATACATGCCGAGATAGGTACCGAAAGATTTAAAGTTTCTATTGAGTGGAGAAACGGCACATTGGTTGCCGATGAGCCCGTAGCAAACGGCGGAAAAGATTTAGGGCCTGACCCCTTTACCTTATTGTTATCTTCTTTGGCTTCGTGCACACTGGCAACCCTTAGAATGTATATAGACCACAAAGGCTGGGATGTACCTGAGGTTAAAGTGAATGTAAACCTGTTTCAGCAAACTAAAGGAGAAGAGGTTTTTACCATTATAGACAGAGACATACATTTTAACAGCAACATTAGCGAAGAGCAACGAAATAAACTACTGGAAGTTGCTGGCAAATGCCCTATATCAAAATTGTTGAAAGGAACTACCGATATAAGAACCTATCTGTATCATGAAGAGACGAGCGATAAAAAAATAAACTATACCAACGGAGAGATTACGGTAGAGTGGACTCCTGATTTTTGCAAACACTCGGGTAGATGTGTAATGGGACTGCCTACTGTTTTTGATGTAAATAAAAAACCCTGGATAAATATGCAGGGTGCCGATACCGCAGCCATTATAGCGCAGGTGGATAAATGTCCTACGGGTGCTTTAAAATATCATTACAATAAAAAATAAAACGGTATGGAAAATTACGAAACACTTAGCGAAGCTATCAATCAACTTAAAGTACAAGGCTATACAGAAGATTTTAATTTGATGGAAAACTGCATTGCATGCAGAAACGGAGATTTTAAAATTTTTCATGATGAGTTTCATGTAGATAAATTTTTTCGGTTTGAGGATGAAACAAATCCTTCCGACCAATCCATTCTGTATGCTATATCTTCTCCTAAACATAATTTAAAAGGTGTACTGGTTAATGGTTACGGTATATACAGCGATACCATAGCCAACGAGATGATGGATAAACTAAAGGTACATTAGTTCATGTATCAGCAGATTGATACTTACGTAAACAAATGCATCTCGCTTACTAAGGAAGAACTAGAGTACTTTCATTCTTTATTGCAATACAAAAAAGTAAAAAAGAAATCCTTTTTGCTGCGTGCCGGAGAGAAGTGCGATTTTGAAGCCTATCTTATTAAAGGTTGTGCACGTGTTTATTATGTAGATGAAAATGGCTTTGAGGTTGATTTGCTTTTTGCGGTGGAGGATTGGTGGATTAGCGATTTGGCCAGCTTCTCTCAGCAACAACCTGCCAAACTGTTTATAGAAACTATAGAAGACAGCGAATTACTTTTAATAGATTACAAATCAAAAGAAGCCCTGTTTAAAAAAGTACCCAAGTTCGAGAGGCTCTTCCGCCTGATGATACAAAAGGCTTATGAGACGATGATGGACCGCCTGATAGCCAACATATCAAAACCTGCACCGCAACGCTACCAGGATTTTTTAAAGAAATACCCCACCATACCGCAACGCGTGCCTCAGCATTTAATAGCGGCTTACTTAGGTGTGTCGCCCGAGTTTTTAAGTAAAATAAGAACACGGCTTTCAAAAACATAAAGCCTCATTTCTTAATCTGGTTCAATGCTTTTACCTTTCTGTTGGATGTACCTTTGTGTTGTAAATAAGAAATAAAAATGGACAGAAAGGATTTTATAAAAAAAGGATTGCTGGGCACCGGCATGTTTGTAGCCTCTGCATCCGCCATAGGCAATGTACTTAAAAACGACATTGACGAACTGAAAGAACTTGAACTCATTGGATTTAATCATTTACCTAACACAAAATCAAATATTATGGCAAACACCGTATTGCACAAATCAGACACACGCGGACATGCTAACCACGGTTGGTTAGATAGTCACCACACATTTAGCTTTGCTAATTATTACAACCCCGAAAGAATGCACTTTGGTGTATTGCGGGTTTTGAACGACGACCAAGTAGAAGCCGGTATGGGCTTTGGCACGCACCCGCATGATAACATGGAAATTATCTCCATACCGCTTGAAGGAGACTTAGAGCATAAAGACAGCATGGGCAACGTAGCCGTTATAAAAAAAGGAGATATACAGGTGATGAGTGCCGGCACAGGCATACAGCACAGCGAGTATAACCGCAATAAAGACAGGCTTACCAAATTCTTACAGATATGGGTGTTCCCCAACAAAAAGAATGTAACGCCCCGCTACGACCAGATAACCCTTGATTCTAAAGACCGCCACAATAAACTGCAGCAAATAGTATCGCCTAATGCCGATGATGCAGGGGTGTGGATACACCAGGATGCCTGGTTTAGCATAGGCACTTTTGATAAAGGTTTTAGTGCCGATTACGAAATAAAAAAGAAAGGTAACGGCATGTATGCTTTTGTATTGAAAGGCGACATAACCATAGACGGGCAAACCCTGAACGAAAGAGATGGCCTTGGCATTTGGGATACAGATAAAATAAACATTTCTGCCAACAGCCCCGATGCAGAGCTTTTATTGATGGATGTACCGATGACTGTGTAAACTTAGTTTAGCACTAATTAAAAATGCCCTGCTTAGCAGGGCATTTTTTGCTTTAGAGTTTAAAAGAAAAGGTCAAAAACTTCTCTAGTACGCTTTCTAGAGATATCACTTTTACGTTCCTCTAAAAAAACAGGGGGCATAAAAAACACCGTCCGGATCGCAACGGACATGCACTGATTGTAAAAACTCAGAGTTAATTCTGCACTTCGAAAAATAAATCCTTGCAAATTTCAAATTTTAGTACCCATTCTGTGTGCAAAACATTATTTTTAAGCAACTTTTAAGTTCGCTTTTAAACCTTGTATCGCGAATACTTGTTCTGCAACTATTTCCAAACGAACAGAGGCTTTTTTGATGTATTTACGGAATTCCTTTTCCGTTTGATGGCCGCTTATGCTCATAATAGCTGCTATAGAAACACCTTCATTGTAGAAATTTGTACAAAAACTTCTTCTGCCTGCATGACTGCTCATTAATTCATATTTAGGCACATCTCTAACTATAGTTTCTGAGCCTCTTATTTCTCTTATACGCTCCAAGCCTCTCAAACCAGCGCGGTGAGCAACAACCTTAAGTATGTCATTAAATTCCTTTGCTGAGAGTTTCGGTATATCATATTTATATTTCTCTAATATTTGCTGAGCAATCGGATGAACTGCAAACTCAATTCTATGGTCAGTCTTTTTAGTCCTTCCGATATAAACTACGAGCTCTTTCCCTGCTATATTCCTTTTACTAAAAAAATGTGGTTCAAGTTTGTTTAAATCGCTATAGCGCATTCCTAAAAAACAATTTAATATATATTTATCTCTAACAAGTATCTCCGTTTTTTTGGTCAAGGGTTCATCGAATAAAATTTGTATTTCATTAAAGTCTGTATAAATTGTATCCACATCCCTCTTTTCTGACTTAATACTATTCCATGTAAATCGCTCCACATATCCCTCCTCTATAGCGGTATTAATAAACTGCTTAAGAGTCTTGATTTGTTTATCAATATAATTAATCTTATAGTTTTTGGTTGTCACTTGCCCTTTAATGGTAACCGTAAATTTTGCCGTGAACATATACTCACGAAATTTTTCAATGAATTTAAGGTTAATATCTTCAAATCTAAGTTTATGGTCAGCCTTAAGGTTAGTTCTTGATTTTTCTTTAATACTCAGTTTCTCCCATTCTGCTAAATGCTTTTTTGAAATAAGGCCAAATGCTAAAAGAACAAGCTTTTTAGTCTGGTTTAACCTTTGAAGATTCGGTTTCTTATCCTTTTTCTTTCCGAGATAAAAATCCATAAAACTCGTAAAATCATTTACTTCTTCTTTAGACTCAATAATATCCTTCTTGAAAGCTTTATCAAGTTGAATCTGAATTTCTTCTTTTGTTAACCTGATTTTATTTGCTTGCAATTCTTCAATTATACGGCTAATTTCACTTTTCCAATTGTCAAGGTATTTATTTATTAATGTGTAATTTTCTTCTCCTGAAAGAAATCTTTCGCTATTTTCAAGGTAAACTACGGTATTTGAAATAGGTGTTTGAATGGCATTATCGTATAAAACTTTTCCGCTGACAGTATCACCGTTGCAATAGTTAACATTGAGTGTGGCTACCAGGGCAGTGACAATACTTCCACAAAAATTGCTGATGACAGCTGAATACGTTCCTGCATCTGAACAAATAATTGAATTTATCATAAAAGTATTTTGAGTGCAATTACAAGGTGACTGAAGTTATTTTGCAGCCATTGGTAGGTGTAAGTTGAAGAACCCGACGGTGAAACATGCCCGGGGGGATCGTGTAGCGCGTGTAGTACTTGTCTCCGACGCGTCCGGCCGCTTGGTCCCGCGGAGCGGCACGCCCCGCGGCCGCCGGCTGGAGGTGGGGCGCCTCAGGACCGGGTCCGGCCCTCCTCATCGAGGTCGGGGGCGAGGTCAGGGGCTCGGTGGGGGCCCGGGAGCTCATGATGCAGCGATAGGGGCTTGGAGTGTGATGAGGGGGTCATCACCGGGCGCGAGCCGCGGGGGCACCGGGGCTTGACCGCGAACCCCGCCGGGCCCACGACCGTGGACAGGCTCTGGACGCGCTGGCCCTTAGGCACGCACTTGAACGGGTCGTAAGGGTTGTCCGTGTGGATGCGCTCCGTCCCCTGCGGACACTCCACCGAATCGTCGGCTCGGCCGCAAACGGCCATAGCCATGAGGGAGGCGACGACGATCCAGCCGAAAGGCCCGCGGTGCTCGGCGCCGCGGCAATTCGTGCCCTGCGTGCACAGGGTGGGGGCCCCGCTGCGCCGGCCAGCGAGACGTCCCTGGCCATGCAATCCCTCCAAATACATTGTTCACTATCCGGAAACCCGTGAAATCTGGTCATTTGGGTCGGGCTACGGCGGCAACGCGCTGCTGGGCAAGAAATGCTTCGCTGCGAATCGCCTCGGTGATGGGGCGCGATCAGGGTTGGCTTGCCGAGCACATGTTGATCCTCGGCGTTGATCGCCCGGCCGGCGAGAAGACTTATGTGGCCGCGCCTTTCCCTCAGCGTGCGGAAAAACAAATTTTGCGATGCTGATTCCGCCGGCGGGCCTCGACGGCTGGACGGTCACACACCATCGGCGACGATATCGCCTGGATCAAGCCGGCACGGACGGCGCTGCATGCGATCAATCCGGAAGCAGGATATTTCGGCGTCGCGCCGGGCACCAACTCAAGTCCAACCCGAACGCATGAACACGCTCGAGACAAATGATCTTCACCAACGTGCGCGCTAACCGACGATGGCGACTGTGGTGGGAAGGCCTGACGCGAAGCCGCCGGCACATCTCATCGACTGGCAGGGCAAGGATGGACCCCGGAAACTGCAAGGAACCGGCGCAAGGCCGCGCACCCGAACGCGCGCTTTACCGTTTCAGGCGACGCGACCGGTAATCGATCCGGGGTGGGACGATCCGGCAGGCGTGCCGATCTCGGCTTCATTTTCGGCGGCCGACGCTCCACCACGGTGCCGCTGGTGTACCGAAGCCACGAATTGGGCAGAAGGCGTTTACTGGCGGCGACGATGGGTTCGGAAACGACCGCGGCTGCCGTAGGCAAGCATTGGCAATAGTGCGGCGCGATCCGTTCGCCATGCTGCCGTTCTGTCGGCTACAACATGGCGATATTTCGAGCACTGGCTGAATATGGGCTAAAAATCCGCATCCGGTGCCGCCGCCGCGATTTTCCGCGTCAACTGGTTCCGCACCGATGAGGACGGCAAATTCGTGTGGCCGGGCTTCGGCGAGAACATGCGGGTGCTGAAATGGATTGTCGAGCGCGTGGACGAACCGCCGCCGGTCAGGAAAACATCTTTGGCCTGTCGCCAAAATTTGCCGATCTGTTCTGGGATGGCCTGGAATTAAGCCAACAGCAGTTCGACACCATCACCTCGATCGACCATGGTATCGACAGCCGAATTAGCCCTGCATACCGAACTGTTTGAAAAGCTGGACTACCACCTGCCGCAGGAGCTGAAAGCCACCAAGGCACAGCTGGAAAAACGTCTGGCCAGTTGATACCTGTTATCTGAAATGGCTAACCGGCCCGGCATTGCGCAAGCAGTGCCGGGCCGGTTTGCTTTAACGAAGCTCAGTTCAACTTCGTTATTGCAGGCGGTACATAGGTATCATTTTCAACACTACCCTGCGGGT
>CAVXOV010000045.1:0-16808 GCA_963763345.1 uncultured Candidatus Saccharibacteria bacterium
GATGAAGAAACACCCTCTATTGTTACGATAAAATTGCACAATCATAAAGAGGGTACTTCTGTTGAACTAAACCACACCAACATTCCTGATGAAGCGTATGCAGATATTGTAGATGGTTGGAATACCATTTACTTTAAAAGTCTGAGAGATTTCTTTTAATTAGATGATAGAAATATATACCGATGGCAGTTGTTATAACGGAAGGCACGTAGGTTCCTGGGTAGCCATACTTTTTATTGAAGGAGAAAAGATTGTGTTATCGGGTACAGCGACAGATACCACAAATCATCGTATGGAACTTACAGCTGTTATTAAGGCCATAGAATATGTAAAAGATAAACATTCGTCTGTTACCAACATTAGGATTGTTTCAGATAGTCAGTATGTAATTGGTATAGTTGACAGAAAAGAAAAACTCATGGCAACGGGTTTCAAGACAAAAAAAAGGAAGGATACGAGGAATGTAGATTTGGTAAAACACTTCTTAGCGCATGAGGAAACAATACACATACAATTTATAAAAATAAAAGCGCATCAACAACCGACAGCAGAGGCCAATTATAATATTGAGGCTGATATCCTTGCTAGAAAAATCCTTAGAGATTTTGTCAAAATAATAGACCCTGATAAAGACAGTAATATTGTATGGCGAACAAAGTAATAGCTATTATTGGTAGTGGTCCGGCGGCATTGATGCTGGCTGCTACATTAGATGAAAAACTATTTGATGTAACCATTTACGAAAAGAATTTTGCACCTGCCCGTAAGTTTTTAGTAGCGGGCGATGGGGGATTTAATCTTACCCATTCCGAAGAGATAAAGCAATTTATAACACGCTACACGCCACCATCTTTTTTAGAAAAAAGTATTCGTTCTTTTACCAATACCGATTTATGTGTTTGGCTCAAGCGAATAGGTATTGATACCTATACAGGTACCAGCAAAAGAATATTCCCGGTAAAGGGTATAAAACCTATTGATGTGTTGAATGCTATTTTAAATGAATTAAAAAATAAACATGTTCATATAAAAACGAAGCACGAATGGAAAGGTTGGAATGATAACAATGAACTCATCATACAATATAATGATAAAGAGTTGTTTGTGAAAGCTGATATAGTTGTGTTTGCTTTGGGTGGTGCAAGCTGGGCAAAAACCGGTTCTGATGGAAGCTGGGTAAGTTTGTTTAAGGAAAAAGGTATAGAGGTAATTCCCTTTCAGCCCTCTAACTGCGCGTATCAAATTATATGGGATGAGAAGTTCTTGAGACAAGCTGAAGGAAAGGTTTTAAAGAATATTACCATTACCTGTGATGGTGTGGAGAGAAAAGGGGAAGTAGTCATCACAAAGTTTGGCATAGAAGGTGGTGCTGTTTATGGTTTGAGTCCGCAAATAAGGAAACGACTTAACGATACTATTTCTGCTACTATTTATTTGGACTTAAAACCCAGCTTTTCTCCTGAAAACATTAAAGATAAATTCATTCATAAAGGAGATAAAACTTTAACTACCGTTTTAAAAGAAGTTTTGAATTTAAGCCCGGTGCAAGTGGTTTTATTAAAAAGTAGTTTGAGTAAAGAAGAATTTTTAAATACGGATGTACTTGCCGATAAGATAAAAAAACTCCCGCTACTTATTACTGCTATGGCACCCATGGATGAAGCTATTTCTACTATAGGCGGCATTGCTTTACAGGAAGTAGATGAGTGCTTTCAGTTAAAGAAGTTACCCAAGCACTTTGCCATTGGCGAAATGCTTGATTGGGATGCCCCCACGGGCGGATACCTGCTGCAAGCCTGCTTCAGCATGGGGTATTATTTAGCTAAAAATATTAATGCGGGTTATTGATATTTTTATATTTTTACTCCTTAAACCCTAAAAAACAAAAACATGAAAACAGTAAAACTATTTGCACTAAGTGCACTTGTAATCGGAGCTTTTTGCTTCGGAAAATCTTTAAGCAAAGTGGAAACTAAAATTGTAGAGTTTCCTGAATTAAATGCTGCTAAAAATCATTTGATGCAAGCTAAAGGCAGTTTAGAAAAAGCTGCTAAAGATTTTGGCGGGCATCGTGCTAAAGCTATGGAGCATGCTGATAAAGCTATTAAAGAAGTTGATGAGGCAATTTTATACGGAGATAAGAAGTAAATAATTGCTTAACAAGAAAAGAAAAGTCCGAACGTGTTTCGGACTTTTTTATTTATACCTGTTCGTTAATTAACTTCTGCTTTTGCTTTAAGCAGTTTATGGTGAAACCAATAAGAACCTACCAATAACAACAAAGCTACAAGCGGCCCAACAAAAGGGGTACTTGTAGAGATATGCGTCCACATAGCACCAATAAACACAAAGGTAAAGCCTGCATAAGCCCACTCTTTTACACCATTAAAACCCGGAACTAATAAAGCTATGGCGCCTGCAATTTTAGCCACACCAAGTATTACTCTAAAGAAATCAGGAAAACCTATGGTTTTAAATCCCTCCTGCACTTGTGGGCTGTTGCTTAAATACATCACACCGCTCATTAACATAAAAGCTACTACCAAGCCTGTAAAAATCCAATAAACTATTTTGTTTGTTTTCATGTTTTTTGTTTTTTATGTTATTAAAATGGTAACATGGCGTTCGCCTAAAAAGGCTCGGGTCATATTCTGTTTTTTAGCAAAGGTATTTTATATTAGTATACTTTGGTTAGTGGTTTACAAAAGTATATCGGTAACCAATAGTATACCATTAGTAAAAAGGACTAAAAAAGAAAAGAGATGATTTACCTATCTACCATAAACTTGGTTGTTTTTTGTCCGCCACTGCCAACTACTTTAAGCAGGTAACTGCCGGCTGAAAGCATAGATACATCAATACCCACCACACTTGCTCCGGTATTTACGGTTTGTGTAAATAATTTATTGCCCAACACATCATATACCTCTATATGTGTATTAGCCGGAGAAGACACCCCTAAACTTACATTCAGCTGATTAACAGCAGGTACAGGATATAACTTTAAGGTAGAGTTGCTGCCATATTTTACAATGCCAGCCGAAGCCCCTGCGGTATCAACAGCTGTTACAGGAATAACCACATTTATGTTGGCAGAATCTATACAACCACCGGCATCGCCAACTTTTACAGTCCAAAGCTCATAACATGCGCCATGTATCGTATCGGAATTACCCCAAACAAAACCGTTAGACGTTGTCCACGTGTAGGTATAAGGTCCAGTACCCCCGTTTACAATAGCCCATAAAGAATTTGTGCAACCACAAGCACCCCCATTAATAGAATTATTACCATTTAAACGAAAACAAGGCGGAACTACAATACTATCAATGCTTACAGTTAGGTTACAGGTAGTAGTAGCTGCCGTTTGCCCCACACTTACACAGGGCGCAAGTATGGCTATAAAAAGAAGAATAGCTATTTTTTTCATGTAGTTTGTTGTTAACTGTTAAGCAAATGTACACACAAATGCCCTGAAAAGCAACAAAATTACATGAATGGTATTTTTTAACATTTATTTTGGGCGTTCCGGCGGTTTACCGCCGTCGGGCTGTTCGCGCTGCACCTAAGGTACCCAATGTTTAAATTGAAGTGGGATTTATTTTTTTAACGGTCGATTTTAACAAAAAAACGGTAAAATTTTGCTAAAAAAGACTTGTTGGCAGGAATTTATATCTTTGGTGTAGAATCTATATTCATGAAAAAACTACTTACTTTTTTAGCCATAGCGTTTTGTTTGAATGGGAAGGGGCAAATAATCACCACCTTCGCCGGAAATGGGTTAGGTGCTGGAACCTACACTTGTTGTTTTAACGGTGATGGTGGACAAGCAACTGTTGCAGAAATAGATTTTCCTTCTGGAGTAGCAGTTGATGCCTCGGGTAATTTATTTATTGCGGATTACTACAATAACAGAATAAGAAAAGTAAATGGCTCTACGGGTATCATTAGCACCATAGCTGGAAACGGAACACAAGGTTATTCAGGTGATGGTGCGGCAGCCACAAGCGCAGAACTCCATTACCCAAGCGGAGTTTTTGTGGATGGCTCCGGTAATGTTTTTATTGTGGATGAGCTTAATAGCAGAATAAGAAAAGTAAATGGCTCTACGGGTATCATTAGCACCATAGCTGGAAATGGAACATTAGGCTACGCAGGTGATGGCGCAGCAGCCACAAACGCAGAACTCTATAACCCGTTAGGAGTTTTTGTAGATGCTTCCGGTAATGTGTTTATTGCTGATGTAACCAATAACAGAATACGAAAAGTAAATGGCTCCACAGGTATAATTACCACAATAGCCGGAAATGGAACACAGGTTATGCAGGTGATGGTGCAGCAGCTATAAGCGCAGAACTCTATAACCCAGAGGAGTTTTTGTGGACGGCTCGGGCAATGTGTTTATTGCAGATTTCAGCAATAATAGAATAAGAAAAGTAAACGGCTCCACGGGTATAATTACCACCATAGCCGGAAATGGTACACAAGGCTATTCAGGGGATGGCACAACAGCCACAAGCGCAGAACTTTATTACCCTAACGGAGTTTTTGTGGACGGTTCAGGCAATATGTTTATTGCGGATATGGGTAATAATAGAATAAGAAAGTAGACGGCTGCCACAGGCATCATTACCACCATAGCCGGAAACGGAACAGCAGGGTATAGTGGGGATGGCGCTGCAGCCACAAGCGCAGAACTCTATTACCCGTTGGGAGTTAATTCAGATGCTTCTGGTAATATTTTTATTGCGGATGCACACAATAACAGAATACGCATAGTATGCAATACTAGTTGTACAACAGCAGGCATAGAGCAGTTTGCAAACAATAATGAGCAAATAACCATTTACCCCAACCCCAACAACGGTAGTTTTGTTATAGAGCCAAGCAGCGCAACTAAACAAACTATGCAGGTGTATGATGTAAATGGTAAAATGGTTTTAACCCAAATCATAAGCGACAAAACAAGTATAGATGCCAGCACTTTAAATGAAGGTGTTTATAATATAAGCCTACAAAGCAATGAGGGCGTTATAAATAAAAGGTTGGTTATAGTAAGGTAAAGCTTTTAATCTCCGTAGTGCGTTGTGTACTTTTATGTATGTTTGCGGCACTAAAACACTCTTGTTTCAATGAACCAAAAAACCGAAAAGATACTTTTTTACCTTCTTCTGCTTGCTTCGTTCATCACCGTTCTTACTATTGATATATCTGCCAATGCCACCTTCGATTCGGGCGATGGGCTTCAGCATTATCTTATGGCTCGTTTTTCATGGCGCCACCCCTATCTTTTTTTAGACTTATGGGCTAAGCCTGTTTTTACATTACTAAGCTCTCCGTTTGCCCAGTTTGGCTTAAAGGGTATGTACCTTTTTCAGGCATTGTGTGCAGCGGCAGCATCTTTCTTCTGTTACAAAATTGCTTTAAAGCTTAATCTAAAGTACGCATGGGCAACACCTGCTTTTATATTCTTCTCTCCCATCTATTTTGGGGTAATTAATACCGGTCTTACCGAAATACTTTTTGGCTGCATGCTTATGCTATGTATATGGCTTGTTTTCGAAAAGAAATTTATTCTTAGTGCCGTTATATTCTCTTTTGTTCCTTTTGTACGTGCAGAAGCCTATTTGATATTACCCTTAATGGCCATTGTGTTTATTGCACGAAGGCAGCTTCTTGCCATACCTTTTTTGCTTACTTCCTTTGTTGTTTATACGGTAATCGGTTATTTTCATTACCACGATATATGGTGGATTATAACCAACAACTATAAAGTAGAAGAAAATTACCTGGGTAATAAAGGAAGCTTCTTTCATTTTATAACCCACTATAATGATATCTGGGGGCGGGTATATACTGTTTTCTTATTGTTAGGTATTTTCTTAATACTAAATGAAGTACTAAAAGCAATTTACAAAAAAACAAAATACAACTTTATGCCCGAAGAAGTATTCCTGATTCTTGGCAGTTTCTTCGGTTGTTTTATACTGCATAGCCTGCTCTTTTCAATGCCGGGTATTTTAAACAATTTAGGTATGATGCGCTATATGGTAGTGCTTATTCCAAGCTCAGCAATCTTGGCACTGAAAGGTTTAAATCTTATTTCTGTTACACCTCTTAAAAAATACGTTTATGTGGAATTGCTTGTTATTTGTGTTGTTATCTTTTTCATCATTAAAGCGCCTTTTAAACAATGGTTCTATCCGTTTAAATTAAACAATGAACAAGTTGTAGTTAATGAAACTGTAAAATGGTTGAACTCTTCAGGTATTAAAAACAAAAAGATATGTTACCTACATCCTCATTTTGGTATTGCAGCAGAGGTAGATCCCTTTGATAAAGACAAAACCACCTTACTATGGTCTCTTGACAGAGAGCATCTAAACCTATTGCCCGATAGTACGCTTATTATTTGGGACTCTCACTATGCGCCACAGGAAGGGGGGACACCTTTAAAATTATTGGCCGAAGACATCAATTTGTTCGCCCTTAAACACTATAAATACTACGATGAAAAATATCCTTTTGAAGTATGGGTGTTTATGAAATCTGATCCAACCAGTAAATTAAATCATCCTGCCGTTAGCGATGAAATTGTTACAGATTCAGGCTTGTTTTCCGATTTGAATAAAATTGATTCTACACTTTATGATTTTGAAACAGCATCTCAAACAGACAATAATATGTTATCTAAAGAGAATTTCCAGTCTGGTCAAACTTCACTTCTATATACGCTTGATAAGGAATATGGCCCCACGTTTACAAAACAATTTAACGAATTTAAAAACCTTTCTAACCTAAGGATGGTTGAAATAGAGTTTAAGTTTTTTCCTTGCGATTCGGTTAAAGATATCGTTCCTGTAATAGAAATAAAGGATGATGCTAAAACTATTGATTGGTACGGCTCGGGTATTTTTAAGGATGTAAAATTAAATGAGTGGAATTCATACAAGTGGCAACAGGTTTTATCGCCAAAAGATTTAGAAAAAAACTACAAACTAAATTTCTATGTATGGAATAAAGGAAAGAGAAAGTTTTTTATAGATGATATCAGCATACATTACTACGGTTTAAAATAGTAATAAGTAATGTTGTCTGTTACTCGTTAAAGCTTCTTTTGGTTCTTGGGCGAGAGCCGCCTGTTTTTGGCTTATCAAAACTCTTTTTGAATCCCCCGTCAACAGATTCTTTACGTTTAAAGCCGCCACCTTCTGATGAACCTGTTTCTCTGCGTTTAAAACCTGTTCCTTCCGAAGAAGATTCTCTACGTTTGTAACCACCACCTTCTGATGACTCTCTGCGTTTAAATCCGCCTTCACCACCTTCACTGTCTCTGCGCTTGTATCCGCCACCCGAAGAAGATTCGCTGCTGCGTCTTGGGTATCCACCACCACCTTCGCGTTTACCGGCATAACCACCGCTTCTGCTTCCGCCACCACTTCCACCTTCACGTCTTTTATAACCGCCTTCTCCTCTGCCTTCAGATGATGATCTGCCACTGCGTTCTCCTCCACCCGATGAAGCTTCAATCTGTACTTTTCTTTCGTTGAACTTTAGTTCTTTAGCATTTACATTTAAGAAAGTCTGCGCATCTTTTGTTTCTGATTCAAAGAAGGAGAAACTTTTCTTTACATCTACATTAAATATATGCAGCGCACTAACACCGGAAATATCAGCCAAATAATCTTTTAAGAACTTCCAATGCAGGCCATCTAACTCACCAAGATTAATAAAGAAACGGCTCATTTTTCCGTTTGAAGAAAAACCTGCTCCACCCTTTTGATTCAAATCAGGAGCTTGTTGGTAATACTCTAAGAAGCGGTTAAATTCTTCAGACACAAAACGCTTAATTAAATCTTCTTTACTGATGTCTTTTAACTGCTCGTAAATTTTTGGAAGATATTTTACAATTTCCTCTTCGTTTACTTTTGCATTCTGAATTTTTTCAGCGACATGAAACAATTGTCTTTCGCAAACCTCAACACCTGTTGGTATAGTAGCTTGACTAAATTTTTTGTTGATTATCTTTTCTATATCACGAATCTTATAAATGTCTTTACCCGTAACAAAGGCAATACTTACACCTGCTTTACCCGCACGGGCTGTACGTCCGCTACGGTGGGTATAATTCTCTACATCTTCGGGTAAGCTATAATTAATTACGTGCGTAACATCTTTTACATCCAAGCCACGTGCAGCCACATCAGTAGCTACCAACATTTGTAAAGCACGACCACGGAAACGCTTCATTACAAAATCTCTTTGTCCTTGTGATAAATCTCCGTGCAAGGAATCCGCACTATACCCATCTTTTATTAATGAATCAGCAACCTCTTGTGTCTCGATACGCGTACGACAAAAGATAATTCCATAGATGTCCGGATTAAAATCCATTACACGCTTAAGCACTAAATATTTTTCTCTGCTTTGTACCTGATAGAAAATATGTTCGATATTAGCAGCACCTTCGTTCTTTTTACCCACGCTAATTTCAGCAGGCGTTTTCATGTATGATGATGCAATGCGGGCAACTTCTCTGGGCATCGTAGCAGAAAACAACCATACATTCTTTTCCTCAGGTGTCTTCTCTAATATCTCATCAATGCTCTCTTTAAAACCCATGTTCAGCATTTCATCTGCTTCATCAAGCACCACAACCGAAATGTTTTTAAGATCGATAACTTTACGTTTCATTAAATCTATTAACCTGCCAGGTGTAGCTGCAATAATACCGGGTGTACTTTGTTTAATGGTTCTTATTTGACCTTCAATACTTGCTCCGCCATATACTTCGGTAACTTTTACGTTGGTCATGTATTTGGCAAACTTCTTTAAGTCAGCACTTATTTGCATACATAATTCACGGGTTGGAGCTAATATTAAGGCTTTTGTGTGTCCGTCAGAGAAATCTGTTTCAGATAATAAAGGTAAACCAAATGCGGCTGTTTTACCGGTTCCGGTTTGTGCAAGGGCCACTAAATCTGTTTTTTGCTTTTGTAAAAGCGGAATAGTTTGTGCTTGTACGGGAGTTGCTTCAGTAAAACCTAAGTCTTTAAGTGCTTTCAGTAATTTTTCGGGTAATCCTAATTCTTCGAATGTTTGTGATATCATTTATTTTTATTAAGCGGCAAAGGTACTAATTATAAAACAAACAAGGCTCAACTGTTCGCCGAGCCTTGCTTTTAGAGAGATGAAAGAACTTTATCTTAGCAATGTGACAGTACCGTGGTATTGATGTTGTTTACCACTAAAATCATCAAACTGAACCTTCCATACATATACATCTTCTTGCAATAAGGGTGCTCCGTCATTGCCCCTCATGTGTCCATCCCAAGCTTTATTTATGTCGATAGCATGGTATATCATCATTCCCCACCTGTCAAATACCCACATATTATATGTACTATTATTTATACCGATACCTTCACCTTTAAATCCTTCGTTTTTACCATCTCCATTTGGTGTAAAGGCATTCGGAATATAAAAGGTAAAGACCGGTTGTATATCCACTATTTTGGTAATAGAGTCCTTACAACCATATTTGTTAATTACCCATTGAGTTACATTATAGTAAGCGGTATCATTGGTTTGAAGCTGAATGTAATTATTATTGTATGAATAAGAAAAATTGCCATTACTATACACGTAATTCACACTATCCTTAGGAGCATATGTATCTCCCAAATAATATTCTATACCATTAACTCCATATATAGGGGGGGTAGTAACTGTATATTCACTAGCTCCCTGTGATTGATTAGCAAAATTAATGGTAGGATCATTAATATCAGCATCAGCTGGTCCCCACGAAAAACCAGCGGTAGGGCGCGGATATACTTCAATATAATGAGGTACTGTTTTTACGCCTTTACAACCGGCTGCTGTTGTTACTGTTAATGAAACAGTAGCATAAAAAGGGAAGACAGGATCAGTGTTATTGTAGTTTTGCAAAGTTGGAGGTGTAGCTGTTTGATATGTTACAGGGTTCGGGTTATTAATACTGTTAAAAGCCCAAGTCCAAGAAGTAATACTTCCCATTGGAACTCCGCCTAACGTTACACTTGAATTATCATGAAATTGTGTACTAAACGGCGGACAGCCTATACTATCTCCAAAGAAATTAGCTACAGGTAATGGATTAACAAAAGGGTTTTTAGTAATTGTATCCGCACAACCTGTTATTCCATTGGTTAAAGCAGGGCTTGGGTTTGTGGTTACAATTAAAGTAACAGTTTGCGTACCTGCTGCCAAAAACATATTAGAAGGATCTTGAGCAGTACTTGTTTGCCCATTACCAAAATTCCAATTCCAGTTAGTTACAGCATTAGTGCCGGAATTTGGCATAGATGTATTCGTAAATATGGTTCCTGAACCAAGACACACCGTATTAAAATTAAAATTAGGTTGCGGTTGCGGATACACAAATATGGTAAAACTACTATCCGGTCCCTGACAACCATTTAATGTTGGTGTAACATTTACAAGAGTGGAAAGTGTTGTTAAACCTCCATTACTGGTGGGGCCTAAACTTGGGAAAACTGCTGAGGTACTTGCTGTTGGGACACCTCCACTATTGTATGCCCAACTATAGGTTGAGTTTACAGAAAAAGGTAAAGTAGCAAAAGTCACCGGATTTGTCATATTAAACGGGCACCAATATTGATTAGGCACATGTTGCAAGTATGGCGTAGGTTTTATATTAATGGTATCAGTAGCGGGTAGTCCAACACAACCATTAAAAGTAGGAACATAAGTTATCACACCTATATTTGATTAGTTAAGGTGGTATTTGCAGGAGCAGTGTATGCAGCAGGAGTTCCGATACCAGATGCAGGCATACCTATATTGGTATTATTGGTAACAGTCCATGCATAAGTAACCACTCCAGGAGGGGGAACATTGGTAGTTATATTTGGCGAAGGCACATTATCAGTAGGGCAAACTGTTGAACCTACTGCCGTCATAACCGGTATAGGGTTTATAGTAATACTAAAACTGGAAGGGGTACCTATACAACCATTAGCAATAGGGGTAACATCTACTTCGGTAACAGCAGCAGTATTTGCAGCATTAGTTCCGATAAAAGAACCTATATCTCCTGCACCAGGACTTGCAAGGCCAATATTGCCACCAATTTGAGGTGTAGCAGTCCAAGTAAAAGTTTCTCCCGGAAAAGGACAACCTGTGAAGTTAATAGCAGGAACGGCAGTATTAGCACAAACAGTAATATCAGCTATCGGGGTTACAGTAGGTGTAGGAAAAACATTGGCAATATAAAATGTTTCATTTCCTTGACAACCAACCCCCGAAATAGCTATACCAAAAACAGTATCTTTAACAATAGTACAATTCAGGTTTTGTGCAATAGCATTATAAGAGGGAACCACATTAAAATTATATATTGGAGGAGCAAATAAATAAGAGTTCGGAGCTCCCGTATTATCCGAGAACTGCCCCCATATCGCAAAAGGAGTTCCTCCGTTAGCACAGGTAGTTGTAAATGTTTGCGTTGGAGTTGCCATTCCTGACATACACTAAAGTCTGATGAAGCAACTACCGATGGGATACAAAACACCGTATCACCTGTTAGGGTATTTACATTTGTACAATTGTTATTTGTTGTTACCGTTAAAGTAATATTATAAGGTCCACACAATGCATAAATATGCTTAACTGTATCAGGTAAAGTACCTATATTGTATGTAATCGTAGACCCATCACCAAAAGACCATTGCCATGTTGTGATGTTATCATTTAAACAAGGGGGATTCTGAATAAAAGAACTATCCACAAATTCAGAAGCAACACCTAAACAAGCTTCAAAAGCATTAAAATAAGCAAAAGGGTTATTATGAATATTAACCGTAGTGCTATATGTTCCCGAACAACCTGTTGTAGCAGTTGCTGTAAGAACTACCGGATAACAATCTGATGCTGAAAAACCCGGAGGAGCCGTATAAGTATATACAGGAGATTGTAAATTACTGGTATCTCCATCGCCAAAATCCCAATGCCAAGTAGAAATAGCCGCAGGGTTAGTAGTGGTATTGGTAAAGTTTACAGGGAAACCATCACAAGGGCTATTTGCAGTAAAGTTTAAAGCAGGGAATGTATTTACAACTGCGTTTCCTGTAGTTGTAGCACTACAAGTACCCACTACAACTACTAAAGTTACGGGAAATGTTCCTGAAGCAGGATAAGTATGATTATCTGTTTGAACTGTAACAATGTCTGTATTAGGAGGCGCTCCACCAAAACTCCAAAGGTAAGTGCCACCTACTGCTGGAGTTGATGCACTTGCATCAAAAAAAGACGCTGTCCCCTCACAAAACAGGAGCTACCCTAAAGGAGGCTGTGGGCACAGGGCTTACTATAGCACTTCCGGTAGCAGTAACCGAACAACCTCCTGTCAGTAACTGTTAAAGAAACCGCATAAGGGCTTCCTGTCGATGAAGTGTAGGTATAAGTAGGGTCTGCAACTGTAGAGCTTCTAACGCCATCTCCAAAAGTCCAGCTATAGGTATCGCCATTTGTTATAGTACTTGTAAAAACAGATGGATTCCCAACACATACCGGGGGCAAAGTAAAAGAAGCCGTAGGCTCAGGGTCAATAACTACTGTTTGGGTTGTTGTTGAACTACAACCTGTAACACTTACCGTAAGAGTTACTATATAAGTTCCGGGTGCAGCATATGTATGATTTGGTGGGTTTGGAGTTGTTGTTGTTGAAGTAACAGTAGGGCTTCCATCTCCATAATCCCAAATATAGCCCGTTATAACCACGGCACCAGTCACAGTAGATGAGTTTGTAAATACAACGTTATTACCTGTTAAGCACTGTGGTGCTGTTGGCGGTGAATTAGAGCTAAAAAGGGGGTTTGGCCCTCCGCCACCAGCATTTACTACAAATGTATAAGTGGCTGCGCATTTATTATTGGTAGTATCTGTCAAAGTAACTGTATAATTACCATTAGTTGCATACGCATGACTTTGATTGGCAGCTGTAGTTGCATTAACAGAAGGTGTGCCATCTCCATAATTCCACACCCAGTTGGTAATAGTATCCGGGGCAGCTATTGTGGAACCATCCACAAAAGTTAATGCGCCAGAACAAGGCGGATTACTTGTTGTAAAACTTGGGACAGGATCTGGCGCTACTGTTAAATTGTAATATAACAGAGGTGCCGGACATCCAGAAGCTAAAGTAGTAGTTAATGTATAATTAGCAGGAGTAGATGTGGTCAAATTCTGTGTGGTTGCACCCCCTGGCGCCCAAGCGTATGAGGTCATACCCGGTGGGCCAGATAAAACAGCATTTTGCCCTGGACATAAGGCTACCAGTCTTGTAATCTCTAAGGGGTTGCAACTGGCATCTATATAGGCATACCCAAAATGCCCACCAGCATTACAATCACTCACATCAAATTGCACAGTTACACTATGCCCAATTATAGTTGATAAAATCTTGTGTAACAGTTTGCCAAGGTTTATAGTATACGCTATTATCTCTAGTAGAAGCCGTAAAAGTTGATAAAGAACCTGGATCGTCAATCCCTGCTGTTGCCGAAAAACTTGTACAGGGAACAATTGAACCACCTAATGTTTGATCGATTACACTAACTTGAAAATAAGGTGCGTCAACAACATCATGAGTACCCGTTTGAAGTACAATGGCATATTGAAAAGTAAAAGCTAGACTAGATGCGCTTACTACAAAAGAATAATTTGCTCGCTGCATTAGTAACCCACAATTAGAGTTGTTTAGCATCAGGGGATAATTTCCACCTAAAGGTGCCGGAGCTACTACTGGAAAACCACCATAAGTATCCAATCCAGAGGCAGAATAATCTAAACCACAATTGTTGGTATTAGAATTGCTGCAGTTACAAGTTGCACTCGCATCTCCAGAAGTATTATTTCCAGTATTATTTTGAACTGTACAGGTGGCATCAGGCCCTGTTAAACTCGTTACTTGATATACACCACCAGCACCTCCTGTAAAACAAGTAGGGCAAGGTAAATTCCCTGATGATATCCCGTAGTAAATGTCCATCCAGTGGTATTATTACTTTCAAAACCAGGGTTTACACATCCAGCCGCCAAAACAGAGGGCGGCTGAATAATTCTTTTCCCAAAAGTACCATTTAGTATATCTTGTTCTTGCTTTTTTAACCTATTATGTAATAAGCGATTAAAAGTATTATACTCTTTATCATCTATGCCTTTCTTCTTTGCATCAGATAACATGTGCTGTATTTTCTCTTCATTCAAATAGCCTGAAGGGTATTCAATAGAAGTAATTTGCGCCTTCACAAAAAAACATGCTATAAAAAAAGCAAGAATTAAAGTAATTTTTTTATTCATGGCTGTTTGCTTAAAAATTAAGAAAGCCAAATATACAACATATAGGGTCGAAAAGCAAGCTAATAATTTGTTAAAAAAACTCCAGTTTTAAGGCTGAAATTACCACTCCCTTTTAATTAAACACATATAAAAGCCGTCAAAGCCTTCCGATGGGTATATGGTTTTGTCTTCTAAAAAGCTAAAGTTTTTGTTTTCAGCTAAGAAGTGTTCTACTTGCTTATTATTCTCACTTGGTAAAATACTGCAAGTGGCATAAACTAACAACCCTCCAACTTTTAGCATAGCTGTATAATCCTGCAATATTTGTTCCTGTATCTTCTTTAATTCGTTAATTCGCTCCAAACTAAGTTTCACTTGGCATCGGGGTTGCGTTTAATTACCCCTAGGCCACTGCAAGGCACATCTAACAAAAGTCTGTCGGCGTTTTGCTCAAGTCTTAATGGTTTTTGGAGAAGAAATCAACTTCGATCTATCTTAGCTCCTGCCCTTGTAGCTCGTCTTTGCAATTCGGTTAGTTTCTTTTCTTCTATATCTAAGGCAATAAGTTTGCTTTTGTTTTTGGTAAGTGCTGCTATATGAAGCGTCTTCCCTCCGGCCCCCGCACAGGCATCAATAATACACATATCCGGTTCTGCCCTTAGAAAAGGGGCTACGTGCTGAGAAGATGCATCCTGAATTTCAAACATACCTTGCTTAAATAAAGGCGATGTAAAAATGTTCTTCCGCTCTTTTAAAATCAAGGCATCCGTGCCTTTTATATGCTCGGTATCAACACCTTCTTTTAGTAGCTGACTTTGCAAATTCTGCACAGACGTCTTCAACGTATTAGCCCTAAGCACCACCGCTGCCTGATTATTTAAAGCTTCTAATTCTTTATTCCATTTAAAACTTAATTCGGCAAAACCAAGCTCATCCATCCAATCGGGTATAGATTGAAACACAGCCCGGTTGTTTTGTATCTCTGCAATCCTTTGCTGAATATGTTTTTTATCAATCCCCGCAAACTCATTCCACGCAGGCAAATCATGTCCGCGCAGTAAAAGATAAACCCCAACTATATGATACCAATTGTTCTTGTTGCCACTTCAGCTTCATTCAGCAAACGATATTGCCGCACCACATCATAAATGGTTTCTGCTACAAAGCGCCTGTCGCGGGCACCCCACTTGGGTTGGTCTTTAAATAAATACTCAATGGCTTTATCGGCATAGCGGTTCTTATCAAATATCTCTTCAAGGGTTTTTACCAGCGCATCAACCAGGTTTTTATAAATCTTCACCGTATAATTTTTTGCAAAGTAAGTATTATTTGGGCGTTCCGTTGATTACAACGGCGGGCTTTACGCGCTGCACGGCAGCTTGCTACAATCCCTAACGCAAAAACAACAGTTTTTTTGCTCCGAAATTGGGGGAATTCGATTCAAAATTAGGGGATTTCGATTCGTACTTAGGGAATTCCGATTCGAAATTGGGGGATTCTGCTACGAAATTAGGGGATTCCGCTCCGAATTTAGGGAGTTTCGATTCGGAATTGGAGGATTTCGTTCCGGAATTGGGGGATTTTGATTCGAAATCAGGGAGTTTTGCTCCGCGTTTGGTCGGGAAACGCGCTGTATTGAGGGGGATTTTTTGTAGGTTTGTTAAGAATATAAACTGATAATAATTAAGTAGTATTTATAAATGGACTTCTCTAAAATTAATATCGAAGGTGATGTTTATCGCGGCCGCGCACCAGCATGCCGCTGGGGTGTTCGTCGCCATCCTGGCGGACATCCGGCGTGATATAGCGGACCGCGAGGCCGACACGTGGTTGGTTCGAGGTGTTGACCTTCGATCCGTGGACGATTCCGATGTGATGGAGAGACATTTCGCCGGGTTGGAGCACGATGTCCACAGCTTGCGATTCGTCCACCTCAACCGCGATTTCCTGTCCGCGCGAGAGTGCATTTTCGGGGTGGTGGGTTTCGTTCTGGGGAAGCGAGGGACCCTGATGCGTGCCCGGAATCACGCGCATGCAGCCATTCTCAGCGGTGCTGCTCGAAAGCGCGATCCAGGCGGTGGTAACGTTGGGCGGATGGAGTCCCCAATAGGTTGCGTCCTGATGCCAGGAAACGTAGGTCTTTCTCGCCAGGGAGTTTGGAAAACCAGCGTCCCCCAGCAGCGCCCGGTCCCCGCTCATGGGCCGCTTGCATTTGGGGCAATCAAAGTGAATTTCGTTCGAGTTGTTCATTTTCGGTCTCCTTTCAAAAAATCATCCAGCAGACAATACAGCGGCACGGCCACAATGATGCCGACGACGATCATCCAGGTGGGAAGTGGCTGACTCATGACTTGTTCACATGGACCGCCAATGTCCAAGCCTCGCGTGGATGATTGCCAGCATGAGTCTAAAACAATTAGAAGTGGATTTTCTCATTACGGTGTGTCAGGACCCATGCTGTATTG
>CAVXOV010000046.1:0-22203 GCA_963763345.1 uncultured Candidatus Saccharibacteria bacterium
TAATGGTAATGTGACTTTTGTTCAGAATAACTCCGGTTTAATAGTTCCTAACTATCAAACCAATTGCAATTATGCAGGTAATATTACACTTACAGCGTTGGCTGGAACAGCAATTACCTTTGGAAATGCCGGAACTTTAGGTAAAACCAATATGGTTGGTACCAGCCCACAAAGTATTACTTCTACCTCAGGAAATGTACCAACCATAAGAAGTCTATTGATAAATAATACGAATGGTGGTGTTACAATATTTACACCAATTTATATATCTGATTCTTTAGCTTTGAAAAGCGGACTTTTAAATACTACTTCTACCAATATTATTTATATGTTGAATGGTTCTTTTGCATCTGCTTTAACATCTGCCTCTACAAGTTATGTTAATGGCCCTATGGATTATCAATTAGCTTCTACAGCTGCTACTACTTTAAACTTCCCTGTTGGCATTGCCACCAGTACGGTTGGTTTAGGCACAGGAGATTGCAGGCCCATGACACTTACTGTAAGACATACTACAGCGGCTCAAACTTTTAACTATATTGCTCAGGTTTATAGTGGAAGTGCGTTTAGCGTAGGAACCTATACTAATTACCCTGCAACGGTGGATACCTTATCCGGAGTTCATTATTGGCAAATTGCAAGATATGATAATCAACCTACCCCTCAACCGCAACCGAATCTAGATTTAAATATTACTGCGGGTAACCTACCACAAATAACGCTTTACTTTGGAGCTGATGATCAGGTTTATGATGGTGGCTTACTTACGGTTTGTAAAACAATTTTCACAGACGCTAATGGTTGGTACGATATTGGGCAAGGCAGTACTACGATACCGGCTACTCAACAAGCTACCCCTCAAGTTGGTATATTATCCTCAACCTCTGGTCCAACGGCCTTTAACTCATTTTCTTATTTTACTTTAGGAAGGTTACTTGGTGCCGGTAAAAACCCTTTACCTATAAAACTTCTTAATTTTACAGCTGTACCCGATGGAGAAAAAGTTGATGTTGCATGGCAAACCGTTACCGAAGTAAACAATGCCTATTTTACGGTAGAGAAAAGTAAAGATGGCACAAACTTTACGCAAGGTAATTGATGTGCCGGGCGCAGGAAATAGTACAACTCTTAGAGATTATGCCGAAACAGATTACCAGCCTTATACCGGAACATCTTATTATCGTTTAAAACAAACCGATAAAAATGGTGTTTTTACTTATTCATCTATAGTACCAGTTAACTTTAATGCACAAAACAGAATACCTGATTATATGCCCTAACCCCATTATAGCTAATACAACAGATCCGGCGTTAAATTTGTCGGATATCAAAATCAACAGGTAGTTGTGGTATTAAGAGATATTCAGGGAAGAGAGTTTTTAACTACTGTACTATTAACTACAGAAAACAACCAAACTCCAATTAAGATTGATGGCACAGAAACCTTATTACCCGGAGTGTATATCGTAACAGCAACTTCCAACGATAAGATATATAATTCTAAGCTTCTTGTGAAATAAGTCTTTGTATGGAAGGGTTATCTTGCTAATTCTACAAACCCTTTAAGTGATTGTACTTGGTTTGTTGTGCCATTGGTGTAAGTGATTACATAAAAAATAAGAACCTGGGTTACAAATTCCTCCTGTTGGCGTATGTCCCAGCCAAACCTCTCGTACATCAGTTGTTTGAAAAACAGCAATCGCCCCATCTATCGTAAACGATTGTTTGGATATCTATTAAAGACACACCATAATCTTGCAGTATGATATCGATGTATCATTTACACCATCGCTATTGGGTGTAAATACATTCGGCACGGTAACCAAAAGGCTATCATGCGGACTGGTATTAAATGTTGAATTAGCAGCTTCAACTTTAAATAAACTCAACAGGATTATACCAATAGTAAAAATCCTTATTGTCATTTCTTTTGTTCTCTTGTCTTTCATTTAGTTTGCAATGATAATTATTTATCTGATTAAATTTATCTGCCCTTCCAAACTTAATTGTTTACCTGTAATATCCGTTGCGGTTGCTTTATAAACATACACATCCTCTGCAGCTTCCTTTCCTTTAAAATAACCATTCCAGCTTACATTCAACCCTTCTAAGGTAGTAATCAAGTTTCCCCAACGATCATATATATACATTTGAAATGAATCTATAAAAGTACCCTCTGCCATAAACACATCATTTTTACCATCATTATTCGGCGTAAAAGAATTGGGGATATATAAGGTAGGGTAATCTATAATGTTCAGGTTATAAATAACAATATCCGTACAACCATGCGTGCTAGTAAAATAATACGTTGCTGTATAATCTCCTGCTTGCTGAAAAGTATAAATAATACTTAACGCATGAATACTATCTCCGGCAGATAAATATCCGTCATTCAATGTCCAACCCGAATTAGGTATTACAGTAATTGTAATCGGATTCTCTGAATATAAATAGGTACTTGGTTGCGATTCAAACACAGGACTCAGCACATCGTTTACATTCGTAATCGTAACCACAGCCGTATCTTTACAATTTTCAGCATCTGTTACATATACGGTATAATTTCCCGCAAATAAATTAGTAATGGTTTGCGTGGTAGAACCCGGTATGGTAGTCCAAACATATTGGTAGGGCTGAAACCCTGAAGGGTTAGCTGTTGCAGTACCATAATTTTTAAAACAATAGGTAGTTGTAGTATTTGTTTGAATGGATAAAGAAGGAAGAGTTCCAATAAATACCGGAACAGAATCTTTGCAACCATAACTATCTGTTATCTGCACTGTGTAATTTCCAGCAGTTAAATTATTTATGATTTGTGTGCTTTGCCCGTTACTCCATAGATATACATAAGGAGGGTTTGCAACCGGAGTAGCCGTTGCCGAACCAATACTTTTTCCACAATAATCATCTGTTGTACTTATCTGTATGGGAAAAGTAGTGATGATACTAACCATTACAGATTTACTTCCCTCACAACCATTAGCATCGGTAACCATAACTGTGTATGTACCAGGAAAAATAGCACTTAAACTATTTGTAGTTTGTCCCGTATTCCATAAATAAGAAAAAGGCGGCGAGCTTGGTGTAATACCAGTAACAGCAATAGCCCCTGATGGTCCTCCACAAATAGATTTTGTTATGACATCTGTTATTTGAAGCGGCGGATTAATGGTAGAAATCGTGGAAACTGCACTATCCTTACAGTTATGCTCATCAGTAACTACAATAGTATATTGTCCCTGTGCTAAATTATTAATTACGCTGGTTGTTTGTGCAGGTGTAGTATTCCATACATATCCATAAGGTGGTGTACCTCCACCTGTAATAACGGTAGCCGAACCCACAGAGCCCATACACATAGTAGGGGTACTATTAACCGTTGAACTAAGTATGTTTGGCTGATTAATAGCAGATACTGCCGTAAGCACACAACCGTTTTCATCCGTTACCGTGCAAGTATAACTTCCAGTAGGAATGTTAGCAGCGGTTTGTGCATTTTGAGGTGGGGAAGTATTCCAGCTATACAAAAACGTATTTGTTCCGGGATTAGTTATCACAGCAGCAGCAGCTCCGTTACTCCCTCCATGGCAAGCCACATTAGTAGCTGTTGCAGCCGATAAACTCCAACTGATAGCCTGCGTATTAACACTTACAGTAGCTGTTACCGAACAACTGTTCGCATCGGTAATAATCACATCATAAACACCTTGCCCTAAATTAACAGCAGTTTGAGTACTTTGCGAGGGCATTGTGTTCCAAGCGTATGTGTATGGAGACATTCCGTTAGCTACCACATTTACTGAAGCAGTACCTATAGTAGCCGTACAGGTTGTTGGAGTACTATGTACAGTTGTCTGCATAGCAGGTGGCGCAGTAACAAGAATAGAGATCGTAGCCTGACATCCACCATTATCGTTAATAGTAGCAACAAATGTTCCCGCAGGTAAATTAGTAGCTATAAACCCATTTTGTACAGGTATTGTATTCCAAGTGCATGTATAAGGAGGGATTCCGCCAATAGGAGTAACCGTAACACTGGCATTACTTCCGCCATTGCACGTAAGACTATGTTGTATTGATGTAAGCACAATACCACTTCCGGTAGTAGCAACTGAAGCTGTTATAGTTTGAGTTAATATCCCGCATGCCTGATGCGTACCCACTTCGCAGGTATAAGTGCCCGAAGCTAAATTATGAATGCTGGCTGTGCTTTGTCCACCTGGCAGCCAATGATAAGTAGGTGTGCCTGTATAATTAGTAACTGTTACAGTAGCACTACCTGTGTTTCCGCATCCGCCAGTGGCTGTAGAAACAACTGATACCGTTGGCGTATTCTGACAACTAATTCCATTGTTGCTAATAAACACACCCGAATCGTATAAAGGATCACCTGCATCGGCAATAGCAATCTTCATGTGATAGGTACTACATGGCGCAACCGGTGTAATAGAAGTAATAGGAATTGTGTACCCATTATAAGCTACATTATTATTAGGACTGCTGTAATTATTATGGAAATAAGTAGAATTTGTACTTGCGTTCACATTATTAATAGACACAGGTATTCCTGTTGGAAGTAAAGCAATATTTTGTGCGCTGTAATTTCCCCCTGCTGGATTAGTTCCTGTTAAAAAAATAGCAAAGGCATCATTATAGCCTCCTACCCCTTGCGGATACTCCTCCGAGCCGAAAACAAAAGTCATATGCAAACTATCACATATCGGAATAAAATCAAACTCCAGTATGCACACATCATAATCAGCAGTAGGCACTAAGGCCGTCAAATCAGGATCACTGTAATTGTTTCCGTTATTAACGTTGCATAAAAAACTTCCCGGATTTGCAGCCTGCGATGCAGTACCTGTAGTTAAAAGAATACCACCCGTTAATCCTAAATTAGGTCCCGAAAACATAAACACACCCGCTGCATTACCTCCGCAATTAATAGTAGGATTAGTTACGGTTACTCCCACACCCGCAATATCCTGCGCAAGTGTAGCTGCTGCACCCGTAGTAGTTACAACCATTTGCGAGAAAGCACTAAAAGATAAAAGCAAACAAAATATCCCGAAAGAAATGTTAAGCGGGTATAGATTGTTCTTTTGCATTTTTTATACAAGCAAGCAGCATAGAAGATTTAGAAAGGAAATAATCGAAGAAGAACTTTCATTGCTCATGTTTAAAAAACTTTTAAGGCGGTTAAAGATTATCTGCAACTCATGACAGTCAGATTCTTTTAGGTTATTCTCCTCAAAGTTTTATAAGCCTTTGCTGCGGTTAAAGAGTAGCCAACCACTCATGACAGTCGGGTTCTTTTAGGGAGTTCACTACAAAAGCAGAGCAAATATATTAAAACCAAACTAAATTCCAATATTAAGATATTGTTAAATTTTCATCCTTTTATTTATCAAATAACCTATAACGCGAAGAAATTCTATGATTATTTAATGTTTTCATAAGGAAAAAGAAAGTATTCCTAACAACTTACTCTTAAAAAGTACCTCGCAGCACAAAAAATAATCTTCCCATCTTTCCTTACGTTTGTACTATACACTATGTACAAATACTTTTCAAAAATTATCTTCGTCTTATTGATGGTTCAGCAAATAGTTGCGCAACCGACCTTTTTAAAACAACAACTAAAATACCCCAAGGTAAAACAATCGTATAACGAGAAATGGGCAACAATCTCTGCCAACTTAATAGCAAAAGGAATTGATAGTGCCAACTACAAAGTACTGATACGCATCTTTAAAGAAGAAAAGCTATTGGAAGTATGGCTTAAAAGTAAAAAAGCTGATAAGTATGTATTGTATGGGAACTATGCTATTTGTAGGAGTTCGGGTTCTTTAGGCCCTAAAAGACAGGAAGGCGATTTGCAAGTTCCCGAAGGATTTTACATCGTTAATTTTTTTAATGCTTTTAGCGATTATTACCTGGGCATGCAGATAAACTACCCTAACCAAAGCGATTTGATATTGGGTAGAAAACCCTTCGGCGGACAAATTATGATACATGGCAACTGTGTAACCATTGGTTGCATACCCATTACCGACGATAAAATAAAAGAAGTGTATTTGCTTGCTCTCTTCAGCAAAGGTGCAGGCAACGATGTGGCCGTTGATAGTTACCCTTTTAAATTAGAAGATAAAAAACTGGAAGCAGCTAAAAGGAGTTACGATAAAACCATGCTCAACTTTTGGGATAACCTAAAAACCATTTACGATTACTTCGAGAAGAAACATCTAATCCCTGTCATCAGGGTTGATAAAACAGGATTGTACATTATATAATTTTTTACTTGAAAACCCTCAAGCCCTTTCATATACTTCTTTTTGTTTTATCAATCATCATTGCTTTGGGCGGCATCTCTTATTTCTTCCCCAAAGAGGGCATAACCGTATTAGGGCAAAAAATATCTTTCCCTAATTTAATGACTTATCTTTCCCCAACTGAAAACAAAAAAACAGACATCTCTCAAATAGTTGCTCTCGCCGATGCCGAAGATAAACTAAGTGATGGCGATACAAGCAAAGCTTCCATAAAACAAGATACAGTCGCTAAAAAAGAAATTAATTACCTGGAAGTAAACGACCCATCTATCAAACTCATCACCAGTATACAATATAAAGATTCTGCCAAGACCTCTCTCTACAATTTCTTTGAATCATTAGCAGCTGTTCTTTCCGATGATAAAAGCATACGCATTTTGCATTATGGCGATTCGCAAATAGAAGGGGATAGAATTACCGATTACCTCCGACAAAAACTACAAACGCATTTTGGAGGTAAAGGTCCGGGTATTGTGGCTGCCATGCCCGTAACACAGTGTGTGGGTCTTAGACAAACCTATAGCGATAATTGGGACAGGTACAATATCTTTACCATGAAGGACAGCAGAGTAAAACACAGCGACTATGGTGTGGCAGCAGGCTTTTGCAGGTATAATAACTATAACGACACAAACACAGTTAAGAACGCTTGGTTAAAAATTAAAACCACTAATGCTGCCGGAGAACGATTTGCAGCTTACAATAAAGTGCAATTGTTTTATGCAGCATCACGCAAAAAAACGCAAATACAGTTTTATGAAAACGATGTGTTAAAAAAAACAGATACGCTTGCAACGAGAGGAAACTTTAACATTACTCAGTTTAATTTAACACAGGCTCCCAACACTTTCGAAATAAAATTTGAAGGGAAAGACAGTCCTGATATTTTTGGTTTGAATTTAGAAGGGAATGATGGTGGCGTAATGGTTGATAATTTTGGCTTGCGAGGAAGTTCGGGTACGTTCTTTAATCAATTGAATTTACAACACCTTAAATTGTTTTATGATTACCTCAACGTTAAACTAATCATTCTTCAGTTTGGTGGAAATACGATACCTAATATCCTTGATGATAAGATGGCGGCTAACTTTGGTGAGTTTCTCCGCGCACAAATTAACTCGATAAGAAAGATTGCACCCAACGTTAGTATATTAGTTATTGGTCCTGCCGATATGAGTGTTAAACAAGAAGACACTTATGTTACACATCCTCAACTGGAGAATGTACGCAATGCCATACGTTTGGCTGCCTTTCAAACCAACTGTGCTTTTTTTGATATGTACGATTGCATGGGTGGCAAAAACAGTATGGTTAGCTGGGTTGACCAGGGCATTGCCGCAACCGATTATATACATTTTAGTCCTGCGGGGGCGAGAAAGATTGCCGTGCTTTTGTACAGCGCTTTGATGAATGATTACAACAATTTTATAAAGAAGAAAAACAAAAGTTTATGATAAAGAGCCGCAGATTAATACCGATAATACTTTTCATACTCTCCCCTCTCTTTTGGAGAGGGGTTGGGGGTGAGGCTTTTTCTCAAACAGAAGAACCTACATATCCTTTCATAAATTATCCTGCCAACAAAATGGTTTTCTCTAAAGACAGCAGCTCTATGCTTGACTTTTATAAAAAACTGAATGCTTTTATAAACGGAAAAGAAAACGAGGTAAGAATTATACATATTGGCGGAAGTCATGTGCAGGGGGGTATGTGGGGAGATGAACTGACTGCCGATTTCCAAAACATAAACAAAACCAAGGGAAGCGGTTTCTTTGCTTTTCCTTTTAAGATTATAAAAACAAACTCTCCTCCTTATTTCACCAGTTTCTCTAACGGACATTGGCGGAGTTGTCGCACTGCTGTATTAAAAAACATCTGCCCTAATGTAGGTATGGCGCAACTAACCGCTACTACTAACGATAGTGCCAACCATTTTGGCATGAGGGTACTGGATAACCCGCACCACAAAAACTTTAATGTTATCCGTGTGTATCATAATTTTAATAAGAGTTTTTACTTCACCCTTAAGACTGATGTAAAAGCAACACGAAAAGATTTTGAAGACAAGGGCTATACACAATTTACTTTAGAAACACCTGTCGACTCTATCGTATTCGAATTGCAACGCAAAGACACGGCACAACGAGATTTTATTTTATATGGTTTTGATGTGCGCAACGCCAGCGAGCCCGGTGTGTATTATGCCGCATTGGGTGCTAACGGCGCTTCCACACAATCGGTATTGCGATGCAGTAAGCTGGCACAGCAATTAAAAACACTGCAACCCGATTTGGTTATTCTTTCTTTGGGCGTTAACGATGTGCAGGGCAAAGTGTTTTCGTCTGAAGATTATATTGCCCATTACGATTCTATTGTGGCGCGCATCCGCGAGGCTTCTCCTACCTGTGCTATTTTGTTCACCACCATTACCGATAACTACGTACGCAAAAAAGGACCTAATAAAAAAAGCGAATCGGTTGAAGAATGTATTTATAAACTGGTTGAAAAACACAACGCTGCCCTCTGGGATATGTATGTGGTGATGGGTGGTTACAAAAGCATTGCCAAATGGTTGCAGGTGGGCTTGGCGCGCAAAGATAAGGTGCACTTTACCGCCAAAGGCTACCACCTTTTTGCTGACTTAATGTTTGAAGCAATAATGAGGAGTTATAAATACAATTATAAGACTTATGGGAGAAGTAATTGAAGCTAGAACGGCTACGTTTAGCATGCTGGAAGAAAATATATTACTGGTAGTAATTAAAGAAGAGGCGGTGGTTGATGTACCCGAGGCAATTGAAAACTACGAAGCATCCGTAAAATTAACTGCAAGAAAAAGATTTGCCGCTTTAATAGATGCACGGCAACCTGCCACCATTACAAAAGAAGCAAGAGATTATTCTGCTAACCCCGAACAATATACCCATACCATTGCTCAGGCGGTAATAGTTACTTCATTGGCAAACCGTATTTTGGCTAATTTTATTATGTTGTTTCTTAAACGGAACAGAACAGTGGAAATTAAAGTATTTAGCGATTATGATATTGCATTAAATTGGCTTAGGGGCAAAATAGAAGAAGATCAAGAAAACGGAGGTAAGCCAACTAAAAGTAAAAAGCTTTCTGTTTTTGCTTCTGTGTAAAAGCACTTAATTTTTACGTTCAATTATTTCTTTTATCTGTTTCAGAAAAGCATCCATCCCGCTTTTTGAATGGTTATAACCATCTTCGTTAGAGAAACCTTTTTGTGTCCAGGTAAAGGTGGTGTGTTTGTCGTCTTTAGAGTTTAAAGTGTATGTTACCAAACTATAATTCTCGGGTTTATCTTCTAGGCCAGTAAAACCACTCCAATAAAGGTAGCTGAGTAATTGATGCAAAACATTCTCAACCACCTTGCCTTTATCTTTGTATTTATGTCCTTGATATTCTCCCTGAAAGATAATATCACTGCCAGCCTTCCAGTCGGTTATAGTTTCAGTTCCGAATAAGTATTCTTTAATAATTTCAGGTGTAATTAATGCGTACCATACTTTAGAGGGTTCGGCATTAATTTCTATAGATTCTGATACGGTTAAATCGTGATTCATATTTTAATTTTATGAAGCAAATATAATTGAATTTGTATTATTCGTTTCAACAAAGCTTGTCTTAAAACTTATAAATAGCATTTACTTAATTACACACTAAGCCAACTATTTTTAACGCATGACTATTCCTGAAAAAAAATCATCTTCCTTATGGGTGTTGTACAGTATTTTTTTCTTTTGGGGTTTTGTGGCAGCATCTAACACCGTTCTTATTGGCACATTTAAAGCACATTTTAACTTAACGCAATTCCAATCACAATTGATAGATTTGGCTTTTTATGCGGCTTACTTTTTTGGCTCGCTTATTTACTTTTTCTATTCCAGATTAAAAGGAGATTTACTGAATAAGATTGGTTACAAAACCGGCTTGGTAAGTGGCTTGGTTATTTCTGCCATTGGTTCTTTAGGCTTCATTCCCGCTGCTAGTATGCAATCATTCCCCATGATGTTGTGTTCTTTGTTTATCGTTGCAATTGGTTTTACCTTGCAACAAATAGTGGTTAATCCTTATGTAATGGCAATGGGTAGTGCAGAAACAGGTGCCCATCGGGTTACTTTGGGTGGCAGCATTAATTCATTCGGAACAACTATTGGTCCGTTGTTAATCAGCTATGCAATTTTTGGTGGGATTAGTAATACCAATACCTTAAGTGATTTATCAAGTGTAAAACTCCCTTATATCATTTTAGCTGTTGCATTTATACTGGCGGCTTTGCTGGTTGGTTTATCTAAACTTCCTGCGGTTACCAATACGGAAAAGATGGAAGATAACTTAGGTGCTTTTTCTTTTAAGCAAGTACGCTTGGGTATGCTAGCTATTTTTGTTTATGTGGGCGTGGAAGTTACTATACAAAGTAATATGCCTGCCTTGTTGGAAACATCAGATATGTTGGGATTGCCCGCCAACCAAACGGTTCATTTTATTTCTTTGTATTGGGGTAGTTTAATGATTGGTCGTTGGACTGGTGCTATCTCTGCCTTTAATCTTAAAGCAAGCACCAAGAAAATTCTTACAGCTATTATTGCGTTATTGGCCTATGCAGTTATCCTGTTGGTTAATTATATTAAGTTCTCAGCCTTGGGAGTTCCCGAAAAAATAAATGATTTGTTGTATTACTTCCCTTGCATTGTTTTAATTATTGCAGGCTTTTATCTGGCACAGGAAAAACCTGCACGTACCATGTTATTGTTCGGTAGCTTAGGTACTTTGTTAATGATTGCCGGAATGTTGAGTAAAGGTTATATAGCTGCATATCTTTTTATTAGTGGTGGCTTATTCTGTTCCGTAATGTGGCCTTGTATTTTTTCTTTAGCCTTGGCAGGGCTTGGTAAATATACCAACCAAGCTTCTTCTTTATTGGTGATGATGATATTGGGTGGTGCCCTTATTCCACCGCTTCAGGGGTTGTTATCCGATAAAACAGGTATTCATTTTTCGTATATCGTACCTTTGCTGGGCTTTGTTTATTTGGCTTATTTTGGTTGGAAAGTAAAAGCTGTTTTAAAACAACAAGGCCTTAACTTTGATGAACAAATAGTTAATAGCCATTAGATAATAGTTAATAGGGACAAAACACAAATGAAACGACTGATTTATATACTAGCTATTTCCTATTCGCTATTAACTATTAACTCAACGGCCCAAACAACCCGTGTGCTTTTTGTTTTTGATGCTTCTAACAGTATGAAAACAATTTATGATGGTAAGCCTCGTATTGAAAAAGCAAAAGAATTATTCTACAAATTTATTGATAGCCTTAATCATTTAAAAAATTACCAGTTTGCTTTGCGCATATATGGCAACACGGTTAAGTACCCTCCGGGAGATTGTAACGATAGTCATTTGGAAGTTCCTTTTGCAAAAAACAATGTGCAGAAAATAAAAGATGTTATCAAAACCATTCAGCCTACAGGTATCACTCCCATTGAGCATTCGCTTACACAAGCTGCCAATGATTTTCCGGATACTAAAGCTATTAATACTATCATCTTAATTACGGATGGTATAGAAGAATGTGGTGGCGACCCTTGTAAGGCAAAACTGGCACTACAGGAAAAGGGTATTATTTTAAAACCCTGCATCATAGGAATTGGTTTAACTATTGAACAAGCAAAGGCTTTTGATTGCGTGGGAAATTATTTCAGTTATGAAGATAAAGAGGCGTTTTCCAAGACACTTGACTTTGTTACTACACAAACCTTAAACCGAACTACTGCGCAGGTTAATTTGCTGGATGTATCTTCTAAGCCGATTGAAACTAATGTAAACATGACTTTCTATAATGAGAAAACAGGAGATATCATGTATAACTATGTGCATAGTATAAACCTGAAAGGCAACCCCGATACGATACCGATGGACGAAACAAAACAATATACTATTGTGGTAAATACCATTCCGCCAAAGCAGGCAGAGCATATTAAACTTAATATCGGTACGCATAATATTATTCCGATTGATGCGCCGCAAGGTGGGTTAACTATAAAAAGAGGCGTGGGTATTTGTAATAACAACGATAAAGTAAAATGTATCATCAGAGAAGGAGGGAAGATGCAAACGCTGCATGTGCTGAATTTTAATGCCTATGAAAAGTTTATTGTAGGAGATTACGATGCCGAAATTATAACCCTGCCAAGAACCTATTTAAAGGACATTAATATATTGCAAACCATTACCAAAAGTATTGATGTAGTTGATGCCGGACAGGTAAAGATAACTACCCCCGATTTAGGCGACGGATGTATTTTGCAGGAAGTAAACGGAGAATTAATTTGGGTTTGTAACCTGCGTACCAACAAAACGGTGCAAGAATATAATTTGCAACCCGGCAATTACCGGGTCACCTTCCGGTCTAAAACTTTAAAGCAATCTATTTATACGATTGAAAGAAAATTTACGGTGAAATCTGACCAGCAATTAGCTGTAGATTTGTACCGATAGAAACCTAATGACATGCCTGCAAAAAAAATAGCCGAGCGAAGCGAATACATGAGTGCCAAAAAAAAACATTTAATAGAACGAATACAAGCCAACCAACCCATCGGAATTTTTGATTCGGGTATTGGCGGATTAACGGTTGCCAACGCCATTGCCAAGGCTCTGCCTAAAGAACAACTTATTTATTTTGGCGATACTGCCCATTTACCTTACGGAGATAAATCGCCTGACAGCATAAAATATTATTGTATACGCATTGCGCAGTTTTTGCTGGAACAAAATTGCAAGGTAATTGTTATTGCCTGCAACACCGCTTCGGCACTGGCTTATGAAACGGTTAAAGATTTTGTGGGCGGAAAAGTGCCTGTGATTGATGTGGTAAATCCTATTGTGGATGAAGTGGTGAAAGATACCGCCCTGAAACACATTGGCGTAATTGCCACCAAGGCAACCATTAAAAGCGACATCTATGCCAAGAAAATAAAACATGCTGCTAAACACGTAGAGGTTTCTTCTTTGGCTACACCGCTATTGGCTTCTATGATTGAGGAAGGGTTTTTTAATAACAAAATTTCGCGCACCATTATACACGATTACCTGAGTCGTGCCAAATTAAAAAAAATAGATTCGCTTATATTGGCTTGCACGCACTACCCCTTAATTAAAAAAGAAGTAGAAGAGTTTTACAAAGGCAAGATTAAGATATTTGATAACGCCGAAGCCGCTGCCAAAACGGTTGCGCAGGTTTTAGCCAAGCATAAACTGTTAGCCATTAAAAAAGGAGCTACACATAAGTTCTACATCAGCGATTATACCAAATCGTTTGAAGAAACATCGCGCAACTTTTTTAAATCTAAAATAAAACTTACGCAGGCTGCTATTTGGAAGTAGGGGTTCTGTTATCCATTTTATTTTTTAGAGTTGTTGTTTAATTCATTAGATTCTAGTAAAGAATTAATTAGATGGAAAAACCAACCTGTACCAATTTTTAAAATATATTCAGGATAACCACCTGCTCGAATGGACATTGTATTTGGTTCAGTATCTATTAAGAATTCTATATCAAAGGGAAGCTCTCCCTCATGCACTAAATTACATCTAATCCATTTGTAAAAAATAGTTTCTATGGGAACTTGTTGCCCCCGAAACTCTATACTCGTACCAATTTTTCTAAAATCTTGAAAGGTTTTTCCAAAAGCATCTCCATCCTTGTCATATGGATAACGTTGTTTGGATAGTGCGGCAACCGAAACTACAGCTAATAAAAATGCGCTCTCTTTTCTTTCATTGTCCCATAGAAAAATAGCATCATTGATTCTACTTTTTATTCCGTTCATAAGGTTGTTTTAGCTTGATAAATTTATTTTCTTCCTTTCCAAACAAATATAAAGCAAAAACAGCTTAAAAATCATTTTTGGGAGGGGGTTTATACTAAAATCTGTCTGAAAAGCTTGAAACAGATTATTAAAGCTTGCCACGGATTATTAAAGCCTCAAACAGAATATTAGGGCTTGAAACAGAATATTAAGCTCTGAAACAGATTATTAGGGTCTGAAACAGAATATTAGCACCTGCCACAGAATATTAAGCTCTGAAACAGATTATTAGGGCTTGCCACAGAATATTAAGGCTTAAAACAAAATATTAAGCTTTGAAACAGATTATCAGGGTCTGAAACAGATTATTAAGCTCTGAAACAGATTATTAGGGCTTGAAACAAAATCTCAGGCTTTAAGATTTAATCTCAAGAGATTCCGTGCGCTTTTTAAGAAAAAAACCCTGCGTTTGGAGTAAACTTGTGGTTTTTAAGACAAACTTGCTGTTCTTGCCATTTTATTACCAAAACTAAAAGTCAATCTTTAGTGAAACTAGACATGGTTGCTATGTATGAAAAATGATACTTGCCAACTGCCTGTTGTTTTGTACTTTTGAGGAAACATATTTCAATCATGGAAAACAATAATCCCGAAAATCAACTAAATATAGAGCTTAGCGAAGATGTTGCTGAAGGTATTTACAGCAACTTGGCAATCATTACCCATTCTCCGTCTGAATTTGTAATTGATTTTATCAAAATAATGCCCGGTGTACCAAAAGCGCGCGTGAAAAGCCGCATACTCTTAACTCCTCAACACGCCAAACGCCTGATGATGGCTCTCAGCGAGAATGTGATGAAGTACGAGCAACTGCATGGCAAAATAAAAGAAGCCGATATTAATGCCTTGCCGCTAAGTTTTGGCGCCCCCAAAGGACAAGCCTAACCGGTATTTATGAGTAAAAGATACTCCGTATCTATTGTAAGTTATACCAACACCCTGCCGCTGCGCTATGGTATAAAAAAAAGCAAGGTACTTGATGAGATGGACTTGCAGCTGGATATGCCGGCAATTTGTGCGCAAAAACTAATCGACAACAAGGTTGATATTGGCTTAATTCCGGTGGCGGTAATTCCATTATTGAAGGAGCATTACATTATCAGCAACTATTGTATTGGCAGTAATGATAAGGTTGATACGGTTAAGCTATACAGCCATGTTCCATTGGAAGAAATAGCAACTGTTTATTTAGATTACCAATCCCGTACATCAGTCATGCTGGCAAAGGTGTTGTGTAAGCATTACTGGAAGATACAGCCTACATTTATAAACGCACAAGCCGGATTTGAAAACACTATTACAGGAAAAGATGCCGCCGTTGTTATTGGCGACAGGTGTTTTGCGTTGAATGGAACCTTTCCTTACGAATATGATTTGGCTTTTGAATGGAAGAAATACACTAAACTTCCTTTTGTATTTGCTGCTTGGGTAAGCAATAAAAAAATTGACGAAGATTTTATAAGCAGACTTGAAGATGCTATGCAATATGGTATTGAGCACACACGAGATGCTATCAATGAAACAGATATTGCCGATAAGGCCATGATAGAAACCTACCTAACCCAACGCATTAATTACAACTTGGATGAGGGAAAGAAACAATCTTTGCATCTATTCTTAGACCTAATCAAACAACTATAACTATTGACGAAAAAGTTAGCTTATAAACTGATTTTACTGTTTGCAGCATTTGTTTGTTGCTTGTATTTGTTGCAAGCATTCTTTGATTTCGGATTAAAACATAACCTCAATATAAAATCAAGTTATGTAGCTGCGCATAAAGTTAATGCCGACTTGTTAGTACTTGGTCCCTGCGAGCCTTTGTGGATGGTATCTCCGGAGATACTCACTAAAAAGACGAATCTTTCTTGTTATAATCTGGCAAATAGTCATAGCGATTTTGCGGATAATTATCTCCATCTGCATTTGTATTTAAAGAATAATACTACTCCTAAGTACCTCTTGCTATTTGTAACCCCCGAGTCTTTTGATTTGAATTACAATACTTTTTATTCCTATCGTTTTGCTTCATTTCTTAATGATACAGTGATAGAAAACACCATCAAAACCTGTGATGCAAAATACTATCCCTGGAAAAATTATCCTTTTATGAAATATGCATATTACAGTCACCAAACATTCTTTAGTGCGCTGCAGGGCTGGAAGCATTACTTCACTAAAAAAGCATTGCCTTATTATATGGATGGCTTTGAACCACCAGCTAAAATTGTGTGGGATAATCATTACGACAACCTGAAAAAGAAATACCCAAAAGGCTATTACTTTACTTTAGATACCTTGCGCGAAACTTATTTGTATAAGATACTTGGGTTTTGTAAAGAGAAGAATATAAAAGTGATTCTTTACGAATCTCCCATTTTAAAAGAAACAAGAATAAACCAACCCAACAGAGCAGACTTTTTATCATTGATAAACACCATTGCTAAAAATGCAGAAGTGCCTTTTGTTTCATTTCAGGATTTATCTTTAGCGGAGGGCAGAAAAAACTTTGTTTCTCCTATGGTTACTACATTACAGGGCTCTTATCTGTTTTCAGATACTTTGGGGGGCTATTTAAATCATACCATAAATCAATGATTTTTTTTAAAAAAGTTCTTACGTTTTAAAAAAGCTGTTATATTTGCAGCCCAATTGAAAAATTGGTTGTTCTTTAAAGTAGTTTTCTTTCAAAACACCTTATAATTAAGGCGTTTTAATAGAAAAAGAAATGATTCCGTAGCTCAGCCGGTAGAGCATTACACTTTTAATGTAAGGGTCCTGGGTTCGAATCCCAGCGGGATCACTGGATAGCCTAGTCAAAAGGCATCAAAGCCACTCAAAAGCCTCTCAAATCTCATTTGAAAGGCTTTTTTGTTTTCTGCCCCCTGGTTAAAACCAGTTAAAATACTCTATTCTCGGGTGTCAAATAGGTGGACAAAATTTTAAAAATCAAAAAAGGACACCTCGGTGGGCTTCTTTTGTTGCCGGATTTGGCAAATTGAGGGCGCGGCTTACTGTAAACCTTATAGTATTAACTTCCACTAAATAATATAGGTATAATGTAACCAGTTTAGTAAAAGCTTACTTCAAATTATCCAATTCATAGGCTTTTTCTGTAAATTGCAGCTTCTTAATATGTAAAAAGTTAATGAAACCGGAAGTATTTATATCCTATGCTTGGCCAGAAACTAAAAGTAAGAACAAGGTTCATACCCCTCTTGTTGATAAAATATGTTCTGTATTAGAAGAAAATAACTTTAAAGTTTCCGTTGACAAAAAGGATGTCAAATACAAAGATAATATAGAAAAATTTGAAGAAAGGTTAGGTAAAGGGGATAAAATAATTTTAATTGTTAGCGATAAGTTCCTTCGTTCTAGACATTGTATGTACGAATTTCTGAAAATACGTGAACGAGGTAACGTGAATGAGAGAATATTTCCAATTGTATTAAGCGATGCTAATATTTATGATCCAAAAGAAAAATTAGAGTATGTTAAACATTGGGAAGTTGAAATAGAAAGTCTAGACGCAGAAATTAAAAAATTAAAATCTAACGCTAACATTCCTGACACAAGTAAAACTATTGGTAATTATACCGAATTCAGAAAAATAATAGAAGAGATAATTACACTTCTTGGAACAATGAATACCTTATTGAGAAAGGCGGCAAAAGATGGGGCATAATCCGGCTTTATTTGCGCGGGCTGCTTTAATGAAGAAATAAGTTACTATAAAGGGATTTGTTGTTTCCATTTATATTATACTAAGAAATCAACTTTTAGTTGGCTTTTTTCAGTAGATATTTTTGTTAAATCTTTAAGTAACCGTAAAACATTCTTTTGCTCCATACATTAATTGTATTCTGATTTACCGTTTTGTTGTGGTGGCAACCAAAATATTTTTTAAAAGTGATGCCGGAGGGCATACCTCTTATGAGGTGTTTTATTTTTTTTCGAGCAAAAAATAGAATGCTAGCGGTAAATAATTCAATGCTAGCTTTGACCTTTATAATCTAACCCTTATAGCTCCTAGTAACACCCACATTGGAAAAGCAAAAAGCCACCCATTTCGGGTGGCTTTTCTCGTTTTGAGCTAAGAAATTTAAATGTTCATTTGTTGTTTACCCTCTATTAAAGGATTTCTTCGCTGTTGCCCAAAGGAATTAATTAGTAATCACAATTCGTTTGTTTACTACGTTATCAGTACCCGATATTTTTAGGTTATATATCCCATCAGTTAAGCCGGCAGCATTAATAGTGCTTGTGCCACTTATGTTTTGGCTTAGTACCGCTCTGCCCGTTAAATCATACACCTCTACCAATTGTTGGGTAGCTATAGGGGTTTCTATAGTAAAGTTACCATTGTTGGGGTTGGGGTATATAGCAACATTGGTAGTTTCATCTGCTATTTGAGTTTCAACACCTGCAGTTCTACAGCCACTACAGCTTTGATAAGTGGTTAATGTAAGTGGGGTTACATTTGGACAAGTACTGCTTGATGTAGCAAGTGTAACAGCATACTCATGTCCTGTTTTAAATGAGCCAATATTAGAATAATTTGGCGAAGAGCCTATTGTGTTTCCTGTAACTGTACCATAATTATTGTAAGGAGAAGTAAGATTACTTACATACCCATTAAAAGAATTGGCTGTACCTGGTAAAGCATTCCAGTCACTACATGATGTTACCTCAGAGGTGTTTGGCGATACAGGAACATAAGTAGGTCCTGCGCTACCCACAGCTACTTCCATTACGGTCCAGTTTATCTTAAAGGTTGGGTCTTGAGCTGGAGTTAAGTAGGTATAACCGGCTGGCACCGTAATGTTATAAAAATGGTCGCTGCTTGAGGAAAGAACCGAACTGAGAGAAAACTCAGGCTGTATATTTTGCACCGTAACCAACTGGCTTGCAGTGCCTACACAACCTGTTGTGCTGTTTGTTACACTTACATTGTAGGTAGTATTGGCGGCTGGGCTTTCGGTTAAACATGGTTGGGTTGACAAAATAATATTACGAGTTCCTCCACCCGTATACCATTGGGTAGAATATGGAGAACCTGAAGGAAGTGCGCACAGCGTAGTGCTGCCACCCGAACAAACGCTTGTGCTACCTGTAATTACAGGGGTTGGATTACAATTAATAAAAATTACAGGACTGGTATAGGTAACCGTAGTAGCTACCGGACATTTTTTAGTAACTGTTAACTCTATAATACAATAAGTGCTGCAAGGTAACTGAGCTGTTGGAAATGAATAAGAAGTGCTATTAGAAGTAGGATTGGAAATGGTAGTCGAAATACCTGCAACACCGCTTGATACACCACTTGCATAGGTTGGTATTAAATTCCAGGTATAACTATCAGGGTAAACTGTACTTGCACTGCTACCTGAAGTACCTGTAGCATTAATAGCACTACCAGAGCAAACTGCTGCAGGCACAGTTACATGTGGGGCAAAAGTGGTTGCAGTGCCGTTTAAAGCTTTCTCAACAAGAACACCATTGTCATTATTGAAATACAAATTACCACAAGCATCAACAGCTAAACCATTTTCCTCAACAATATTAGTAAAAAGGGTATAAAAAGTGCCTCCATAGGTAAGCATACCTATATTACCAAGATTATCATATAAATCAACATATATGTTATTATTTGCATCAATAGCCATAGCAGGAATACCTTCTGCGCTATTGAAAGCAGAAATTGGTATTATAGGTAATAATCCATCACCTGCATTACTTGATGCTGTTAAGCCACTACCCGCATACCAATAAATATGTCCTTTATAAATTGTATTAGTTAAATTAATTCTGCGGATTGTATTATTCATATTATTAGTAGAAGAAGCATCTGTAAAATATAAGTTACTATACGTAGCATCAAAAGCAATACCACCAGCAGGATTAATAATTACTGATGGGTCATTTGCTATTAGATTATTGCCGTGGGAAGGGTTGGAATTAGATAATTGACCACCAGTACCTACAACAGTATATATAAATCCAGAGGTAGTAGTAGCTGGAATTCCAATAATATCAGTATTTCCCGCAGTAACTTCTCTGATAACATTACCATCAATTATAAATAAATTCCCACTACCATCAACAGCTATACCGGTAGGAAAATAAAAAGTTGCGGCAGTTGCAGGACCTGCATCTCCGCACGAAGGTCCTCCGCATTGGCCACATGTATTAATAAACCCCAAACCTCGATGCCCATATGAACCACCAGTATAAGGGGTTGGCACAATACCTGCCACAGTAGATATAGTGTGGGCTGAACCTGAAGTTATGGTGCCACCTATAGCTTTAACTTTTCTAATAATGTTATTACCCCAATCGTTAATATATAAATCACCTGTAGTGTAATTTAAAGCCAAATAGGTAGGGTTGTTAAGCAAAGCTGCATTTGCAGGGCCTCCGTCTCCATTATACCCACCGCCAGAGCCAAATGTACTAGGCATTATGCCTGCTATAACAGTTATTGTACCAAAAAGATCTACTTTTAGTACCACATTATTGGCTTCGTCTGCAATGTAGGTTTCACCTAGTGCATTTACTACCATGCCCCGAGTTACACCTATGTCGTTACCAATAGCAGCTGCTCCGGATGTTGTTATACCTGATGTATAACCATAGACGCCAGTATTATTACCCGCATAAAGGGAATACCCACTTGTAAAATTGTTTTGTGCAAAGCCCATAGTTGCGCCAAGGCAAAAGACTACTAATAGTTTTGTTTTCTTCATGTTTTTATTTTGTTTTTAATGAGTTGATTAACTTGTTTTATTTTTTGTGGCGCAAAACAACACATATCAACCCACTTGTTTAAAGCAACTTTGTGAAACACAGGTTTTTGTTTGTAAACTGTATGTTTTAGTTTGTAAAGCAATAAATTTACCGGATGCTTTTTTACCTTTTTGGGTATTATAAAAGCTAATTTATTTATAAGGGATTACTTTTAAAATCAATGCTTGAAATTTTTATTTCTTGTATAAGAAAGAAATATTGCGATGTTAGAAAGAAAGTTTCCTATCCCCTCTACTAAAAGGAAAAAACGCACCTAATTCAATTAATTAGGTGCGTCACATGCCATTTTAAATGGTGTTTAGCAGAGTTACTTAACAAGAACTAATCTTTTATTTATAACACTTCCATTGCTTTGCAGACTTATATTATATACACCTTCATTTAAATTGCTGGCATTTATAGTTGTTTTGCCATTTATAGTTTGGTTTAAAACAAGTTTACCATTCACATCATAAACCTGCATAGTTTGTTTGGTTGCACTGCTTGGTTCTATAACAAAACTACCATTGTTGGGGTTGGGATAAATATTTATTTCACTACTACTATTTGCAATTTGCTCTATACCTAAAGCGCTACAATTATTACCCGGATTAGGTTCATTATATAATTGTGTTATTTCAGAAATGCTTAAAGCCCTCTTATACATTCTAATTGCATCTAATGATCCGTTTAAAAAATCTAATACTCCAGTATCAAAGGCTCCAAAAGTTAAATCTACACTTGTACTAACACTACCTGATGCTTGCCCTACTGTAGATTGAAGAACACCATCTACATATAAAAAAGCTTGATTAGAAGAATATTTATATACCCCTGTTATAAAGTGCCATGTGGTGTCTTTACAGATGGCGCTATCGCTGCATACATCTTGATGAGCACCTGCTGCAACGTAAAAACCAGCATGCTTGTATGAACTACAATAGCTTGAATTATTAAAATTAGTAACGAAAAGATATCCACTCCAACTTCCGTATTGATTCTTACATATTGCATATCCCGATGTATCATTAGCGTATGTTTTCATCCAAAAAGAAATGGTAAAATCTGTCCCCCCCATATCTACGGTAGAGGAATTGGGCACTCTAATATAACTATTAATTCCGTTAAAGCGATATGCCTGATTACAATTGCCAAATCTATCAACTGTTAAAGCTGCTCCA
>CAVXOV010000047.1:0-17050 GCA_963763345.1 uncultured Candidatus Saccharibacteria bacterium
GTTACACGCGAGAGAATGGCGGTAACAACGCCACCAAATATAACTGGAGAAAGAAAATATCGTCTCATCCCGATTGGTATAATAACGTTTACAATCATAACTGGGATTATGCCGCTAAAACTTTACAAGATAGTATGCCCGGTGTGCAAGGCATGTGGGCTTTTCAATTGATAGGAGAAGCTGCATCTAACTTAACTAACAACTTTAATGATTATGCGTATAATGGTTCTAACTGGTGGAGTGGGGTTTGTCAGAATTTAGCAGGCGGCGGTACGGTTAACAGTAGCGGAGGTTGTGCAGCAACTGTTAATGGAGATACTACACTTTATTTAGAGAACTGGACGGCAGATTCTACCACAGCCATACTCGACCATTGGTTTGGCACAGGAGGCTTGGGTTATAACAAAAACAATATTACCTACTGGAGTATGGATAACGAACCTGATGGATGGAGTAGCGAACATGATGATGTAATGCCTACTCAGCTTGCGGCAGAAACTTTTATGCAACGATACTTTGCAGTAGCTAAAAAGGCAAGAGCCAAGTTTCCGAATATTAAATTAACAGGCCCTATAGCCGAATCTGAATGGCAGTGGTATAGTTGGAACAACAGTAAAATAAGCTATGGTGGGCAAAGTTATGTTTCGTTAGAGTACTTTATTATTCGTTGCGCCCAAGAACAAACTGCTTCCGGTATCAGATTACTGGATGTGATTGATATACACTCTTATCCCGGAGAGACCAATGATTCTGAAATTGTACAGGGGCATCGGGTTTATTTTGACACTACATATAATTATCCGGGGGCAAACGGAGTAAAAACAACCAGTTCTATGGGTTGGGATAATTCCATTACCAAAGAGTATGTTTTTGGAAGAGTTAACAAATGGCTTACGCAGTATATGGGCGCCAATCATGGGGTAACCTGTGCAGTATCAGAATTTGGTTTAACTGATAACAGCGCCAATGTAACTGCCAATAGCTACGCCTCTATACTGGGTACTTTTGCCGATAATGGCGTAGAGTTTTTTACACCTTGGTATTGGTACCATGGCATGTGGGAAACGCTGCATTTGTTTAGTCATTATGCAAAAACAACCCGCGTACAATCTGTTTCGAGTAACGAGCATGATGTATCAGCTTACTCATCAGTAAACACAGCGGGCGATTCTATGACGGTTATTTTGGTTAATAGAAACTTAACTGCAACGCATTCTGTTAATCTAAACCTTGCAAATTTTACGATTGCTAACGGAAATTATTCTACCAAAAGATTAAGTGGCTTGCCTGCTACCGAAACATTTGCATCTAATACCGTTAATGCTTTACAATCAGGTACAATAAGTGTAACCTCTAATACGTTAAATATTTCTTTACCTGCCTTATCAACCACAGCTATTATTTTAAAAGGAACAGCAGCTACAACAGGCATTAACCAAATAGCAAATAACAATAATCAGGTAGTAATTTACCCTAACCCAACTAAAGGAATTTTGAATGTAGAATTAAGAATACTGAATGAAAGCACAAATCTGCAAATAACTGATATGTTGGGCAACATGGTTAAACAAATCAAGGTTCAAAACTCGCAATCCATAATTGATGTCACCGACTTAGCAGAAGGTATTTATAATATCCTAATTCAAAATTCGGAAATCAAAATTAATAAGAAGTTGATTATTGTGAGGTAGTCTTAAAACTAAGCTACATCAAACCTTTTAGTTCGTTCTTTTAAAAGAGCAATAGCCTGTTCCTGTGTTTGTATATGGTGGTTCACGGTAATCAGGTTTTTAGCTAAAATATCATATCGCTTGGTCATTAAAAAAAACCACACCTGAAAGAAATCTATTTTCTTAAATATAATGGAGTTCTCTTTAGCATAACTGTTTATGTTTTTCATAAATTCACCAGGCAGGTCTGTCCAGTGCATGGTTGGTTTTATATGATGTATAATATGGTACCCATCATTAAAACAAGTTTGGTTATACCTGCCGTTAATACAATTAATAGAGTTTACATAATCATTGTCAGGATGCTCTCTGTCTATAAACGCATGTTGCCCCCAGTTACCTGCCATCATCAAAAAACGAACTATAATAACCGGTAGGATAAATACTACCGAAAGTTGCTTGCCAGTTAAAAAACATAAGTGCCACACAAAAAAACCAAAATCCCAACTCGCCTTTAAGGAAATTGTTAAGCACTTTAGTCCTGTTTTTCTTTTTTAAATAAGTAGCTAATTGATAGGTACCAATTATCAAAAACGAAAAGTAATATTTCAAAAAGTCAATAAAACTGTCTCTTTGGTATTTCATGGTACTGCTATGGTCTTCCGGCATATTACCTTCAGCATGATGCATACCCAAATGGTGTGCAAAATACGCTTCAGGGGTTTCTCCCATAAAAGGCCCTATTATCCAGGGAATGATGTTATTTAAATAACTGTATTGCTTTTTAAAGGTGGGGCGATGCGAAGTAAGATGCAGCATTAAAATAAAAGGCCCTTCTAAGAAAGCAAAATTAAAAGCATAATATATAGGTACTAACCACCAGCTGAAACAACCCGGTATAAACATAAAAACAGCAAAAGGAATTGTAGTAAACAAAATAATGGCACTTAATCGCACAAAAGCCATATCTCGTTTATCATTAAGCAATGAAATGATAAACTTTTCAATAAAATTGTATTTGGTTTTTTCTTTATAGGTAGGGTCGGTAATGGTTATTTCACTAATGTCAGTCATTTAAATAGCATTTGTTAGTAAGGGAGCAAAAGTAATTAATTTTTATTCTGCGTTGTTAATTGGGCATTCTTAATTTTACATGCTAAATCCAATAACATGATTACAAAAGATGTTCCTAAAAAACTATTTCTGCTTGATGCCTTTGCACTTATTTATCGCGCTTATTTTGCGTTCAGCAATAACCCGCGTATTAATTCACAGGGTTTAAACACTTCAGCTATTTTTGGCTTTACCAATACCCTGTTGGAAGTATTAAGCAAAGAAAGACCTACACATATTGCTGTGGTATTTGACAGGTCAGAACCTACTCATCGTCATATTGAGTTTGCCGAATACAAAGCACAGCGCGAAGAAATGCCCGAAGACTTACGCAAAGCCATTCCCTATATTTTCAAATTATTAGAAGGGTTCAATATACCTGCCTTATCATTTAATGGTTTTGAAGCCGATGATGTAATTGGTTCTCTAGCCATGCAAGCCGAGAAGAAAGGATTTACCACCTATATGATGACTCCCGATAAAGACTATGGTCAACTGGTAGATGAAAATACGTTTATATATAAACCTGCCCGTTTAGGTAATGGCGCAGAGATTTTAGGCGTAAAGGAAATTTGCGATAAGTGGCAAATAAAAAATGTAGCCCAATTGATTGACATTTTGGGTTTAATGGGCGATACCTCGGATAATATACCCGGCATACCTGGAGTTGGGGAAAAAACGGCCATACAATTGGTTAAAGATTTTGATTCGATGGAGAACCTATATCTGAACACCGATAAACTAAAAGGCAAACTGAAAGAGAAAGTAGAGAATAATAAAGATAAGGCTATGCTCTCTAAACGCCTTGCCACTATTGTACTGGATATACCTATTGAATTGCATGACGAAGAACTTATAAGAAAAGAAGTAAACAAAGAAGTTTTGCGAGAAGTGTTTAAAGAACTTGAATTCAGAACCATTGCAAAGAAAGTTTTGGGCGAAGATATTTCTGATGGGGTGCCCGAACAATGGAATAGTAGTAAACAAAATATCGCAGATAATAATGATGATATTAAGTCTAAACCTGCAAAACCTACAGCTAAAACAAATCCTTCTCAGGTTGATATGTTTAGCGAAGAGGGAGAAACTTTAGTAGAAGAGGAAACAAGCGAAGCTCCTAAAGAATATAAAACAGCCAAGGATACTGAACACAAATACTTTTTAATTGATACCAAAGAAAAGCGAAACGAGTTGCTGAATACATTAAATCACCACAAAGAGTTTTGCTTTGATAGCGAAACAACTTCACTGGATACCTTTGCTGCGGAGATTGTAGGCTTGTCTTTTGCTGTTAAGCCTTATGAGGCTTATTACGTTCCTTTTCCGGAGAACCAACAGGAAGCACAAAACATCATCAACGAATTCAAATCTCTATTTGTAGATGAAAGCAAAACACTTATCGGGCAAAACATTAAATACGACTTGCAGGTATTAAAGAATTATAACATAGAGATTAAAAACAAACTCTTTGATACCATGATTGCGCATTTTCTTATCCAGCCCGAGATGCGGCATGGTATGGATTTACTGGCAGAAACATATTTAAACTACTCTCCTATAAGCATAGAAACCCTGATAGGTAAAAAAGGTAAGAACCAAACCAGCATGCGCGATGCAGAAATTGAAGCCATAAAAGAATATGCTGCCGAAGATGCGGATGTAACCCTGCAACTTGAAAAAGTATTTGCACCCAAACTGGAAGAAAACAAACTGGAAAAGTTATTTCATGATGTGGAAGTACCTCTGGTGCATGTACTTGCTGATATGGAGCGTGAAGGAGTAAGAATTGACACCAAAGTATTGAATGATTACTCTACGCAACTGGAAAAGGAAATTGTTCAGATTGATGACGAGATACAAAAACTGGCAGGCACTCCGTTTAATGTTTCTTCGCCTAAACAAGTTGGAGAAATTCTGTTTGAATACCTTAAGATTATTGATAAACCCAAGAAAACAAAAACCGGACAATACTCAACCGGAGAAGATGTGCTGGCAAAGCTTACCGACAAACATCCCATTGTAGGAAAGATATTAGAGTATCGCGAGGCAATGAAGTTAAAGAATACGTATGTAGATACGCTTCCACTTTTGGTTAATTCCAAAACAGGCCGCCTGCATACTTCATACAATCAGGTAGTAGCAGTAACCGGTCGTTTAAGTTCAGATAATCCAAACCTGCAAAATATACCCGTGCGCACCGAACGCGGACGATACATTCGCAAAGCTTTTATTCCCAGAGATGAAAACCATATTCTCTTAAGCGCCGATTATTCACAGATAGAATTACGCATTGTGGCTTCCATCAGTAAAGACCCTAACATGTGTGAAGCATTCCGTTTCCGGGGAAGGATATTCATACCGCAACCGCCGCAAAGGTTTATGGCATTGATGAAAGCGAGGTTACCAAAGAAATGCGTTACAAAGCCAAGAGCGTGAACTTCGGTATCATATACGGACAGGGAGCTTTTGGGTTAGCTGAAAACATTGGTGTTTCTCGTACCGAGGCAAAACAACTGATTGACAATTATTTTAGAGAATACGGCTCTATTAAAAAGTATATGGATAATAGCATAAACTTTGCGAGAGAGCATGGCTATGTACAAACTTTATTAGGCAGAAAACGCTGGTTGCGTGATATCACTTCAAACAATGCTGTGGTGCGCGGTTACGCCGAACGAAATGCCATTAATGCACCCATACAAGGCTCTGCAGCCGATATGATTAAAGTGGCAATGATTTCTATTCAGAAGGAATTAAGAAGCAAACTTTAAAAGTAAAATGATTCTACAGGTACACGATGAGTTAATTTTTGATGTAGAAAAATCAGAACTGGAAGCTATTAAACCGGTTATTGAAGAACATATGAAACATGCCTTGCCATTAGATGTACCTTTAGAAGTAGGTATGGGTACAGGTGTAAATTGGTTAGAGGCTCATTAACCCTTATATTCTTTAAAATATCTCAGTAAAAAAACGACTTAGCAAAGCAGGCTTTAGTATAATGGTAAATACAAAGCCAAACACGGCACCCCAAAAGTGTGCAGTATGCCCAATGTTATCTAACTGACGTTTGCCCATATACCAACTATAAAGTAAATAAATAGCACCAAAAATCCAAGCAGGTATAGATACGGGTATAAACAGAATGCCCATGCCTATGGTAGGGTTTATTAAAATAACGCTGAACACAATAGCTGTTACGGCACCGCTCGCACCTAGTGAGGTATAATTGGGGTTATCTTTTTGTCTGAATAATTCATACACAGAAGAAAAAACAATGCCGCCTCCATAAAGCAACAGGTAATAAAATACAGCTTTGGTTTGAAACAGTGTAGGAAAGTATTGTGTTTCTAATACCTGCCCGAATATATAAAGCGCATACATATTAAATGCCAAATGCATATAGTCTCCATGCAGAAAAGCATGTGTAAACAACCGATAATATTGCTTATAATGATAGGTAGCATAGGGATTAAATAAATATTTATTAAAAACACGTTGGTTATTAAAGGCAATTACCGAAACTGCTATAGAAAGGAGTATAATAAAGTCAGTTAGCATAAATCAAGTAAAGGTATACATAATTGATTCCACAAAAAAGGCTGCCGAAGCAGCCATTTAGTAAAAGTGTTTTCTGTTTAGTCAACGTTATCGTGAAGGAAAGAGTTGTTTGGTTTAATCTCCATTTTCTTTTCTTCTCCTTCGCTAAGCGTGTAACGTGATACATTGCTTTCAGTAGAATAATTTACGTTATCTAACTTAATATTCTGACGAACAAAAGAAGGTTCTTTTTCCAATTCGTTCAAACCTTCCGATGATTTTAGTTTGAAGGTAATATCCTTTAGTTTTTTAATACGCTCTTGTGCCATACGGATACGTTCTTCACGCTCAAGCTTTTGTATTTCTTCTGCACTAAGGTTTTCCGTGTTTTTAATTTCAAGTGTTATTTCTTCTTCCAAAGACTCGCTTTCTTCTTCCGTTACATTCGTTATAACAAAACTCTCTTCTTCACTCACCACCTCATTTGAAGAAACTTCATTAGTGACAATGAATTCAATTTCAATTTCACTTTCCTGAGTTGAAGAAGTAACTTCTTCTTGAGTACCTACAAAAGTGGTTTCTGTCTTAACCTCTTCGGTATTTTTAATTACTAAGAAAGGTTCGTCTTCTTTTTTCTCTTCTTCTTTAATGATGTCTTCTATGTTGGTTTGAACAATAACATTCACAGGAGCTTCCACAACTTCCGGTTTAGTTTCTTCCAACACATTTACAATCTTCTCAGGTTGCTTAGCAGATTCAAAACCGTTAGGCTGTTTATTGCTTTCAAAACCTGTTGCAATAATAGTTACACCTACATTATCTCCCAATGATTGGTCTATACCATAACCTGTAATTAACTCGGCAGTATAACCACTTGACTCTTGAATATAATCAGTTATCTCTCCGAATTCATCCATAGAGATATCATCGTTTCCACTCATGATATTTAATAACACGTGGCGTGCACCGCGTATATTATTATCATTTAATAATGGAGAGTTCAACGCTTGTTCAACCGCACGAATAGCGCGTCTTTCACCTGATGCAGTAGCAGTACCCATAATAGCTACACCACTGTCTTTCATCACAGTTTTTACATCATTAAAATCAACATTGATATGAAGATTGATGCTGATAATTTCTGCAATAGATTTTGCGGCACCTGTTAGCACGTTATCTGCATGAGCAAAAGCTTCACTCATTTTCAGGTTGCCGTATATATCACGTAGTTTGTCATTACCAATAACCAACAACGTATCTACATACTTTTTCATTTCTTCCAAGCCTTGTTCAGCTTGCATTTTACGCTTCTTGCCTTCAAACACAAAAGGCATGGTAACAATACCTACCGAAAGAATGCCCAACTCACGTGCTACAGAAGCTATAATAGGAGCCGCACCGGTACCTGTACCACCACCTAAACCGGCAGTAATAAATACCATTTGCGTACCGTCTGATAAATATTTTCTTATCTCATCAATGGTTTCAATGGCAGAATTCTTACCCATTTCTGGGATAGAACCTGCACCTAAACCTTTGGTAAGTGCCAAACCTAATTGTATTTTGTTGGGCACCGGGCTAACTTCAAGAGCTTGCTTATCTGTATTACAAACAATAAAATCTACACCTTTAATACCAAGCTTAAACATGTGGTTAACTGCATTGCTGCCACCACCGCCTACACCAATTACTTTGATGATAGAGCCCGGTTCCTGTTGTATTTCAAATTGCATCATGATGTTTTATATTAAATGAAAGGTCAATTATTAATGCGCTAATTTCCTTAATGAAAGGCTTAATTTTACGTTGCTATTGTTATACTTTTAAACTACTTGCTGTTAATTGTTCTACTCCACATCATCACGAAGCCAGTCGGCAACCTTGTTTCCGAAGCTTTCGAAGAATTTGCCACGTACTTTGCTGGAGTGGTTGGCGGGTTTCTTTTTCTCTTTTTCTTTCTCTTCGGGCTTTAATTCAACGGTAGGTTGGATGGTTTTATTTGTTTTACGCATCTCCTCTTCCATCTTTTTAATGCCCATCATAACCAAACCTACACCGGTTGAGAACATAGGGTTGGTAACATTTTCGGAGCTTTTGGCAAGATGTTCATTGGGTGTACCGATACGGCAATCGATACCGGTAAAGTATTCTACCATTTGAGGCAGGTGTTTTAGCTGAGAGCCACCACCCGTTACCACAATACCGGCAGACAGTTTCTTTTCGTAACCGCTGTTTTTAATTTCATATAATACAAAGGCAAGAATCTCTTCCATGCGGGCTTGTATGATATGGGCTAAATTCTTTACAGAGATTTCTTTATGCGGACGACCACGCAAACCGGGAATAGAGATTACTTCGTTCTCATGATTTTCGATAGCTAAGGCAGAGCCAAATTTTGTTTTTAATAACTCGGCCTGATTGGTAATGATGGAACAACCAACTTTAATGTCTTCGGTAATGATGTTTCCGCCTAAAGGAATAACGGCTGTATGACGAATGATGCCATCGTAGAAAATAGCTACATCGGTTGTCCCACCGCCTATATCAACCAAGACAACACCGGCTTCTTTTTCTTCTTCACTTAAGCAAGAATCAGCTGAGGCCAGTGGCTCTAAATTCAAGTCAACTACTTTTAATCCGCTTCTGTCAACACATTTATAAATGTTTTTTACGGCAGATACCTGTCCGGTAATGATATGGAAATTACCTTCTAAACGAACGCCTGCCATACCAATGGGGTTGCGGATGCCTTGTTCATTATCTACAATATAATCTTGTGGAATAACATGTATAATTTCTTCGCCGGGTTGCATAACCAAACGGTGCATATTATCAATTAAATTATCTACATCGCGTTGCGCAACTTCTTCTTCAATTTGCTGACGGGTAATCATGCCGCGGTGTTGCAGGCTTTTAATATGTTGTCCGGCAATACCAACCACCACTTCGTTCAACTCGCAAACCTGTTCCAATTTAAACGTTTGCATCTCGCCTTTATCGTTTTTAAGCGTAATATCTTTGGTAAGCGCATCGGCTACAGCAGCTTTAATAGAGCGGATAGTATCTTCGATATTAGATACCACACCACGTTTAACACCTAATGAAGGTGCTTTACCTATAGCAAGAATTTCAATCTTACCATACTCGTTTTTACGCCCAACAATAGCGGCAATTTTTGTTGTTCCGATGTCTAAGCCTACTACAAAATCTGATGCTTCCATGATTATTTATTTTTGATTTCTTCTTTTTTGTTGTCAGTTTTATTTGAACTCTCCGATTTTTTCTTCTTGCTTTCGCTTGATTTGGAATCGCTTTTTTCTTTGGTTTTAGTTTCCTTATCGTTTACTTTTTCCTTCTTTTCAGTTTCACTAGTCTTTTTATTTTCTTTTTTTTCTTCAGATGAAGCAGGTTTTTTTGTCTCAGCTTTATCCTCGGTTATTTTTTCTTTCTTTTCAACACCCTCTTTCTTCTCATCTGCCATAACGGGCGCAACAACAGGTTTAATTTTCTTTTCTCCGGTTTCTTTTTTAATGCAAACTACTTGATTCTTATATTTTAAATTGATGGTAGAGTATCTGTCCCAACCATTTACACTGTTCAATCCTTGCGTATAGAATATTTTTAGTTTCTCAAACTTATCGGCAATGTCAGTACCCGTGCCGAATAATATCTTTTGATTTCCAATGGCAGGATATAATTCAATTTCTCTTTCTTTATTGATGTACGCCTGTGTAATCAGGCTGTTTAAGAGGGTATCGTTCTTAATATAATTTGCCACTTCGTAAATATCATCTATCACGGTGATGGCTTTAAATGCTGAATCTTTTTCTATTTGCGGAATAGAATAATTATAAAGCTGTGAATACTTTTCGGGAATAACCCATTTACAACCAATACACGTGCTGTGTAATGATCGGCCAGAGGCATTATGGTTGCTTTGTTATCTATATAAAAACTTTCTCCGTGTGTGTTCATTATCCGTACAACGGGTTTGCGTTGTTTGATGTTGATGTTTATATCTCCGCTAACGGTAACCGCCACTTCCGAACTGGCAATGGAAGGATGTGTATTCAAAGCCTTTTCTAATTTATACACATTAATATCCTTCATAGACTGATTGATAAGTGTATCGTTTCTGTCTTTCAGAAATTTTAAAATATCATCTTCATCTATAAAACTGTTGTCATCATCCTGCTCGATAGTAATCGTAACTGTTTTGCCTTTGATGTTTCTTTCGGTTGCATTCACAAAAGCCAAAGAGCTTACCAGTCCTGAAATTCCGAGAACCCATAGAGCAATATTCAGTATCAGTTTAAAATTTATTTTCTTCATTTATTTTTCAACAGAGCCTCAATAGGCTCTACTAACGTATCTATATCTCCTGCTCCTAATGTGAGTAGCACTTGTGTATGGTGGTCTTTTAAATAAGTAAGCACTTCGTTTTTCTGCAACACTTTTTTGTTGGTCGATTTCATTTTACTCAGCAACATAGCCGAAGTAATTCCTTCAATCGGTTTTTCGCGTGCAGGATAAATATCTAACAACAAACATTCATCCAGCATATCCAAACTCTCTGCAAAACCATCTGCAAAATCGCGCGTGCGGGTAAACAAATGCGGCTGGAAAATGCCTGTAATCTTTTTATCGGGATACAAGGCTTTTGCCGCGCCAATAGCTGCTTTCAACTCTTCGGGGTGATGCGCATAATCATCAATGTAAATAACTTCTTTTGTTTTTACACGATAATCGAACCTGCGTTTCACTCCACCAAAACTTTGCAGGGCTTGTTTAATTACGCCGTTATCAAGACCCAGCAATTGCGCTACAGCCACTGCTGCCGTTGCATTTTCTACATTATGCAAACCGGGTATACCCAACACAGCACCACTTACATACGACAAAGAACTCTTTACATCAAAATAAAAATCACCATCACGTATCTCTACATTTTGAGCACTAAAATCTGCTTCTAAATTTACTGCGTATGTATGCCTCTTTACGGTAAGTGTTAAGGTGTTATCAACATTTTTCTTAACAATAAGGTGTCCCTTTGGGTTTACCTGATGTGCAAACAGGGTATATGACTCGTGCATATAGCTTATATCACCATAAATATCCAAATGGTCAGCATCCACGCTGGTAATAATGCCCATATAGGGGTGCAGGGTTAAAAAAGAGCGGTCGTATTCATCTGCCTCCACCACCACAAAGGTATTTTCGGTGGGCTCTTTGCTGCCTAAAAGTAAGTTGGTGTTATAATTCTTTGGTAATTCCTCCCAAAAAAGCATAGCAATCAAAACCTGCTGTCTTTAATATATGAGCCACCAAAGAAGAGGTGGTTGTTTTGCCATGTGTGCCTGCCACGGCAATGGTTTTAAACTGTTTGGTTATCTCGCCTAAAACTTCGGCACGTTTTTTTAAGGTGTAGTTTTCTTTTTGTACAAAAACAAATTCAGCATGTTCTTTGGGTACGGCAGGGGTATAAACAATTAATATTTCTTCCTTTTTAAATTCAACCAATAAGTAATTCAGGTATTCAACATTCTCATCAAAATGAATGTCTATTCCTTCGTGCTGTAATTCGCTGGTAAGGGTAGTGGGTGTTTTATCATAGCCGGCCACTTTAATTCCGTAATGATTAAAATAACGAGCCAGGGCACTCATGCCAATGCCGCCAATGCCCAGGAAATATACAAGCCTCACCTCGTCCCTCTCCAAAGGAGAGGGAGTTGTGTTAGTGTGTATGTTTTTGTTGTCATTTATATCTTTTAGAGTTTCACCAAAGGGGAGATTTAGAGGGGCTATTAATCAGTTTTAAAACCTCGTTTGTTATAACTTCTGCAGCATTGGGCAAGGCCAGTTTTGCAATGCTTTGTTTTAAGGCTTGTTGCTTTGCCTCATCACTAACTAACGTAACGGCTTCGTTAACCAACTTAGCTGATGCCTCACTATCTTTTACTAAAATGGCTGCCTCTTTATTTACCAACGACATGGCATTTTTTGTTTGATGGTCTTCTGCCGCAGTGGGCAAAGGCACCAAAATGCAAGGCTTCTGAATGATACATAATTCAGAGATAGCACCTGCACCGGCACGTGAAACCACACAATCGGCAATGGCATAGGCCAAATCCATGCGGGTAATAAAATCAACGGCTTTGATGTTTTTATCGGCAAATGGAGATGTTTGCTGTTTAGCTGTGTCTATATAAATTTTACCTGTTTGCCAAAGCAACTGAATGTTATTATCTGCCAGTTGTTGTAGAGCCTTTACCCATAGCCTCGTTAATGCCTTTAGCACCCAGACTCCCACCAACCACTAAGATTGTTTTTTTGGTTGCATCCAAATTAAAAAACTTCAACCCTTCTTCTCGTTTGTCTGATACCTGTTGTAAATCCTGCCTTACGGGGTTACCGGTAAGAATAATTTTTTCCTTCGGAAAGAATTTATCCATGCCTTCATAAGCCACACAAATGGTGTTTACTTTTTTAGAAAGAATTTTATTGGTAATCCCCGGATATGAATTTTGCTCCTGTATTAAGGTAGGAATGCCTTTTGAAGAAGCTGCCCTAAGCATAGGCCCACTGGCATAACCACCTGTGCCAATAACCACATCGGGTTTAAAATCGTTCAGTATTTTTCTGGCTTTTAATACACTTGAAATAACTTTAAACGGGAAAGATAAATTAGCCAGAGTAAGTTTGCGCTGCAAGCCACTTATCCAAAGACCAATAATTTTGTACCCTGCCGCAGGCACTTTTTCCATTTCCATTCTGCCCTCGGCACCTACAAACAAAATGTCGGCATCGGGTACCTGTTTTTTTATTTGGTTAGCTATGGCAACGGCCGGAAAGATATGCCCCCCGGTACCACCGCCACTTAGTATAACTTTTAGTTTTGCCATGCTGCACAGCAAAAATAGGCGACGGATAGACAGATAATGGGGTAATTAAACAATGGTTATACACTATGTTTTGTGTATATTATAGGTAGAGGCTGTTTTAATTTCATTTAAAATATTCTTTATGTTTTCTTTTTCCTTGACGAAAAAGAAACAAAAAGTCAAGACCAAACGATCTCCTGCACACATGCTAAACTGCTCCGCGTTCGGTCGGGCCGCCCACTGTTTCAATTTAAAATAAATCTAACCCTTTAGATTCGCTGATTACTACACAGGTTACTCTATCGCTTCAATACCCATTTGCTTGGCTCGCTCAACTCCATCTTTCATTGCTTTTACTTTTTCCGGTGTGTGGCTTTGCCAAACAGTAATCTCGCCAACCACTTTAAACGGATGTGCTGAGCGGTAAGACTTGGTTGGGTTACCCGGAAATTTTTTGTCGGTTAAATTGGGGTCATCTTCAATAGGGCCTGTTGGCTCTACCAAATATATTCTTTCGCGTCCTTCGCCTAACGCCAGTTCAGCACCCCAAATAGCAGCATCCAGTGTAGCGGTGAGATAAATATATTTAGCTTTTTTATTTTGTCCAAAGTTTGAATTAACACCTGTTTCGATGAAGCTGCCAAGCTTTAGGTCTGCCTTTGTGCCGTGAAAGTATGTTTGGGCAAAAGGACTTTGACCGGATTCATTATTGTTCTTTTCCATTGTTGTTATAAATGCCAACCCGCTGTTAGCGGTTAATTGTTTATTTTAAGTACTCTTCAATGATGATTTTCTTCTGCTTCATCATTACCTGCCAGGCGTTGGGTTTGCTCATCAGCTCTCCAAAATTAGTTGGCAACACCTGCCACCTAAGTCCGTATTTATCTATACACCAACCACATTGCACTTCTGCGCCATCTTTTATAAAATAGTTCCAGTATTTATCAATTTCATGTTGGTCTTCGCAATTGATGGTAAAGGCTAAAGCATCATTAAAGCGTTGATGCTCTTTTTCCGTATTCATCATAGAATACTTTTGTCCGAAAATATACACTTCGCATAATTCTGTATGTCCACTTGGCGTATTGCCAAGAGGCATGATTTTCCCTTCCTGAAAATCTTTACCAAAAATGCTTTTGTAATATGCTATAACGTTCGAAATACTGCCTCCGTCTGTACTAAACCAAAGGCTGGGAACTATTTTGCTCTTTTCCATGTTTTAATGCTCTTTATTTAAAGCAAATATAAAATAAAACTTGTTGCTTGCTATTTCTTGGTCTGCTTACTGAGCCCAAAACCCATTTTATTGTTTTTAGGTGGCAGGAAACTTTCTTTCCTACGTAAGAAACTCTTTTTCCTACGTAAGAAACTCTTTTTCCTACGTAAGAAACTTTCTTTCCTGCGTAGGAAACTCTTTTTCCTACGCACGTAACTTTCTTTCCTGCGTATGTAAACTTTTTTCCTGCGTAGGAAACTCTTTTTCCTACGCATGTAACTTTCTTTCCTGCGTAAGAAACTACGATGCACTTGGAGGAAACTATCATGCTTGTAGACGAAATAAGCACTTAGGGAGCGCAAAAAACCATAAACAAGCAACAACCAGAGAGGCAATAGCCTCTTTTTTTGTTGATTTGACCGTTAATTTGTTAAAATCGACCTTTTAAAAAGTTGTTTTACATGGTTATTACTTGATTAACTACCTTTGTTAATAGGCAAATGAAACACATCCTCAATATTATACTGCTATTATTTGCTTTTACCACAAAAGCCCAACCAGGTAAAGAAGCTTGGCATTGGAACTTTGGCTACCATGCCAGTTTGGATTTTAGTTCGGGTACACCTGTGGTTGGTACTTGTTCTATCGATTCTAAAGACGGAGGGGCATCTGTAAGCGATGCCACTACAGGGGCTTTGCTATTTTATACAGATGGCGATACCGTGCGTGATAAAAACAATAACGTTATGACTGGTGGCACAGGCTTTAACACCTACCAGGATTATCAATCAACTCTTATTATACCCAAGCCGGGCAGCAGTACGTTGTATTACATCATATACACGTATTATACCAATACAAACCCCAAAATTTATTATGCTTTAGTAGATATGACCCAAAATGGCGGGTTAGGAGCTGTTACAGTTAAGAATCAATTAATAGCCTCCAATGCCGAAGATAAAATAACAGCCATAAGGCATTGCAACGGCACAGACTATTGGCTAATTACCCATGTAATAGCCTCCAATACTTTTCAGACTTATTTAATTACTGCGGCGGGCATTAGCTCAGCCCCGGTTACCTCAAGTGCAGGCTCGGCATTGTCTTATATTGGGGGGACCGCCTATTACAGCTATTAAAGCAGCACCTAACGGTAAAAAATTAGCCATAAGTTGTTTTGATATTGATGCCAATATTCATGCAAGTAATCCAAGAATAGAAATTTATGATTTTAATAGTTTTACAGGTATAGTTAACAATCCAACTATTATAAAATTACCGGATAATGATAACCCATTAAATGCTACGGCTAATTTCATTTCTTTTTCTCCTAATAGCAAAAAAATGTATTGCAATCAAACTCTTTTTACAGGAACTAGATTTTACCAATTTGATATTAGCACATCTTCATCTCCATTAATTATTACGTCTCAAGATACTGTAGCTATAATTTTAGACAGAAACTTTTTTATAGAAGCTATGCAATTAGGTTCTGATGGTAAAGTCTATATTTTTTGTTCAGATACTAATACCATTGCGGTTATTAATAATCCTAACAATGCAGGAACGCATGTAATATAACAAAAGTGGGTATCACTTTAAATCCAATAAATAGTGAAAACTGGGGCACTCCCAATTTTATAGATGCTAACTATATTACACCTACAAGCCTGCCCGTGGTAAGTAATATTTCCGTACCCCTGTGTTCTTTTACAACTTATACTTTACAAGCAGGCGCAGGTACCAATTATACCTGTGAACTCTATCTACCACCGCAAATACCTTAATTAGCGATACGGGCAAGTACTGGGTAAATTATACCGATACAGCAGGCTGTGCCGAAGCAGATACTTTTTATATACACATTACCCCACCTGCTGTTAACACTTTTAGTAATACTTTATGCACCTTTAGTACTTATACACTAAATGCTGCTTCAGGGGGCAGTAACTATAATTGGTCTACCGCAGCTACTACCACCAGAGTACTTTAATTAATGATACAGGTAAATATTGGGTAAAATTATTTAGACAGCCTAAGTTGTAGAGAAAATAGATACTTTTTATGTAAGCCACATCAATGCATCTGCTATTCATAACCTGCACTATACAACTTTATGCAACACCTTATTACCATTAAGTATTAATGCAACCTACACAAATGCTGTAAGCTATTTGTGGGATGATGGCGTAACAACACCTATCCGGTCTTTTTCCAAGCCGGAAACTATTGGCTAGATTATTTTTTCTAACCGAAACTGCGTTTCACGCGATAGTTTTAACCTGACGGTTAAAAAGCGTATTACTGCCTGATAGTCTTCCTAAGATTGTTACCCCTAATAATGATAATATAAATGACTTTAGTACTTCTTTAATAAATATGTGTTTTCCTCCTTGCAGTTAGAAATATTTAATCGCTGGGGCAGTAGGGTTTTTGAAAGTACAGACCCCAATTGTATTTGGAAACCAACCGAAGATGATGGTACATATTTTTACACGGCTCAGTATCAAATCAATTGCAACAATCAAACACAAAGCAAATCTTTAAAAGGATTTATTACTTTAATAAGATAGTCTACCTATATGCATAGTTAATAATTTATTATATTTGAACTATGTATGAAAGCGAAA
>CAVXOV010000048.1:0-5193 GCA_963763345.1 uncultured Candidatus Saccharibacteria bacterium
CGGCATACAAACGATTTGGATATAGCCACCCTGCAAACACTCGAAGATTTTTTAAGTGAATTTGGCGGCTGTGTACTTATTGTATCTCACGACAGGTATTTTATGGATAAGCTAATAGACCATCTTTTTGTATTTGAAGGTGATGGCGAGATACGTGATTTTCCGGGTACGTATACCCAATATCGCATTTGGAAAGATGCCCAAAAGAAACAAGAGGCAAGCAGCAACAAACAAGTAGCCGAGAAGAAGGAAGATACCAAACCCGAGAAAAAAGAAGAACCTGTTATTGCAAGTAAACCGGTAACAACTACTAAGAAATCATACAAGATTATTAAAGAGATTGAAGACCTTGAGAAAGAAATTGCCGAACTGGAAAATAAGAAACAAGCGTTAGAAGCTGCCCTTGTAACCGGAGAAACCGACCATGTTATACTCCAAAAAACAGGAGCCGATTTAGCACAAACCATAAAAGATATAGACACCAAAAGCTTCAGGTGGTTGGAGTTGCAGGGTTAAAAATGTATATTTGAAGTAGCTATGCAAAATAAAACGCTGTACCTACTTATACTTTTCACTTTACTGGTTGTTATTCCTGCTTTTTCGCAGGTAGATACCACATCTCCTATGAGTGCCTTATACAATCAATCTATTCAAACCGCTAAACATAAAGCAGATTCTGTTAGATGGGCTAACCCCAAATTTGGTTGTGCCTTATACGGTTGTATTGGCGAAGGCGGAAACAGTACTAAAACCGGAATTGCTTATGGTGGTGGGGCAGGTTTTCATTACAAAATGCATACGATTAGTATGTACGCTACTCTAACCACTAAGGCAGAAGAAATTTCTTCCGGGTTTGATAGAACATATACTTTATATGGAAGTAATTATGGTTTTATGTATGGTGTGGGTGCGTACGATAAGAATTTTTCAGTATCAGGCGGTGCAGGCATTGGGTATAGCCGAATAAATATGGTGTTGTATGATGGCACTCTGAAAAGTTACCCTATAAATGGATGGGCTCGAGGGTATTATCCAGTTTATTATTCAAAAGTGGGTTTATGTGTTGGCGGCCAAGCAACTATGCATGGTAGGTTTATTGGCTTAACTACACAATTTTATCTAAATATAACAAGTGCTATTACCAGCTACGTATTTTTACTTGGGCTTGCTATTGTACCCCAATAAATATTACCCCAACTTAAAGTAAGTACCGGCCATATTGGCTATTTCGTTGCCATAAGCCAAAGAAGCGGTTGCTGCGGGAGAGGGTGAATTAATGACATGTACGGCTCTGTGACTGTATTCTATCTTAAAATCGTCTATCATCTCGCCTTCGGGGGCTAATGCCATAGCGCGTATACCGCAACGGGCAGCTACTATATCATCTGCTTGCAAAGTAGGTATTAGTTTTTGTAAGCGTTTAAGAAAGTAAGGTTTAGAAAATGCCCCTCTGTATTCATCTATACCAAAGCGCCAGTGCTTTTTAAAGAACTTTCGTGTACCTCTAAAAGCAAGAGCTTCTAAGGTATCTTTTGCCGAAAAAGCGGTTTTGGTATAACCCTCTCTGTCAAAAACAAATACTGCATTGGGACCACACTCGGTGCCACCTTTTATCATGCGGGTGTAGTGCACACCCAAAAACGGGAACTCAGGGTTAGGTACCGGGTATATAAGATTTTTAACCTTCTTCATGCCTTTATCTGTAAGGTCGTAATAATCTCCTCTAAAACCAACAATCTCTGCATCGCTCTTTTTACCTTGTGCTTTGGCTAACCTATCAGCCTGTAAACCACCGCAGGTTATCACATAGTTGGCTGTGTATTTATTGTTTTGAGTAATTACTTCTATTTTATCTTCATGGTTCACAAAAGATTTTACTTCCTGACTAGTAAGTACCTTGCTGCCGCTAAACTTCTGGTGAATAAGCTCTACGTACTTATTAGCCACATCCGTATAATCAATAATACCTGTGCAGGGCACCCATATACCGGCAATGCCTTCGCAATAGGATTCTATTTCTTTAATGCGTTTAGCATCTATCAGTTCTATACCTTCTACATCGTTGGCTTTGCCATTGGCAAACACTTTATTCATGTGAGCCAACTCGCTCTCTTCGGTAGCCACAATAACCTTCCCGCAAATATCATGTGGTATCTTATGCTCTTTGGCAAATTGCACCAGCTCTCTCCTGCCCGACACGCAATTAATGGCTTTATAAGAACCCGGTTTGTAATAAATACCCGAATGTATCACACCCGAATTATGCCCCGTTTGGTGTGCAGCTACTTTGGCTTCTTTTTCTAAAACAGCTACTTTTAAATCAGGGTGTTTGGTATTTAGTTTATAGGCTGTGGCAAGTCCTACAATTCCTCCTCCTACAATAATTACATCAAACGCGTTTTCCTGAGCCATTCTTTTTGTTTGCGCAAAGGTAAGAGCTATTTTAAATGGCGCAACGACTGAGTTAAATCATACTTGCCAAAATATCTTTAATTGAATTTATTTCTACTTTTGGCGACCTAAAAAATTACTATGAAATTAATCTATAGTCTTATCTTATCACTTCTTCTGTGTCATGTTGGTTTTGCGCAACAAACCGACGACCATTTTACCTCTCGCATATATGGTGCTTTTGGTTATAATGCCGAGTGGTATGCCCGAAATGATATTAATATATCGCAACCAAGCTTAGGTAATAAATACAAAATGGCAGGTGTTACTGCCAATGATTACGTAGGCTGGAATAAAAACCTGTTCAGAACTCAATTAACCATTCCTCAATATAACTATCGTTTAGGTTTTTGGTTTAAGAAACATAAAACATGGGGTGTTGAGGCTAACTTCGACCATACCAAATACCAGCTTACCCCCGGAGAGAGTGTACGTCTGCAGGGTACCGTAAACAACAGAAGTTTGGATACCTATATTGTAGTAAGAGATGGGTATTTCCATTGGAAACTAAACAACGGGGCTAATTTTTTGTGTTTTAATATCATGAAACGCATATATGTTATTGGGTCAAAAAACGGTAACTTTAAAATGTTCAATATCTACAAAGCAGGTGCAGGGCCTACTATACCACATGTAGAAAACACCTTGTTTGGTATGGACAACCATCCTGGATTTCAGCTGGGTGGTTGGAATTTTGGCTTGGAAGCCAGTTACCGTATGGAGTTTTTTAACTACATTTATTTAGACCTTGCCCAAAAGCTTGATTATGCACGCTATTTTGGCTTAAAGGTTTATAAGGGTACTGCCACCCAGCAGTTATGTACCTATGAAGTGATGGCTACCTTAGGAGTAATGATACCCTACGAGCCTTTTTGGAAGAAGAAGAAAGCTGACAGCACTCCTACTGCAACTCCTACCAATAATTAAGAATACCCCTGCAAGTATATACCAAGCAACAGCTTGGCGGGTGGGTTTTAAACTGATTAACGTAGTTAGCAGAATCTGCAGGGGTATTTACAGGATAATCAAATAAAAAGCGCGCAACTTTTGGATTTCCTGCATCAAATTGAATCATGTATTTGGCATTATTTGGAAAATTTCCGGTGGCAGGTACACTCCATCCATTTTGTTTATTATCATAAGAATAGCTATAGGGTTTATTATTGACAACATAAGTAAAAGAAATTCTACTTTGACTATTATATGCAGATTTATAAAAATCTATAACTCCAACAGCATATTGAGCGTTAGAGAAAGTTAATTTATCCTTCTTACAGGTAAAAACACTTAAAGCAAGCAGAAAGCATATGATAAGTGCCTTTTTCATTTAATGGGGGTGGTATTCATCCTAACAAAGGTACTAATTAGTAGTTTATGTGGGCATAAAATCATTCTCCGTAAGTACTTACCAAAACTCTGTAAGCACTTACCGAAACTCTGTAAGCACTTACCAAAACTCTGTAAACAGTTACCAAAACCCCGTAAACGGTTACCGAAACTTGGTAAACGCCCTCCGAAACTCCGTAAACGGTTACCAAAACTCTGTAACCGCCCTCCGAAACTTGGTAAATGGTTTCCAAACCATCAAACTACCCCTTCCTTTCTTTCCTGTAGGTAATAATTACCGGGATGGAGGTTAAGATAATCAAGCCTATAACGATGTAGTTTAAGTACTCTTTTACCTGCGGGAACTCGCTGCCTAAAAAATAACCTATACCCGCTACCGAACCTATCCAGGCTATGGCACCCATAAGGTTGTAGAGCATAAACTTTTTAATATCAATATTTATAACACCTGCCAGTATGGGTGCAAAGGTGCGGATAATGGGTAAAAACCTGCCTAATATCAGGGTTTTGCCTCCGTGCCTTTCATAAAAACTGCGGGTGGTTTCTAAATGTTTCTTTTTAAATAGCAGACTGTCTTCTCTTTTATAAAGTCCAATGCCTACCCGTTTACCAAAATAATAGCCTGCGGTATTTCCTATTATAGCCGCTAGGCTCATCAATAAAATAAGTTCTGCAATGTTTATCTTTAATACATCGTGGTTGGTAGCGCACAACAAGCCACTTATAAACACCAGATTATCGCCGGGGAGAAAGAACCCTACCAACAAACCTGTCTCGGCAAAAATAACAAACAGCAACAACGGAAGCCCCAGTTTTATAATAGATTCGGGGTTGACGAGTGTTTTAAAGAATTCCCAGGCCTCGTGCATTATATCCGTTGCATAAAGCATCAAAGGTAGCAAAGCTACTGCAATACAACATTTCATTATATTTGCGCCAATGGCAAAACCTAAACCAACCACAACAACCAAAGTAACAGCTAAACCTACAGGTGCTGCCTTTTGGGGTAATATCAAGTTGCAGCTTGTGGTGTTAATTGTGCTTTCTTTTATTCTTTACGGAAAGGCATTAAAGTTTGGTTTTAATTATCTGGATGATTCTATTTTGGTTATCGACCAATACAAACTCAATTCAGATTATAACAACATCCCCAAGGCTTTTAGTCAGCATATATTTAAAGTAGATGGGCAAGCCGATAGGTCGCATGATTATTACCGCCCTTTAATGACGCTTAGTTTTATGCTGGATGCGCATATTGCGGGTAGTCCGGCACCTTATTTTTATCATCTTACCAATGTATTACTGCATATATTAACGGGTTTACTCTTATTAATTTTCTTTAAGAAATGGGGTGTAGCACCCGTACCTTCATTTATACTCTGTTTATTCTTTTTA
>CAVXOV010000049.1:0-15977 GCA_963763345.1 uncultured Candidatus Saccharibacteria bacterium
GGTCGTAAATGGTTCAAATGTTCAAACTTGTACCGCAACAACAACTGGAACAATTACGATAATGAGTACTCCAACTATTTCGGTTAATAGTGGGGCAATATGTTTAGGACAAACTACTTTACTCTTAAACGCCAATAGTAATGCAACTAATTTTGTATGAACTCCAGGAATAGGTATAAGTGCAACTTCAGGAAATTTAGTAACAGCTAACCCTCTATTAACTGAAACTTATACTGTTGTAGGTAGTATAGGAACATGTACAGCAAGTGCTATAGCTACTGTAACAGTAAATACACCCCCTACTTTAATAGTAACAAGCAGCACAATATGCGTTGGGGAGCAAATAGGAACATTGGGCGTGACTGGAGCAAACACCTATACGTGGACGGGCGGGGGAATAACAGGAAGTAACGCTGGTAATCCTACAGATAACCCTATTATTACTACTACTTATACTGTGAACGGAACAGATGTAAATACTTGTACTGCTACGGCAATGGGAATTATTACGGTAAATCCTTTGCCCATAATAATTGCTACATCAGGTACAGTCTGTATTGGACAACAGACTGTTACCATAACAGCAAGTGGTGCCAGCACATACGTATGGACTCCCGCCTTAGGATTGTCGGCTACTATGGGTAGCTCAGTTTTAGCAAGTCCACCTTCTACACAAAATTACGTAATAACAGGTACGGATATTCATGGGTGTACCAACGTTGGTAATACAAGTGTATTAGTAAATCCTTTACCTATAGTAAGCGCAACATCGACATCTGTCTGCCCTACTTTTTCAGGAACCATGGTGGCAAGCGGGGCAAATACCTATGTTTGGAATACAGGGGCAACAGGTGCTACCTTAACACAAACACCCGTTGCGACAACTCCTTATTCGGTTGTAGGAACAGATATTAATGGTTGTACAAATTCAGCTGCTGCCACTATTACGGTATACCCATCACCAATGCCTGTGGCCACAAGCAATACGCCTTGTGCAAATCTTACATTAAATTTAACTTGTACTCCAAATGGGTTTTCAAATTATAATTGGGCAGGGCCTAATGCTTATTCTGTTACGGCACAGCAAAATCCAAGTATAACAGGAGTTACAGCCATTACCGCAGGCATATATACCGTGTTTGTAACAGATGGAAATGGTTGTAAAAACTCTACTACTGTTACTGTAGCGATTAATCCACTTCCCATTGTTACAGCCATGGGTTCAACGGTATGTGTAAATCAAACTATTTCTTTAAGTTGTTTGCCTAATGGAGATACATATTCGTGGTCGGGACAAGGAGGGGCATTTACCTCACCTATGCAGAATCCAACCATAACTAATGCAACAACAGCTATGTCTGGTAACTATGCGGTAACTGTAATAGACGGAAATAATTGTGTAAGTGGAAACGTGGCAGAAGTTTTGGTATATCCTTTACCTCTTGTTACAGCTACATCAGCTACCATATGTATTGGACAACAAACAGCCAATTTAGTAGCCAGTGGGGCATCTACCTACACCTGGAATCCTTGGAATACCCTAAGCAGCAACATGGGTGCTAATGTTATAGGAGCTCCTACTAACACTAGCATTTATACTGTTACCGGAACAGATGTTAATGGTTGTGTAAGCACTGCTGTTGATAGTATTATTGTAAATCCATTGCCTTTGGTTAGCACAAGTACCGTATCTCCGGATTGTATTCCTTTATGCCCAACATTCTCTGCTACCTCAATACCCGCGGCAAGTTCTTATAATTGGAGCTTTGGCAATGGACAATCTTCTGCACAAGCCAATCCAAATGAGTGTTATACCACTCCGGGTACTTTTGCCGTAAAACTTACCGTAAAAGATATACAGGGTTGTATTAATACAGCCAGTACAACAGTTACCGCATTTTCTATTCCCATAGCCGATTTTGACTATGGGCAGCAACCCGTAACTATTTTAAATCCTAATGTGCAGTTTTATAATGAATCAACCATGGGATTACCGTATTATAATTGGAGTTTTGGAGATACGTACTCTACACAGGCAAATGATACTTCGGCGTTGGTAAACCCATCTCATTTATACTCGGTTGTAGATACATTTTTTGTTACCTTGACCGTATCAACTATTAGCGGATGCTCAGCTACAGTTACAAAACCAATTATCATAAATGAGTACGCTACTTTATATGTACCAAATGCCTTTACACCAAACGGTGACGGGAAAAATGAAATATTCTTGGCGGAGGGGGTAGGCATAAGTACTTTTAAAATGTATATATTTGACAGATGGGGGCTTTTATTATATTACTCAGAGGATATGACCAAAGGCTGGGATGGTACGTATCAAGCCAAAGGACCTCAGGTACTCCAAGAAGATGTTTACGTATGGAAGGTAGAGGCAACTGACTTTCAGAACACAGCCAGAAACCTTCATGGCACAGTTACTTTAATAAAGTAAGCAGCTTGTATTATATCTGCCCTTAACCTTTTTACAGCTCGATTCATACATCTTGTTTCCATATTAAATACTGAAATAACTATGAGAATAGGCCTTTCTATGGCAAAAACTTGATAACGCGAGGCAATTATCTTAATGACAGGTTTGATTTTTAGCCCAAGCTATCCAAAAACGTTAAATATTAACCCTGAAATTGTATACAATGGCCTAATTTTTACTTGTTTATAAACTAAATTGTTTAATTTTGATTTTAGAATGAAAAGGTTTGCACTTTGTTTACTATTTTTTTCTTTTGTAAATAAAGGATTTTCTCAGGGTGCGCCTACTAAAATAAGCAGCGACAATTATCATAAGCTAAAAAAAGAAGGTAAACTTACTGGTCATGAAATTATTAAACACACTACAAGTGGTACTAAGGGTTTAACAGTAACTGATCCCTCTAAAGATGCCGCGCGTTTAAATAATCCTAATGTAGTATCAACAGGTTGCAATTGCTGGATACCACGAGATGGTACTTTTTCGGTAGTTCCCTTTTCAGGATATACTCCTCCGTTATATCAAAATGATGATGGATCTACAGCTGGCATAACTTTACCTTTTAATTTTTGTTTGTATGGGGGCACTGTTGGAAATGCAGCCAACCAGCTGTATATTAATAATAATGGAAATATTTCGTTTGGTTCTGCTTATTCCACTTTTTCTGCCGTTGCTTTTCCAAGTACAGCTTATATCATGATAGCTCCATTTTGGGGCGATGTTGATACGGAAAGTCCAATTACCGATGGGGGGGTTGTGTATTATAAACTAACTCCTACTTATTTAATTGTTCAGTGGGACAGCGTAGGAATATTTGATCATACTGGGCAAACAAATACTTTTCAATTAATTATTACCGATGGAATTGACCCGATACTACCTGCCGGAAATAATATTTCGTTTTGCTATGGTGAAATGCAATGGACTACCGGAGATGCTTCAGGTGGGTCTAATGGTTTTGGAGGACCATCTACCGGTGCATTTCCAGCTACTGTAGGTTTAAACAAAGGAGATGGTGTTAATTATGTTCAGGTAAGTATGTTTGATACATCAGGAAATACTTTTACAAACCCTGCAGGAAACCCTGGTAGTGGTGTTGGCTGGCTGGTGGGGCAATCATTTTACTTTAATGGTTGTTCATTATCCCCTACTGTTACCCCATCCGGTGCAACAATAACAACAACATCTTCCTCATGTGGAGGTGCCAATGGAACAGCTTCAGTTACCGTAACTAATTATACAGGCACCCCAACTTATTCCTGGTCTCCGGGTGGACAAACTACTTCTTCAATAACCGGTTTAACGCCAGGTAGTTATACCTGTGTGCTAGGTTTTTCAACGACATGCGCAGGTGTAAATACTGAAACATTAACAACTACAGTAGGGCAAACCGGATCTCTAACAGTTACCGTAAACAGCTCTACGATTTGCGCCGGAGAATCGGCTACTTTAACAGCAGTAGGAGGAACAACCTATAGTTGGAATACAGGTGCTACTACAAATTCTATAACAGTAAGCCCAAACATAACAACCGCTTATACGGCAATAGGTACTACGGGGACTTGTACAAACGCTGCCGTTTCTACAGTATCGGTAAACCCTGCACCTACAATTACAGTTAATAATGCAACCGTATGTGTAGGACAACAAACAGCCACTTTAACGGCAGGCGGCGCAGCTACTTATACATGGAATACAGGGGCAACCACATCCACTATAACGGAAAGCCCAACCACTATCACAATCTATACAGTTATTGGAACAAGTGCAAGTTCTTGTACGGCAACAGCTTTTGGCACAATATCTGTTACTCCTATACCTACTACAACGGTAAACCTAGGTACAATATGTCCGGGGAATACGGCTACCCTAACAGCCGGTGGAGCAAACAATTATACTTGGACACCAAATACTGGACTAACTTTTACATCAAACTCGGTGGCAGTTGCTAGTCCACCTACTACAACTGCCTACACCGTTATAGGGGCCATAGGCACATGTACATCATCAGCTACAACAACAGTAAGTATCGTTTCTGCTATTACACCAACAGTAACCAGTAGTACCCCCTGTGCAAATCAAACATTAACCTTAACGTGTACTCCTGCTACTTATACAAACTATGCATGGTCAGGACCCAACGCATATACCTCAGCCATTCCAAACCCAATTAGAACAGGAGTAATAGCAGCCGATGCCGGAACTTATACCTTACATGTTACTGATGCCGGTGGTTGTACCAATGTTGCTACGATAAATGTTATAGTTAATCCTTTACCGGTTGTAATAGCAAACGCTTCTCCTGCTTGTTTAAACCAAATAGTTAATTTAACTGCTACAGGTGGGTTTACTTCCTACTCATGGTCGGGACCCGCAGGATATACATCCGCTACACAAAACCCATCTATAACAAATGTATCGGCAGTAATGGCTGGTTCGTATATAGTAACTGTAACTAATGCAAATGGTTGTATAAATGCAAACAACGTACAGGTTGTTGTGTATCCATTACCAATCGTATCAATTGCTGCGCCATCGGCACTGTGTATATCAGCTAATGGAACATTAACAGCGTCAGGGGCATTAGATTATACATGGAATCCGGCAACTGATTTAAATACTGCATTTGGAAGTCCGGTTTTACTAATTCCCACAACTGTAACAAATCATGTTTATGTTGTAACCGGACAAGATGCAAATGGTTGTGTTAATACCGCTACTACAAGTATAACGGTAAATGGTTTGCCTACGGTAACTATAGCTCCTGATACAACTAAAGGCTGTACGCCACAATGTGTAACCTACACGGTAAATGCTCCTAATGCAGCTAAGTATAATTGGAGTTTTGGCAATGGGCAAGCTAAAACCTTTGTAGCTCCTAATAATATGGCAACAATGTGTTATACCACAACGGGCCATTATATACCACAACTTACCTTAACCGATATAAATGGTTGTGTAAATACCGCAACTGCAACCGTAATTACATATCCGATTCCAAGCCCCGAGTTTGCTTATACGCCCAATCCCGGAACTATTTTAGCCCCTACTGTACAATTCCTTAATCAGTCTTCGGGAGCCATCATAACAAGTTATAACTGGAATTTTGGTGATGCTTCTGGTGCAGTATCCACATTGTATAACCCAAGTTATACTTATGCTGATACAGGAACTTACTATGTTACTCTAATAGATACTTCTATTAATGGCTGTACAGCAACTATTGTGCAACCTGTTATCATAGAACCCGATTTTACTTTGTATGTACCCAATGCTTTTACGCCAAACGGAGATGGCAAGAACGAGGTTTTTAAAGCAGAGGGAGATGGTATTCTTACGTTTACCATGTACATTTTCGACAGATGGGGGAACCCTATTTTTACTACCAGTAATATTGATGTTGGCTGGAATGGAAGGCGGAATAACAGCACAGGAAATGAAACATTACAACAAGATGTATATGTGTGGAAAATAGATTTGAGTAGCGTTACCAATAAACAAGGAAAAACGTATACAGGTATTGTTACCTTATTGAAGTAATTTTTACTTACTCTAATTCATTAGCAAGGGAAACAAAGTCAACTCCGTCAAAGTTACCCGAGGTCATCATTAGCAGGTTTTTATTGCTCCACTTGATTCCCTTCAAATAATCGGTTACCTGTTTCGATTGGGTAAATACTTTTAGTTTCTCATCTCCAAAAGATTCTTTTACCTGCTCAATAGTAATTGGTTTTAGTTTTTTATGTTCTATTGTATGCGGATTAAAATAAACAATAGCATCATCGGCATGTTTCATGCAATCTTTATACTCTTTTAAAAAATTCTCATTCAAACTGCTAAAAGTATGCAACTCCATACAAGCCACTAAATGCCTATTGGGATATTGCGCTTTCATAGCTTCAATAGTTGCTTTTAGTTTGGAAGGAGAGTGTGCAAAATCTTTATAGAAAGCAAAGTTGGGAGTAATTTTTACCTGCTCCAGTCTTTTAGCAGCGCCGGTAAAACTTTGAATAGCTTCATAAAACAATTCATTATCGATACCTAACTTCTCGCAAACCAAACGCGCCCCTTCTAAATTCATCAGGTTATGATCTCCGAATATTTTAAGCGGAATTTTCTTATTGTTATGCGTTAAATACGTTGTTCCATTTTCAATAGTATGTGGTGGAACTGCATAAGGTGTTTTAAGATTGGATTTTATTATCTCTGATCATGGGAGCTCTGCTGTTGTTTCTACCAGATTTTTTAACTCCATATCTGCTGCACAATACATAAGACTTCCGTTGGGCTCAATTAAATGAATGAATTTTTCGAACTGCTCTACATAGTTTTTATACGTAGGAAACACATTAATATGATCCCAGGCTATACCGCTTATAATGGCAATGCTAGGTTTATATAAATGAAACTTTGGGCGTTTATCAATAGGCGAAGCTAAATACTCGTCGCCTTCAAAAACGGCTATGGGAGCTTCTTTGGTGAGTTTCACCATGGTATCAAAACCCTGTAACTGTGCTCCTACCAAATAATCAAAATCCTTTTTAGCATATTTAAGTACATGCAAAATCATAGAAGTAATAGTAGTCTTACCATGACTACCGCCTACCACAACCCGTATCTTATCTTTAGTTTGCTCATACATATATTCGGGGTACAAGAAAATACGCAGACCTAATTCTTTTGCACGAATTAACTCAGGATTATCTTCTCTCGGCATGCATTCCTAAAATAACCGCATCATAACTCTTATCTAACTTCTCGGGAAACCAACCGTCTTTTTCGGGTAACAAACCTTGCTTTTGCAAACGTGTGCGCGAGGGCTCATTAATTTCATCATCAGAACCGGTAACTACATAACCCTTGTTTTTCATGGCAAGCGCCATGTTGTGCATCACACTTCCGCCAATAGCAATAAAATGAATTTTCATGTGTTGAATTACGCCTTAAATAAAAAGCAATTTAGGTAAGGTGCTTCCTAATTATTCACATATTTTTGTTGACATATGCACAGCTACTTTATTATTTACAAGCCTTACAAAATGTTATCGCAGTTTGTGCGCATGCCCAAAAAGAAAGTACTGGCAGATTTGAATTATAACTTCCCCGAAGGAACAAACGCCCTTGGAAGGTTAGACGAAAACAGCGAAGGCCTATTGATTTTAAGCAACAACAAACAACTCACTCATTTATTGTTGAAACCGGAGAACCTGCATACCCGTGTGTATTGGGTACAGGTGCATGGAAAAGTAAGCACAGAAACTTTGCAAAAATTAGAACAGGGTATTTCTATCCGTATGCATAAGGAAGATTATTTTACCAAACCTTGTAAAGCAAGAGTAATTGACACACCCAGTAACTTAGCCCAACGAGGGCATCCGGTGAGTGATGATAAAATTACCACCTGGATTGAACTGATACTTACCGAAGGTAAATTCCATCAGGTGCGTAAAATGACGGCTGCCGTTGGACACCAAACCATGCGCCTGATTAGAGTTGCCATAGAAGATGTTTTATTATTGGATATGAAACCGGGCGAAGTAAGAGAAATAAAACAAGAAGAATTATATAGCAAATTAAAAATTGCTTTGCCCGAAATATCTTCTTAAACGCAAATACCCTCAAAAGCTTTGCTTCGGCCATGCAGGCGGTTTGCCAACAGTTTAATAAGTAGTGGTTATCGGTTAGCAGATAACAAACATAAGCTGAAACCCTGCGAGAGCAATCTTGCAGGGTTTTTTATTGGCTTTAAGCGCACAACACATCGTTTTGAAGCAACCTCTAATAGCATAGCGCAATACCTGAACAGCTTGTTGCAATGCAACGATGCTTGAGCGCGATGCAAGCAAAATTAGGCAGCAACCTCAACAGCTTAGCGCGATGCTTGAACAGCTTGATGCAATGCAAGGATAATTGAACGCGATGAAAGCAAAATTATGCAGCAACCTCTAACAGCTTAACGCGATGCTTGAACAGCTTGATGCGATGCAAGGATAATTGAACGCGATGCAAGCAAAATCTTCAATCATTCAAGCAACGCGTGAAGCGATGTAAGGATAATTGCAAGCGATGCAAGCAACGCATGAAGCAATGCAAGGATGATTGAACGCAATGCAAGCAAAATCTTCAATCATTCAAGCAACGCATGAAGCGATGTAAGGATGCTTGAAGGCGATGCAAGCAAAATCTTCAATGATGCAAGCAACGCGTGAAGCGATACAAGGATGATTGCAAGCGATGGAAGGATAGCGTTTGTTTTACAACTTGTGATGCTGAAACGCTTAGTTGCTTTGCTGAATGCCAAGGTTTTTTTTGATTAAGTTTGTTCTAAATATTTGATAATCTCAAAAAAACAAGAAAATGGCTCAATGTACTAATTGCAGTGCTTATACAAAATATGAAGGTGGACTTTGCACCAAATGCTATTCCGAAAAGAATAAGAGTATTGATGAAGCAAGTGGGCTTTCAAATAAAGAACATGAGAAACGATACAATATGATAAAAGGGCGTATCGCAGAAACACTTATTCAAGAGTTATTTCTAAGCCTTGGTTATAATGTATTCCGTTATGGGATGGAAAACACAATTCCTGGAATAATGGAACTCCTAAAAGGGGTTCGTTCAGAAGTTGCAGACGATATTAGAAGAATGCCTGACTTTGTTTTACAAAATCCAAAGACAAAAGATGTTTATTTTGTTGAAGTAAAATTTAGAGCAAGCGAAGAATTTGGTTTCAAAAATCTGCCAAAGAATTATCCTTACGAAAACGCATATATAATTCTTGTTTCAAAAAAACATATTAAATGTATTACAGTTGCAGAGCTTAAAGAAGGAAAAGAGATTACACCCACCTCCCAAAACTATTTGGGAAAAAGGAAAGAGTTTGATTTAGATAAAGAAGTAATAATTGACTTTTGTAATTTCGCTGTACAGTTTTTTGAAAACGTATAAAAACAAAATAGCACGTTAACGAAGGTTTTGCAAATGATACTTTACCAAACCTTCCATAGGAGATTGCAAAATAATTCCCTGCTTTAAACCACGCTCCTGCATTACCTGCTGTAACTGCTCTTTAAAATGCAGTGCCACCGAGCCCACAAAATTTATTTCTACTTGTTTGTGCAAACTATATTTCTCTACCTGATGCGTAAAGAAATCAGCAAAGCATTGTTTAAGTATGTTTTGTATAAAAGCATGCTGCGTGTAGTTGGCAATAACCTTTGTATAAGAAGCCAGAAACCTTTGCGGCATAGGCTTTTTATATACATGCTCTAAAATAGTTTCTTTATCAAATTCGGGCAGGGCAGCTAAAGCAGTTTGTAAATCTTTAGGCAGCGTACCGTCCAGATAATATTGAAGCAGTGTTTTACCAATATGTGCACCGCTTCCGTGGTCGCCAAAAAAATAACCTAATGATAAAAGACTTTCTTTAATTTGCTGCCCATCAAAATAACAACTGTTGCTACCCGTACCTAAAATACAGGCTATACCGGGTTTGTTTCCGCAAAGGGCAATAGCAGCAGCATACAAATCATGATTAACGGTTATATGGGCTTTAGTAAAAACAGCCGCCAAAGCATGGTGCATTAATTGTACTTTCCCTGCAGTAGAACAACCCGTTCCGTAATAAAAAACGTGAAGCGTGTTGTTGTTTTGTTGCTGCAAAATCTCTTTAGATAATTCTGCCAGCATAATTTTCGTTATAGCTTCTGCCGTCTGAAAAGAAGGACTAAAGCCTTGTGTATGACTTTCGGCAACTTGCTTCTTACCATCTAATAAAACCCAGGTGGTTTTGGTACTTCCGCTATCGGCTAGTAGAATCATTTTTAGTTTTACTTTTATCGCTTAGTTTACAAAGCTAAATATATTATGCAAAAAATATTGTTTGTGTGTTTGGGTAATATTTGCCGCTCTCCTTTAGGCGAAGGAATTATGTTGCATTTTATCCGGGAAAAGAATTTGCATCATAGCTTGCAGGTAGATTCTGCGGGTATTGCCGGTTATCATATAGGTGAAGCACCAGACCACCGCACTATTGCCAACGCCAAAAAGAACGGGGTTGACATTAGCAAACTGCGTGCCCGTAAATTTAAAGTAGAAGACTTTGATTCCTTTGATAAAATATATGTGATGGACGATAGTAATTATAAAGACATATTAGCTCTTACAAAAAGCCAAGCGCACAAAAATAAAGTAGATTATTTACTGAATGTACTGCACCCAAACCAAAACAAACATGTTCCAGACCCCTATTATGGAAACGAAAATGATTTTGAAGAAGTATTTCAATTAGTATATAAAGCCTGTGAGAAAATATTGGAGGATATAAAGCCTTAATATTTGTTGAAATCATTACTAGTATAGAAATAAGCCGAGCAAAGCGAATACATGAATACAAATAAAAAAAACAATTAAAAATGAATAATTAAAAATTACTTTTACCGAAAATTAAGAAACATGAAATTTTTTATTGATACAGCAAACCTAGCCCAGATTAAAGAAGCACAAGATATGGGTGTGCTTGACGGAGTAACCACCAACCCATCCCTAATGGCCAAGGAAGGCATTAAAGGACAAAACAATATTTTGAAACACTATGTAGATATCTGCAACATAACCACCGGTAATGTAAGTGCTGAAGTAATTGCCACTGATTTTGACGGTATGGTAAACGAAGGCGAAGCTCTTGCTCAGTTGCATGATCGTATTGTGGTAAAAATCCCGATGATAAAAGACGGAGTAAAAGCCATTAAATATTTTACCGAGAAAGGAATTAAAACAAATTGCACCCTAGTGTTCTCTGCCGGACAAGCCTTGTTGGCCGCCAAAGCAGGTGCAACTTATGTTTCTCCGTTTATTGGTAGATTAGATGATGTAAGTACAGATGGTTTAACGCTGATAGAAGACATCCGTATTATTTACGATAACTATAATTACCAGACACAGATATTGGCAGCTTCGGTACGCCACCCTATGCACATTATTAATTGTGCTAAACTGGGTGCTGATGTGGCTACTTGTCCGTTAAGTGCTATTACTGCTTTGCTCAACCACCCGTTAACCACTAGTGGTTTGGCTCAGTTTTTAGCTGATGCTAAGAAGTAGTTTGCAGTAGCGTTTAATTATGCTCCTCTGTCAACCTGTTTTATAATCTTCCTGACGTAATCACCTTTCTTTATATGTGATACACATATTACAGCAGACATCAGTCCGCCTGCTACACCTGCTGTAACAATATCCTGTCCGGCAAGGTAAAGTCCTTTTATAGCCGTTTCAGGTTTAAGCATGGTGTTATTAAACCGGGCTGTAGTATGATCCAGTCCGTATAACTCTCCTCGCGGGTGTGCACCAAAATGTTTGGCCGATAAAGGGGTTGAAAGTTCCTGATAATCAATTTTCCCTTTTGTTTGTGGAAGGTATTTGTATAAGTACTCTAATAAATTATTGCTAAAGGTTTCTTTTCGTTTGTCGTATTCTTCGCCTCTGTGCCTCCATTTTTCTTTTTCCCAAGGTTTAAATGTATCATAATCAACCAGCGCGATTATCTCTATCGTACATTTACCGGGATAACGTTTTTCAAAGTCAGGGTCTTTTGCACCGGGAAAAGAAATATACACCACCGGTAAATCTTTAGTGATGCCTTTTTTGTAATCATCCATGTTTTTATCATGGTCGTATCTCTCAGGAAATATCCAGAAGTTTGATTTAGGTATATTTAGTTCCGCAGCAGTATGTTTCAACCCTAAATATAAACAACAATAAGAAATGGAATTAGTTAAGCCTTTCATTTTTTTCGATAGGGCTAACTCCTGCTGAACTTTTAGAGGCAACAATTTTCTATAAGTAATATCTAAACCAACCGTACTGATAATTGTTTTGGCAGCTATGGTTTTGCCATCGCTCATTTTTACTCCCACAGCTTTGCCGTTCTCTACCAGAATTTCTGCTACCTCAGCTCTTACCAATATTTCTCCGCTTGCCTTTTTAATAACAGGAGCAATCTTTTCGAAGAAAGCTGCCGAGCCTCCAACCGGATAATATCCTCCCTCCAAATAATGTCGAGTAACACCTGCGTGCATAGCAAAAGAACAGGTAGCGGGGGGCAAACCCATATCTCCATATTGAGATGTTAAGATGGCTTTTAACTTATCATTAGTAAAAAGTTCATCCAATACACTCTTGGTTGTTCTGCCTGCATAGCTCAGGTATTTTTTGCGCATCAGTTTACCGATAAGCTTACTGATAAAACCCGGAACAACTTTTTCGGCATAATATCCCATACCGTATTTTTCCATGGCATGAAGCAACTCTACATATTTTTCGATGCCATTCTTTTCTTCGGGAAACAGCTTGCTAAAATATTCTGTAAACTGTTTTCTTCCTTTTCTGAATTCAAACCGTTCGTTTCCAAAATAGGCGCAATCATACACCTCGCCCATATCAGCCCACTCTATGGGTGTATCGCACACATAATCATACACTTTCTTAATCATGGTTGGGCTGCCAACCTCGCCTACATAATGCACACCCACATCCCATTCATATTCATTTCTTCTAAAGGTGTGGGTCATTCCACCCGGGGTATAATGCTGTTCCAGCAAAAGAACCTGCTGTCCTTCTTTAGACAAGATAGAACCCAAAGCCAATCCGCTAATACCACTACCTATAATAATGGTATCAAATGTTTTATCTGATTTAAAGTTTTTATACGAAGAAAAAAGTTTGTTCATATTGCTATCGGTCAAAGATACCGTACTTTTTTATGCACGACATACTTTTTTCCCGATGATTTATTTATAACAAACCTGTTTCTTAATTAAGCGTACAAATAGTGTTGACACCGGGCTGTGCATTTGCACTTTGAAATGCCGAACACCAATTTTGGGCATCTTTTTTTGAAGATTTTGCACCGGCATAAAAAGTATAGTTTCCGTTAGTAAAAGTAGACACACAGGTGCATTGGTAATTTTTTTTACAAGACGCCATGCTTAATGCTGCAAAAACAACACTAAGTAAAATACTATTTCTTCTCATTAATGCTTAAAAGGGTCTGAGTAACGCACGTCGGTTACCAAACTATTGTCGGTTAATGTTTGCAAAAATGCAACCAAATTACTCTTTTCAGTTGCAGTAAGCCCCAAAGGAACAGCTGTACCACCTGTAGAATAGCCATTGCCGGTATTATACGGATGGGCAGTAAGTGCGCTACTAATGTTAGGGCTGCTATGTATACTGTCACTAAAAAAGTCAACTACCTGAGCAAGTGTTGCAAATCTTCCATCATGCATATAAGGCGCAGAAAGAGCAACATTTTTTAAAGAGGGTACATGAAATCTTCCATTATCAGAATTGTTTCCGGTTATTAAACCTCTTCCTTTATCTGGTCCATATACCAAATCAAGACCAATATCTTCAAACTGACCATCATTGCCGGCAAAACTGTTTGTGGCAATATGGCAATCTGCACACTTACCTATTCCGTTAAAAATAGCCATCCCCGCTTGTTGTTGAGGGTTTAAAGTAACTGCGCCCATTACAGACTGATCATAAAGACTGTTAGATGCCGTAATGGTTGCTATAAAACTTCCTATAGCCAATTGAATTTGATCTACAGAAACCGTTGAACTTTGAAAAGCCTTATTAAAAAGATAAGGGTAATATGATAAGGACGATAACTTGGTGCAAAGAGCGTTATTATCCTGTATATTAAGTTCTACATGACTTTGAAAAGGAACCGTTAATATAGGTGTTGATTGTGAACCGCCATAACCACCATCACCGCCACCTGGAGTTACGCCGCCACTACCGGGTACTTTGCCATCCCAAAATTTAGAGTCGTTGGTGTTAACTAACGAGTGTGCATTGCGGCTTGTGTGCTGACTGCCAAAGCCTACGCTAAACGATTTGTTATCGGCAAAACCATACGCCTGCTGATGGCAGGAACCACACGCTACTGAATTATCCTGAGAAAGGTTTTTATCATAAAACAATACCCTGCCCAATGTAATTACATCATTACTTACCCCATTTGCATTTGGGTAGTTATAAGGTGTGGCGGGTAGCCAGGGGCTGTTAGGCAAAGGCTTTAGCCCCTCGTTATAAGAGTATTTATACGGCGTTTTATTGCAGGATATAACAACAAACAGCAATACCACAAACCCAATGAACGAAAAAAGAAACGTAAAGCGAAAACGAAAAAAAGTGTTTTTCATGAGGTTAATTTTAATGCAAGCTAAATAAAAAAACTGACTTTTAAAAATTCTCTCTACCAGTTAATATAATTTAACCATCAGGTAAAACAAGCTAGTCTATATAATATACACTTTTCCCTCTAATATCAAAGCAAAAGATTCCAACGGGAGTCTTACATTAGCAGGGATACCTTTGTTATGTATACACGGTTTAATTTTTCGGGCCCGCCGTTTGTATTCAAGAGGAACGCCTACTCAACTAAAAATATAATAAAGCCCAATAAACATAATAACAAGCCCGACACTGGTTAGACCATACATGGCAAAGTGCACCGATTGGTTTTTGTAAATATTAAAAAAAGTAAACACAAAGCCCGCCAGCAAAAAAACCGCACCCACTATAATAAGCAATCGGCCTAGGTCGTGGTCTTTACCATGCTTTAGTTTCTTGGCGTGTTTTATCATTTGTTCCAGTTCGGTTTCGTTAATGGAGTTTTGTTTCAGCAGTTCTTCTTTTATTTCATCGGTAGTGCGGCGGTCGTTTACCAGTTGGCTTACTTTTTGGTAAACAGCGGGGTGGTTTTCAAAAGGCTGTGTGGCATGCATATGCAGTTGTTTCATACAACTAAGTTACATTAATTTTCTTAGCTTATATAATATTATAAAAAAAATGCCCTGTTTAGCGGGGCATTTTTAATTAACACTAATTTTAATCTACGTAATCATCGGAGTTATACTATAACGGATATATTACATATAAGCCTTATAAACGGAAGCAGATATTCTATTCGTTCACTGTTAGCTCCCTTCAAAGATAAATCTTACTCCTACCTCCCCTAACTGTAAAAGAAAAATAAGATGAAATTTGGTTTTTAAATTAAATTGCTATATTTATTCGCCCATCAATAAATAAAAAGATGAAAAAAATATTTATCACACTCATAGCCTTTGTGTTTTGTTTCAACCTGCATGCACAAGATACCGTAAAAGTAAAAACCAATTTAACGCCCGAGCAACAAGCTGAAACCGCCTACAACATGGCTTTAGAGATGATGGGCAAAAAAGAGTATAGCGCCGCCATCGATAATTTTACCCAAGCCCTGTCGCTCAATCCCGGCTTCGTACTTGCTTTGGTAAACCGTGGCTTTGCCGAATATGAAAGCAAAAAAAACACCGATGCCCTGCATGATTTCACTCAGGCTAATATATTGAAACCTACTGCTGATGGGTATTTTGGCGAAGCAGAATGTTTTTATGCCATGAACAAAAGAGATTCAGCCACGCAATATTTAACCAAAGCC
>CAVXOV010000050.1:0-14006 GCA_963763345.1 uncultured Candidatus Saccharibacteria bacterium
CCTCGCCCACGCTTAGTTTGCGAGGGTCGCATTTCACACCACCTTTGCCACCGCCATAAGGCAGGTTAGCAACGGCACATTTAAAGCTCATCCAGGCAGCCAAAGCCATCACCTCATCCGCATTCACATCCATTGCATAACGGATACCTCCTTTAGAAGGGCCTAAATGGGTAGAGTGTACACAACGGTATCCTTCAAATATCTGAATCTTGCCGTTATCCATGGTAACGGGCAAGCTTACTTTTACTAATTTTTGTGGGTTTCTAAGTACCTGGGCAACGTCTTCAGATAAACCCATTGCTTTGGCAGCGGCATCTAAGCGGGCTAAAACCGAATCAAACATACTTTCGTGAACTACTTTAGAGGCGGCAGTGTGTGCAGACATATTTCTTCAATTTAGTTAAACGTAAATTTTAGCGGGCAAAGTTAGCATTTTCTTAAAACGAGATACCGCTAAATCGCCAAACTGTTATTTTGGGCAGATGAATGTTAAGCGAATGTTAAATTTAGTATATCCATCATTTATTCGGGCTTATTTTGAAGAGATAGTACACCATATTTACATCTCTCTGCGCATGCGGGCTACCGGTATATCTAAATATTCTCGATACTTGGCTATGGTACGGCGGGCTAGGTTATAGCCCCTTTCTCGTAACATCTTATAAAGAATGTCATCGGTAAGGGGGTTGTGTTTATCCTCTGCGGCAACAAAATCTAACAATACCTTTTTTACTTGACGGGTAGATACTTCTTCTCCATTATCGGTATTCAACGATTCTGAAAAGAAAAACCTTAAAGGGAAGGTGCCAAAAGGTGTAGAAACATACTTGCTGTTTACTACTCGAGATATGGTTGAAATATCTGAACCTGTTTGGGTAGCAATATGTTTTAATACCATAGGCTTTAGTTTGCCTTCATCGCCCGTAAGGAAATATTCAGATTGGTATTTTATAATAGCATTCATGGTTATCAGCATAGTTCTTTTGCGTTCAAGCAAAGCATCTATAAACCATTGGGCGTTCTCTATTTTATTTCGTATAAAACCTGATGCCGCTTGCGCATTTTTATCTTTTTGTAAGTTGTATCGGGTAAGCATCTCTAAATACTCTTTGCTTACTTTTAAGTCGGGCATATTTCTGGAGGTCATACTTAATTCTATCTCTCCATCATTGTTTGTAACAACAAAATCAGGAATTACTTCTTGTGCATTTTGTAAAGATGGTCCCGAAGTGCTGCCGGGTTTAGGATTAAGTTTGGTTATTTCAGCTAAAACATCCTTTAGTTCTTCTTCGTCTATATTAAGTAAGAGGGCAAGTTTATCATAATGCTTTCTAGAAAACTCCTCCATGTAATCCCGTATGATGTCGGTAGCAAAATGTATTTCACGTGTTTGATCAGGGATACGTTGTAATTGTAATAACAAACATTCCTGCAGACTTCGTGCAGCAATACCGGGCGGATCTAATGATTGTAAGACTTTAATCATTTCTTCTACTTCAGCAGCATTGGTGGTTATGTTTTGTGTAAACGCCAAATCATCTATCAACGAGTTTGTGTCTCTTCGTATATAACCATCATTATCTATACAACCAATTAAATATAGTCCAATGATATATTGCGTTTCGTTCAATTCCAGCATACCGATTTGTTCTTCCAGCAAATCATGAAAATCGGTAAGCTCCTTTATTGGTATTTCTTTAAAGTCATCATCCTTTCCGTTATTATTAATCTGATACTTAAAATCAGAAAATTCATCTTCATCCACATAATCTTCGTAGCTGATATCATCGTTTTGTATAATACCCTCATCCGTATCACGTTCTTCTTTATCAATACTTTCAGTTTCCCCATCAACTTCATCAACAGAAGAATCTTCACTTGTAAAATCCTCTTCTGTATCTGTGCTTTCATCTTCTTCTAAAGCCGGATTTAATTCAAGCTCTTCCTTTATGCGTTGTTCCAAAGCCATTATAGGCAGCTGTATCAGTTTCATTAACTGAATTTGCTGTGGAGAAAGTTTTTGTTGCAGTTTTAAATACTGTGTTTGTCTTAGTGCCATAATACAGCACTAAATTACAAATAAGTTTTTAGGTTTTATGTCATAGAAAATACAAATGGTTTAGTAATTTCAGCCACCTATTAAATATTAATGACCCGAGCCTTTTAGGCGAACACCATTTGACAATTAAAAATAATAATAACGACAAATGAAAGTTTTAAAATTTGGTGGTACCAGTGTTGGCTCGGCAGAGCGAATGAAGTCCGTTGCCGCTCTTATCAAAAAGAATACAGAGCCTGTTATCGTTGTTTTAAGTGCCATGAGTGGTACTACTAATAGTCTGGTAGAACTGGCAAACAACTTGTATGCAAAAAATCATGCTAAAGCAAATGAGCTTATTTCATTTTTAGAAAATAAATATAAACAAGAAATAAAAAACCTATATACAACGGATAACATACTAAACAAAGCCGCTAATTTATTAAAGTATCATTTTGATTACCTGCGAGCCTTTACCCAGGATATGTTTACCATTAATGAGGAGAAAGCCATTTTAGCCCAAGGCGAATTATTATCTACCGCTATGTTTCAATTTTATCTGGAAGAACAAAACGAATCGTCCATATTATTGCCTGCCTTAAATTTTATGCGTTTGGATGAGAACGAAGAACCTGATTTAAATTACATTGAAACGCACATAAAACAAGAATTAGATAAAAATAAAGGAGTTTCTTTTTATATCACTCAGGGTTTTATTTGCAGAAATATTTTTGGAGAGATTGATAATCTTAAACGCGGAGGAAGCGATTATACAGCTTCTTTAGTGGGAGCAGCTATACATGCAAAAGAAATTCAAATATGGACGGACATTGATGGCATGCATAACAACGACCCGCGTGTGGTTGATAAAACACATCCCATAGAGCAACTTTCTTTTGATGAGGCTGCCGAGCTTGCCTATTTCGGTGCTAAGATTTTGCATCCTACCTGTATCTTACCTGCACAAAAACGTAACGTGCCTGTAAAGTTGCTCAATACCATGCAACCCGATGCTAAAGGAACAGTAATAACTAAAGCCTCTGCCGGTAGCGGTATTAAAGCGGTAGCTGCAAAGGATGGCATTACTTCGGTAAGTATTAAATCCGACAGGATGTTGTTGGCGTATGGTTTTTTACGTTCGGTATTCGAGGTTTTCGAACGCCATAAAACACCTATTGATATGATTACCACATCAGAGGTAGCTGTTTCTTTGACTATTGATACGGATAAACACTTAAAAGAAATTATAGAAGAACTTGGTGAATTTGGTCAGGTTAGTGTGGATAGGGACCAAACTATTATTTGTATTGTAGGCAATGTAAGCTTTGATAAAAGCGGTTATGCACAAAAGGTTTTTAATGCGCTTAGCGAAATACCCGTGCGTATGATTTCTTATGGAGGTAGCGAAAATAATGTTTCCGTTTTGGTAAAGAGCGAATATAAAAAGCAGGCATTACAGGCTCTAAACAAAGGGTTATTTAATTACTAACCTATGTCGGCATTACATAAATACCATACTTTCTTTTCCAATCATAAAACACCTTTTTATTTTTATGATACGGATTTATTAAAGAGTACACTTAATGAGATAAAGAAAGCCTCTTCTCCCTATAAGTATCAAGTACATTATGCATTGAAAGCAAACACCAATGATACGCTCCTGAAACTAATAAAAGAAGCCCGCTTGGGTGCCGATTGTGTAAGTGGCAACGAAGTAAAAAAAGCTATCGAACTTAATTTTGGTGCTGATAAAATTGTATTTGCCGGAGTAGGTAAGAGCGATGATGAAATAAATTATGCACTACAGCAAAACATTTTTTGCTTTAATTGTGAATCTATTCCCGAAATAGAGGTTATTAATGAATTAGCCAAACAGCAAAACAAAATTGCACAAATTGCTTTGCGTATTAATCCTAATGTGGATGCACAAACACATAAGTACATTACAACCGGACTGGAAGAAAATAAATTTGGTATAAACCTGCATGATTTAACCGAAGTATTAGAAATTTTAAAGAACTGCAAATATTTAAAATTAATCGGCTTGCACTTCCACATCGGTTCTCAAATAACAGATTTAAATACCTTTAAAAATTTATGCACCCGTGTAAACGAGATACAGCATTGGTTTCAGCAAAGAGGGTATTACTTAGAACATATTAACGTAGGAGGAGGTTTAGGAATTAATTATAGCAAACCCGAAGAAGAATCTGTTTGCAATTTTGAAGCTTTCTTTTCTTTATTTAAAAAGTTTTTACAAGTTCAATCCCATCAGCAAATTCATTTTGAATTAGGAAGAGCCGTTATAGCCCAATGCGGAAGCCTTATAAGCAGAGTACTTTATATTAAAAAAGGAACCAATACCAACTTCGCAATTTTAGATGCAGGTATGACTGAGTTGATTCGTCCGGCATTGTATCAGGCGTATCATAAAATTGAAAACATCAGTTCAATTCAGAATTCAGAATTTAGAATTCAGAATTGCAGATACGATATAGTTGGTCCTATTTGTGAGAGTAGCGATTGCTTTGGCAAAGCCGTTGAATTGCCCGAAACCAAACGTGGGGATATTATTGCCATTCGTAGTGCAGGTGCTTATGGAGAAGTAATGAGTTCTCAATATAACTTGCGCGATAAAGTAAAATCGTATTTTGATATAGAAAACCCTTAATTGTTTGTTACTGCTTTTTTATAAGAAAGAATAAATCAAGCGCTTTATTGTTTACTTTCTTCAAATGCAGATAAGGGATCTGTTCTCCTCCAAAAGAACGGAAGAAGCGTTCAACGGTTGGCAACATACTTCCGCAAAAATTAAATTGTTTGGTTAAATTGCCGGCTGCTATTTTTATGGCACTCCAAAGCAATAAACTATAGGCACCACTACTTTTATAATTTTCATCAGCCCCACCCATTAAGTAATATGCACTCTGATTATCCCATACTATATAAACAGCGGCATGTATGTTTCCTTCATTATCTTTTGCAAAAAATATTTTCCGGCAATTATTCTTTTTACAGGGTTCTTCAATTTGTTTTACGTAAGAAAGTGAATAAGGAATTTTCTTGTTTTGTCGTTTAAAAGTAAGGGAATTGATTTTATAAAACAGCTCAATATCCTCACTTTCAACAACGGTAATCTCTTTTTCTGCTTTGCGTATTTGGCTTCTTATGCTTGAGTTAAATTCTTCGAATACTTTATCTAAATTACTTATATCGTTTATACGATACGTATATCTGTTTTTTTGTGTAAAACCTTTCCAATGAAATGCCATTTGATTTTTGTACAGGGGAAGAAAATACAAGTCGAACAAATCAAATGAGGGTAATTGTTTATGGAGTTCTTCAATTACCTGCTGTTCATGGCTTAATACACTTGCATATTTTTGTCCCGGAAAATAAGTAATAACAGGGCCTATACCCAAAGTGAGCATGGGCATAGTAATTAGCTTAAGATTGTATTTCTTCTTTATAGGATATGCCCACGCACCTATTATATTTCCGTTATTTTCATACAATAATACATCCCAGTTGTTTGAGCCACAAACAGCATCCATCCACCAATCCTGTTGAAATAGAATGAGGTCTTTAACGGTTTTACAGTAGTGGCGATATTTTTCTTTTTTAGTCAAAGGTTGGATTTATTGGCTTATCGTATTTATTTCTTTTTAATAGTTTCGCTGAATGCTTCGCATTTCAGTGCTTAAAAATATAAAAATAAAAGCTATGTATTATAAAACAAAAAACCCCGCATTTCTGCAGGGCTTTTATAGTGAATGCTTTATTAATTACTGAATAATCAGCTTTTCAACATGCTTGATTTGACCATTAGTAATGGTTAGCATGTAGATGCCTTTTTCTAAAGAAGAAAGATCTAAATTAGTAGTAACCTCTTTTACAGAAGTTTTGAAAACCTCTTGACCTATCATGTTAGTAACATGTACTGAAGTATTCTCATCAATAGTAGCGATACTAATATTTACTAATCCATTGTTAGGATTAGGATAAACAGATATATCAGTATTATTTGATACTTTTTCTATACCGGCAAAACAACTGCTATTAACATTTTGTGTAAACACATGAGCATTACTACAAGTAGTAGTAGTAGAGGTTCCAACAACGGTATAAGATGTAGTAACAGTAGGTGTTACTACAATGCTTGCCCCTGTTTGTGAAGTACTCCAAGTATATGTGTTAGAAGTACCTGTTGCTGTTAAAGTAGCTGTCGCATTTACACATAAAGTAGCAGTAGTAGTTGTAACATTTATAGTTGGCAACGCTTTTACGGTTACTGTAAAAGAAGTAGTAGTTTCACAAGTATGGGTACCATCTAATCCTGTTACTAAATAATGTGCAGTTGCAGTAGGGCTTGCCACAACACTTGTGCCGGTTGTAGAACTTAAACCTGTCGCAGGAGACCATGTATAGGTATTAAGTCCGCTGGCAGTAACAGTAGCTGTATTTCCTACACAAATGCTGGGCGAATTAACTATTAAAGTGGGGCTCGGAGTAGAAAGTATAGTTATGGTAGGTGTAACAATGGTTGCACACGCACCTAAAGTTCCTACAAGTGTATACGTTGTAGTAACGCTAGGAGTTGCTGTAACATGAAGTCCTAAATGTGTATTTAGACCTGCAGATGGAGACCAACTATATGTGGTAGCACCAGAGGCAGTGAGGTAAGTTGCTCCACCTGTACAAAGTGTATCGTTTCCAACCGAAGCACCAATTGCATTAACAACTGATACGGTAGGAGTTGGGTTTACAGTTATGCTAATAGTTTGTGTATTTGTACAACCTACTGTAGTAGATGCTGTTACAGTATAGGAAGCTGTAGTAGATGGTTTTACGGTAATGGTTGATGTGTTAGCACCTGTAGGTGTCCAGGTATATGAACTTAATCCGCTTGCTGTAAGCTTAGATGAATCTCCAGAACAGATGGTAGCTAAGCTAGCTGTTACAGTTAGAGGACATGCTAATGCAATCTTCGGACCTTTGTATTTATCCATTCCATTTTTACCTAAAGGTAAACTATCATTAGTAAAACATCCTGCCCAACCATGTGCAGAATCAAGCATTTGAACTTGCAACATTCTGAAGGGGTTTGTTGTACCTTGATCTAATACATTCCAGGTAGCTCCGTCATCAGGTGTAATAGAAGTTACATAAGCTGTACTACCCGAATTAAGTCCAACTGACATATAAGCGTTTCTGCCCGGTACTACACAAAAAGCTCCTAACCCTGTATTGGTAGCACTTGGAGTTATTGCAGTCCATGTTACGCCACCGTTATTTGTTTTCATTAAACTAAAAGTTGTAGAAGTTGAAGCAGCTAAGCCCCATGCTATACCATTCATAGAATCTCTAAAAGCAAGACCTTGCACACCACCACCAAAACCAATACTAGCACCTGTACTTACTGTCCAGGTTTTTCCACTATCAGCTGACATAAACACACGACCAGTTCCTGTTCCATACCATATTCTTTTTCCTAAAGTAGTGTAACAATTTGTAAGTCCGTACTCGCTTGCATTAGGTACAGGAACGTTAGCATCTACTACACGTGTCCAATTAGCACCACCATTATGTGTACGCCAAATTTCAAACATATTTGCACCGGTTCCAGGGGTAGTCGTATTTCCATTAGGGTCTCCTAAAGCAATACCATTATTATGGTCATAAAAATAAACCCAATCAGGGAAGTTATTTATACCGGTAAACATGGTTAAAGAATCGGATGCATTTGTCCAGGTTGCCCCACCATCAAGTGTTTTAATTATTTTACCACTTACTCCGGCAGTATTACCTCCTGATGTTTCAGATGCATCAGCAAAAAGAGAGATATAAGCCGTCATTGAATCTAAGGCAATTATATTTGATGAGTTATACAAAAGTGTATCAGGCAAAAAATTACGTTTTGTAAACACTCTCCCATTACCTGTTTTTACCAAAACATTGCTGTTGCTGGTAGGATGTGTACCGTTATACATAACACTCCAAACGGTGTTTGTATCCACGGCATTCATCCAACGAACACCCCATGCGGTATCCACATTAACAGTATAGGGTTTCCAAATGGTTGACTGGCTATATGCTGCGCCTATACCTGCAACAAGTAGCGATAAGGTAAGTATTATTTTTTTCATTTTGTAGTGTTTTTTTAATTTTTAGTGTGCCAAAGGTAAAATATTCTACATTAATTACAAGTAATTTGTTTTGTTAAAATAAAAAAGCCCTTCGTTTCCGAAAGGCTTTTAACTCAAAACTTATTACACTTGTATTTATACCGCATCTATTCAAGTTAATAGCTCCTCTTCAGAAACTAGTGTGCACGGAGGTAAAAATATAACCTTTCAAACCAATCTTCTTATCAAAAGACTGGCATAGCTATTAACTAAGTTGGTTATTTCTTTTTTAAAAGAGGCTATAAAACTTTTGGTAAAATTGCTAAGCACCAATGTGCCACTCATTTCGGCACGTTCTAAAAGTAGTTTATCCCAATGGGCTGTTCCTTCCCACATTATGGTTTTTAGGGCTTTCATGGCTTCTGGGCTGCTGCTTGCCAGCTTTTGTGCTAAACTTAAAATAGCTGCATCCATATCCTGATGTGTTTTATACACATGGGCGTACAAACCTTTTTGTTGGGCAAAGGCAGCATCATGCCATTCACTCGCATCAATAGTTAGTTGGCAAAAAGCAGATGTACCCATCTTTCTTTCTACGGCAGGGCCAATTACAAACGGGCCAATACCTACTGCAAGTTCGCTAAGTTTAATGGCAGCGCTTTCGTGCGCAAAGGTATAATCTGCTGCAGATGCAATGCCCACACCACCACCAACAGCTTTGCCCTGTATGCGGGCAATAACAAACTTGGGTGCTTTGCGCATGGCATTTATAACACCAGCAAAACCAGAGAAGAAATGCTTGCCTGTTTCAATATCTTTAATAGCCATCAATTCACCAAACGATGCGCCTGCACAAAAGGTTTTATCGCCATCACTTTTTAAAACAATAACTCTTGCTTCAGCGTTATTTCCTACAACTTCAATTTCATGGGCAAGTGCTCTAAGTATTTCTCCTGGCAGCGAATTGCTTTGTGGATGAAAAAATGTAATGGTTGCTATGCCTTTTTCTATGTTGCTTTTCACATATCCGTTTTCCATAATATATTTTTGATTTGGGTGTAAAAGTAAAAATTCGTTTCTAAAAAGTACCTTTGCACCTGTTTAATGCGGTTTAAAGTATTTCTTATTTTATTTTATTGCTTGTCTTTATTGGCTAAAGCCCATAATGGAGACAGTACAGATACTAAACGTATAAAATTGGTTGCACTTCCTGTTATATACTATCAGCCGGAAACTAAATGGGGTGCGGGTGCCGCAGGTCTTTTTCGTTTTAAACAAAAAAGCGAACCAGATAGCATGCGTCATTCAAACGTAATGTTTGTGCTTTCGGGTACACAGCTTGGACAGATTTTATGCGGAGCTCCTTTTCAGATGTGGTTTAACAGAGAAAAGTATAATGTATATGGAGAGGTGGCTTTTCAAAGTATTAATTATCTGTTTTTTGGAATAGGGAATCATATACCCCCTTATTTTAGAGAAAGGTACTACGCAAATAATCCTCGTTTTAAGGTAAATGCTTTAAGGCGAATATACCCTCATTTATACGCCGGGTTTAAATATATGTTTGATTATACCAATATTACTCAACTTAGTGATACAGGTATGCTTATAAAAGGCATTATAGCAGGAAGTAAAGGAGGGGCTGTATCGGGTGTAGGCGGTACTATAAAATACGATAATAGGGATAATCAGTTTTATGCTACAAAAGGATATTATTTAGAGTTCTTTGTTTTAACTAACAATAGGTTAATTGGAAGCGATTATCAATTTGGTAAATATTCTTTAGATATGTCGACTTACGTGACTTTACCCGGCAAACAGGTATTAGCATTTAATGGGTACGGAGTTATCAGTTCAGGCAATGTTCCCTTCTATCAAATGGCTTTATTGGGTGGAGAAAATCATATGCGAGGCTTGTATCAAGGGCGTTTTCGTGATAAAGATTGTTGGATTTTACAAGCTGAGTACAGAGCCATCTGTTTTGGAGACTTGGTGCAGTTGCCTTTGCCAGTATAGGTGATGTTGCACCTCAATTAAATCAATTTAATTATAAATATACACATTTGGCTTTTGGAGGAGGTATTAGAGGAATAGTTGATAAAAAACAACATCTTAATCTTAGGTTTGATGCTGGTTATAGTAATAATAAAATCAATTATTATTTAACTTTGGGAGAAGCTTTTTAATATGATAAACTCACCTTACTTAAAGCAAAATGATAAAATAGCTATTGTGGCTACCGCCAGAAAAATATCAGCAGAAGAGCTTTTATTTGCCGTTGAAACAATAAAAGAATGGGGCTTGCAACCTGTATTAGGAAAAAATATTCATGCAGTTGAAAATCAATTTGCGGGTAATGATGAGCAACGTGCTGAAGACTTACAATGGGCAATTAATGATGATAGTATTAAAGCAATAATAATAGCCAGGGGCGGTTATGGCACAATTAGAATTGTGGATAGAATTGATTTCACCAGAGCTAAAACTAACCCTAAATGGGTAATTGGGTATAGTGATGTAACCGTTTTGCATTCTCAAATACAACAACATATAGGTATCCCTACTTTACACTCAACAATGCCCATTAATTTCTCCAAGAATAAGGAAGCTGTTGAAACACTTAGAAAATGTTTATTCGGAGAACCAATGTTTCATATTCTTTTAATACTCATTTTTTTAATAGAAAAGGAGAAGTAAAAGAGTACTTAGTTGGCGGGAATCTTTCTTTATTATATGCCCTATCTGGCACTGACCAAGTGACATTGATACGAAAGGTAAAATACTGTTCCTCGAAGACTTAGATGAATATCTTTATCATATAGACAGGATGATGCTTAATTTAAAGCGGAGCGGAAAGCTTGCCAATCTTAAAGGATTAATTGTTGGAGGGTTTACAGATATGAAAGACAATGCTATTCCTTTTGGCAAAACCGCTGAAGAAATAATATTGGATGCCGTAAAAGACTATAACTTTCCTGTGTGTTTTAATTTTCCGGCAGGTCATATAGACCGAAATCTTGCTATTTACTTTGGAAAAGAAGTTTATTTAAAAATAGATTCAGTAGGTTGCTCTTTGACCTATTAGAAAAACAAAAGCCGCACTATAATTTATACAGGGCGACTTTTGAGAGAAAGAACTAATTAAATTAGTTTTTTTGGTTTAGCTTCTTCTTTTTTCTCTTTTTTCTCTTCTTTCTTTTCTTTTTTCTCTCCTTTAGCTTCTTTCTTTTCGCCTTTCTTTTTTCTTTTCACCTTGAGCGTTTGCTGTAGTGGTTAAACCTACTACTAACATGAAAGCTGCTACTGTTGCAATTACTTTTTTCATTTTACTGGTTGTTTTTATGCCCGGCACAGACAGGCGTTTTTTTGATTAAGCTGCTCCTGTGCATAACAGCAATGCGCAAACATACAAATAACGCTCCATATTTAAAAAAAAATTATGAACCAGCATGTTAATTACTCTTAATTAAGAATAATTCTTATTTACTTAAGTATAAATTACGTTCGCTATAAACGTTTTGGAAGTATTCATCAAACAAGTCGTCAATAAAGTAAATAGCTTCTCCGGTAGACTTCATTTCGGGGCCAAGTTCCTTTTGTATTTAGGGAATTTCTCATAGCTGAATACAGGTATTTTAATGGCGTAACCTTTTTTACGCGGATTAAAAGTAAAGTCTTTTACTTTCTTTTCCCGTAGCATAACCTTAGTAGCATAGTTAACATAAGGCTCATCATAGGCTTTGGCTATAAAGGGTGCCGTGCGTGAGGCACGCGGGTTGGCTTCTATAATATAAACTACCTCATTCTTTACAGCGAACTGTATATTAATCAACCCAACAGTTTTTAAGGCAAGAGCAATCTTTTTGGTATGAGCTTCTATTTGTTTAATAACATTTTCGCTTAAATCAAATGGGGGAAGCACAGCGTAAGAATCGCCACTATGAATACCCGCTGGCTCTATGTGTTCCATAATACCGATAATGTACACATCTTCTCCATCGCAAATGGCATCAGCTTCGGCTTCGATGGCGTGTTCCAAGAAATGGTCTATGAGAACTTTATTTTCAGGTAAATCATTCAGGAGTTTTACAACGTGTTGTTCTAATTCCTGTTCGTTAATTACAATCTTCATGCTTTGTCCACGCAACACGTCCACCGGCGGGGGCCAGCCACGCAGCAGCGCCACGTCGTGCAGCCGCTTGCAGGTGGGAGAAGCGGCCGAGCGGTCCCCACGCCGCACCTTGGCGAGCACGTCAGCCACACATCGAGAAGGCCGGACTCCCACCTTGCGAAGGATGAGCCCAATCGTGTCCAACCCAAGCTCCAGCAGAACCGACATCGGTTCAACGAGGATGTGTGAAGGTGAGGCTGTTGACTAGCGTAGGCCCTTGCACAGAGAAGGACCGTCCGTCACCACACGAGGAACCGCGAATTCGCGAAGAAACCAGGAACCGGGGCGACCAACGGGCTCCGACACAGTCTTCGCTGCGACCCGGCACCTCGCTCAATCCAATCGAACCAAGCCCCTCCAACGTCGATAGCCTAGGGCCCTACGATAGCCTGCTCACAAAACTCGCGCGACTGGATTGAGTGGCGGCGTTGGATCCATGGAGCGAAGACGCTGGAGTTCCGGACACAGCGCCTATCACACCGTGGACACGTATGGAGACGGCCCCAACCTGCTCGTCTTTGTGCACGGCGGCCTCTACGTCAACGGCGACAAGGCGGATCACGCTGCGCTAGCGCGGTCGCTCGCCACCCCGCTCTGGACGGTGGCGGTCGTCAACTATCGGTGAGGGCCCTGCAATCGCCACGTGCTTTCTCTCAACCACTGCTTGGGCAGTCTTTCTGGGGTCGCTGTGGAACCCGTGGTAACGTGACAATGCCCCACTTGTGCTGTTGCTCATCGGTGCCCCAGACGGCCCCTGCGCACACTCACGACCTGGCCGCGGCCATTGTCTTCCTCCCCGGGCTGCTGCATCCTTTGCAGTGGGCTATTGTGGGCCACTCTTGCGGCGCGCACATGGCCGCGCTGGTGCTGCTCAATCAGGACCACATGTTCTCTCGCCCACGGTTGTACCTCCTTCCGCCCGTGTGCATGATTGGTGTGCAGGGTGCGGATCCTTTCTGAAACTTTCAGTTCTTGTGGATGGTTGTCTTGCAGCTTTCGGTGTATGAGGGAGCTTCGAGCGTTGTCTGTGTTTTTAAAGCTCTTGGTTTGGATGCAAGTAACGGCGCATCTCGCAAAGGGATGTACGATAACCGCTTGTTTTGCGTTCGATTTCCCATCTTGGGCCTCGGAGTTGTTCGTGTCACAGGGAAAGGATCAAAGCTGTGTGGCTGGATCCTGTCCGGTATATTGCTTTTGGGGTTTGTGTTCACACCGCCACATCGGGCCTATGAATCTTGTCTCCTCCTATGTTATCTGCGGCATCATCCTTGTTCTCGCAGTGCAAAGCCAAGCGATCTACTGGCGTTGAAGAGCGTTCGCTTCCACCTAATTCACGCTGAGGCTGATCGGTAATCATTTTCCCGTTATGTTTTGCTGTCTTTCATTTTTCTTGTGAGTTTCTGCGTTTGTGGCTCCTTGTGGGATTCACGTTGATGAGGTGCTTTGAGAGTCATCTTGTTTGCTTCGGGTCATTTCAAGCTTTTTGTGACTCTCGTGATTTCCTTGTTGCAATACTTCTGTCGATTACGTCACGCTGTTCGTTGTTTCGGTCTGCCGCTTGCTTCTTTGCTCCTGCAATTCACTTCCACGTCGCAGCTATGTGAATATAGCCCAGGCACGTGCGTGGCAACACGCGCTGCAAGCTCTTGGCATTCACAGTTCCATCGTTGTG
>CAVXOV010000051.1:0-29590 GCA_963763345.1 uncultured Candidatus Saccharibacteria bacterium
TTCTCTACCTGCCGCATTGTTTTCGCTGGTGGCTCGCGGGCGTGCACCTGGCTCTCGTCATCTATTTCTCGGGGCCCTTCGTACTGATGCTCCACAATACCAGTCATCGCCGCCTCTTTCGTCGGCCCTGGGATTGGCTGAATCAGTACATCCCCTGGGTGCTCGGACCCTTCTTCGGAGAATCACCGGAAGCGTATTTCACGCACCACGTCGGGATGCACCACCCGGAGAACAACCTGGACGACGACATCAGCTCCACGCTGCCCTTTGGCGCGACCGACTGATCGACTTCTTGCGCTACTTCGGCCACTTCTTCTTTTTCGGCTTCTTCGACCTCACCGGCTACTTCGTCAAGAAGGGCCGCCGCTCGCTCCTTGCCCGCACGCTTGCCGGAGAGCTTTCGTTCTACTTCGCCGTCACGGCGCTGCTCCTCGTCGACTGGCGTGCGACGCTGGTCGTCTTCGTCGTCCCTCTCGTCGTTACACGCTTCGCCATGATGGCAGGCAATTGGGGACAGCCCGCCTTCGTCGACGAAGCCTCGCCGGGAAACAGCTACCGGAACAGCATCACCTGCATCAACTCGGCCTACAACCGGCGCTGCTTCAACGACGGTTATCACATCGGTCATCACTTGAAGGCGACGCGCCACTGGACCGAGCTCCCCGAGGAGTTTCGCTCCCAGCGCGAGAAGTATGCGTCGGAAGGCGCCATCGTCTTCGAAGGCCTCGATTTCTTCAGCGTCTGGGCGTGTCTAATGCTGGGGCGTTACGATTGGCTGGCGCGGCGGTTCGTCGAGCTCGGCGACGTGCGCCGGACGCCCGAAGAGGTCATCGCGCTTCTCCGGAGCCGGACCGGCTGGACGCGAGCGCCGCGGTGACCGGTCTCCAGGGAGTCGCCAATCGCTCGATTGAGCTGCGCCCCGAGCAGGAGCGCGATGCAGAGAAGCCACACAACGACAGCGTGACGCCGACGACGGCGAGCCCGGCCGAGTGGCAAGAACTTCCTGAGTGGTATAAAAAACGTTTCAAGAATAATTCAGGTATTGCCCAACTGGTAGCTCATGAAGCGGTACATACCCAGCAAAAAGAAGACTGTAAAGACATATTTCTTTTAGGTAAGTGCTTGGGAGAAGGCTCTTGTGATTTTATTGCAGAACTTTTATTAAACGGGCAACCATATAACTTTCCTTATTTAACTTATGGAAAATCCCATGAGAAAGAATTATACAATAAATTTAAGGAGGATATGAATAAAACTGATGAGTCTGACTGGTTATATAATGGTACGAATGCTAAAAACGGACAAGAAGATTTAGGTTATTTTATGGGCTATGCTATTTGTAAATATTATTATGAAACAGCAAAGAATAAAGCACAAGCCATAGCTGGTATTGTAGATATTGATTATTCAAGTAACGAATTGGCACAAAAGTTTTATGATAAAACTAAGTACGCTGATAAAATGAAGTAGTAATTTCCTATTCATAAAGCATTTTGACAGTAATTAAGTTTGAGCATAATATTTGCTTATATTTAATTAATGAATCAAACTAAAAATACGATAATACAAAGTGCATTGTTCCCCATGCTGTTTTTGCTGCTGATGTGGATGGTGTTTTATTTTGATGGTGCATATAATCTCCATTTAAACCAATACGGATTAAGACCGCATAGCTTTATCGGATTAATAGGCATATTAACCATGCCATTATTGCATGGCGATATGGGGCATATTGTTTCCAACTCATTCCCGATATTAATATTGGGTACTTGTTTGTTTTACTTTTATAAAGACATTGCCTTTAAGGTTTTCTTTATCTCTTATATTGCTTGTGGAACACTGGTGTGGTTATTTGCACAAAGCGATAACCCAAACAATGTGCACATTGGTGCCAGCGGATTGGTTTATGCGCTATCAGGTTTCTTAGTAGTGTCGGGTATCATTCGCAAACACAAGGCTTTGTTTGGTGTATCCTTACTCATTACTTTCTTGTACGGAACTATTATTTGGGGCGTGTTGCCCACCGAGTTCCAGAAGGCAATTCATTTTATAGAGAACAAAGACAACATATCCTGGGAAGGACACTTGTTTGGCTTTCCAGCGGAATAGTATTGGCAGTTGTTTACAGAAAAGTAGGCATACAAAGGCCTACTTACTCTTGGGAAATTAATAATGATGCCGACGTGGATGAAAGCAACCCTTATTGGTTAGTAAATGAAAATGAACCCGAAATAAAGGAAGGTGAACAAGCTAAGCAACAGGAGGTATTTAAGAACACCAGTGATAATCCTTATACGGTAAACTATACCTTTATCCCTAAGAAGGAAGAGTAAATTAAACTCTTACCACCCCAATATCCAGGGCAAACATAAGAGGAGCTACAATCGTAGCATCACTCTCTACAATAAACTTAGGGGTATTAATATCGAGCTTGCCCCAGGGAATTTTTTCGTTAGGAACAGCGCCTGAATAAGAACCATAACTGGTTGTAGAATCTGATATCTGACAGAAGTAAGACCAGAATGGAACATCGTGCCACTCCAAATCCTGATACATCATTGGTACTACGCAAATAGGGAAATCTCCGGCAATACCGCCACCAATCTGGAAGAAACCAACGCCTTTGCCGCCGCTGTTCTTGCGGTACCAATCGGCCAGCCAAACCATATATTCTATACCACTTTTTACGGTACTTGCTTTCAACTCGTTTTTAATCACGTAGCTGGCAAATATGTTTCCGGTGGTGCTGTCTTCCCAACCCGGACAAACAATAGGTATGTTCTTCTCTGCCGCAGCAATAATCCAGCTGTCTTTAGGGTCTATCTCGTAGTATTGTTTTAAATCTCCACTAAGAACGGTTTTGTATAAAAACTCATGCGGAAAATAACGCTCGCCTTTTGCTTCGGCATCTTTCCATTGTTTTACCAAATGCTTTTGCAGGCGGCGGAAAGCTTCTTCTTCAGGAATACAAGTATCCGTTACACGGTTATAATGGTTCTCCAACAAATCCCACTCATCTTTTGGGGTAAGGTCGCGGTAATTAGGCACACGTTTGTAGTGACTATGCGCAACCAAATTCATCACATCTTCTTCTAAGTTAGCGCCCGTGCAGGAAATGATGGCAATTTTATCCTTACGAATCATTTCGGCAAGGGAGATGCCTAACTCGGCTGTACTCATGGCACCTGCCAGGGTAACCATCATTTTACCGCCTTCGGCAAGATGGGTTTCGTAGCCTTTGGCAGCATCCATTAGGGCAGCGGCATTAAAGTGACGGTAATGATGTTCTATAAACTTTGAAACAGGACCTTTACTCATAATTTTAAAATTAGGCGGCAAATATAAGGAAATGTTGAATTTTAACTGAGAATACTTATTGGACTTCCTACATAAGACCAAGGTGTTTAGGATAGTGATAAGTTAGAATTAACTAAACCAAATGAAGAGCCTTGCAGCAATGCAGGGCTTTTTTGTTTTACGATTACTTAATATTTGGTTTTAAGTATTTTGCTAATTTCGCACTGAACTTGTTAAAACAAACTACATGAAAAAAATTATTACAACTATTGCCCTTGCTGTTAGTATAGGTGCAAATGCACAAATTAAAATTATTAATACCGCGGTTGGAACCGGAATAGGTAACTATACCGGAGATGGTGGGCAAGCTACTGCTGCAACATTAAATAGCCCAAACGATGCAATTTCTGATGCGGCAGGTAATTTATATATAGCCGATCAATCTAATCATGTAATACGTAAAGTAACTACGGCTGGTATTATTACTACTATTGCCGGAAGCAATGCGCTAGGCGGTAGTTACACCGGAGATGGCGGACAGGCTACTAATGCAGGATTAAATCTTCCTAACAGTATTGCTTTTGATGCAGCAGGTAATCTGTATATAACCGACCAAAACAACAATGCTATACGTATGGTAAATACAGTGGGCATTATAAGTACCATAGCCGGAAACGGAACTGCTAATTACAGTGGTGATGGCGGTGTAGCTACTGCTGCTGAAGTTAACTCTCCTTCGGCATTGGCTATAAATGCTATGGGCAATTTATATTTTGTTGATAACAATAATGCCATACGCATGATAAATACGGTGGGTATTATAAATACCGTAGCTGGAAGTGCAACGGGCGGATATACCGGAGATGGAGGTATAGCTACCGCAGCTACATTTAATTACCCGCAAGGATTAACTTTTGATATGACAGGTAATTTGTATGTAAGCGATCAGGGTAATAGTGTTATCCGTTTAATTAACACGACCGGTATAATCAGTACCATTGCCGGAAATGGATCGCCTGGGTATTCGGGAGATGGGGCTGCTGCTACTGCTGCTCAATTACAAAATGCTGCTGGTGTGGCAATTGATGCTGGCGGAAACTTATACTTGGCTGATTACAACAATAAAGTTATCCGTATGGTAAACACAGCGGGTATTATAAGCACTATTGCCGGAAACGGAACATATGGTTATACGGGAGATGGTGGTGTAGCTACTGCTGCAGAGTTAGAAGGCCCTCAGGCAGTGGTTTTTGATCCTATGGGAAATTTATATATTGTAGAATATGACAATAGCGTTATACGCAAATTAACGCAGAGTACTTTTGGCGCTGCTTTAAATTTTGATGGCACTATTAATGACCAAATTAGCATGGGTACAGCCATGACTACCGCTATGGGTACTTTTAGTGTTCTTACAGTAGAAGCTTGGGTAAAACCGGCTACTGTTTCTTCTGGTTCTGAAAGCGAAATAATAGGCAATTATGCTAGCCCTAATGGGAATATGCAATTTCTATTAAGACAACAACAAAATACATACGCATTCTTTGCTGACCCAGGTACAGGGTTTCAAGCTGTTACTTCTCCGGCAGGAACTGCAACTGCTAATGTATGGCAACACGTTGCCGGAGTTTGGGATGGCAATAACCTAATGATTTACATAAATGGAGTTTTACAGGCAACACAAACAGGTGTTACCGGCCCTCATTTAAACAGTACGATAACCAATGCTGTTGTTATGGGTTATGAACCAGCTGGTAGCGGCGAAGGTTTTAGTGGAAATATGGATGAGGTTAGAGTATGGAGCAGTGTAAGAACGCAATGCCAAATTAATACCAGCATGAATTGCGAATTAGCCCCTTCTGACAGGGCAAATTTATTTGCTTATTATAAATTTAATGAAGGTATAGCAGGTGCTAATAACCCTACAATTAGCACACTTGTTGATTCTTCAGGAAATGGGTATAACGGAACACTTGATGCTTTTGCCTTAACAGGAACTTCAGGTAACTGGGTTGCTCCAGGTGGAGTTACTACAGGTGTTTCTTGCGGTCCAGTTGTGAGCCCTACAGTTACTGTAAACTCTGCCACAGTTTGTGCAGGAACTACTACTACCTTAACAGCAAGCGGTGCAATAACCTATAGCTGGAGCACAACAGAAACTACGGCTTCTATTACACCTTCTCCTACTATAACTATCAATTATACAGTTACAGGTGCTAATGCAAATTATTGTATGGCTTCGGCAGTATCTACTGTAAGCGTAAACACCTTACCAACAGTAAGTGTTATTGTAAACACAGCCACAGTTTGTGCAGGTACTATGGATACTTTAACAGCAAGTGGTACTGCAACATCTTATACATGGAACACAACAGCTACAACTGCATCTATCTCGCCATCTCCAACGGTAACTTCTACCTATACGGTAATGGGTACTGATGCAAATAATTGTACGAACTGGGCAACAGCTACTATAAACGTAAATGCTTTACCTACTTTATCGATAACTACTTCAGCAGGGTTTAGCGTTTGTCCAAATACACTTGATACGTTAAAAGCAAGTGGTACAGCAACTTCTTATACCTGGAATACAACCCACGTGGTAACAGATTATACAGTGCATCCGTTTAACAACACTACATACACTCTAACCGGAGTTGATGCAAATGGTTGTAAAAATACAATGACACAAGTAATAACTGTATACCCACGTCCAACACTTACTATCACAGCAAGTTCGGGTACTGTTTGTACAGGCAACTCTACAACCTTATCTACTACAACAGGTAGTATAACTGTTACTTCTTACTCTTGGAGTACAGGTGCAACAACCTCCTCTATTACTGTTAGCCCGGCGTTAACATCTACTTATAGTGTGCAAGGTTTTGATGCAGAGGGTTGTTCAACTACAAAACATTATACAGTAACAGTTATCTCTTGTTTGGGTATAGAGCAATATAACAGTACTAACGATATATCGGTTTACCCTAACCCAAATAATGGCAGTTTTGTGATTACCACTACAGAGAATATAAGCTCTATTATGGTAACCGATATGCTTGGTAATGAGTTACAATCTATCAATCCTACTGGAACAAGCACAAATGTTAATTTAGGTACTCAGCCAAATGGTATTTACTTTATTAAAGTAATTTCAGGTAATACTTATCAAACAGTTAAGCGCATTATTATTAACAACTAATATACCTAAATAGGCATATATAGAAAGGCGGAACTAATGGTTCCGCCTTTTTTGTTTAAAAGGAAGATAACAGTATTTTTAATCTAACCCTGAAAAATAATGTACGCATATATTAAACAAAGATTATTAAGCAATAACAAGAAAAAATGATTCATAAAAAGAGCTGCTTAGATTAAGCGATTCTTTTTTTAATACCCATAAACTAGTTTTACAATTTGCATAGTTTTATTTATGTAATCGCGAGTTACAAAAGAACTAAGCATTTTAGTATCTCCATCATTTACATAACCTGTTTCAGATAGAAGTACATTATTTTTATAATGTTTTTCTGTATTGAGTAAACCATTCATATCATATTCGTACGTTTCTTTCAGTTCAATAGTTGAGCTAGCATTAGAAGTATATTTCTTTTCTATCAACAGATTTTTATCGTTATAGGTAAAATCAGTTACCTGATTAATCCAGGTAGCCACATAACTTTCGTTATATTGTATAGGTTTATTAGCTGAATTAAAAGTAACTATCAGTTCTTTAAACACTCTATTCTCATCATTCAAATATTGCTGCTTATACTGCTTGGGAGATGAATTAATGTATTTATATTTCTCCTGAAAGTTTATTTGTTGCATACCTAAAGTAAATACATTTTTATCTGCATTTGCATTTGTTTCTTTACAAGAAAGTAAATTAATTGCACGCCCTATGCTATCGTATTTATAATAAGTGGCATTATAAAAAGAACCATCGTTAAAACGTTTACCAACAAGGTTTCCGCTTGCATCATAAAAATAATTCGTAGATAGTGTATCAAACTCGTAAATACTTTTAGAATAAACTCCTCCTTCATTTACCAATCGATTATGCCTATATACAGGAGCTGTATGAAAGTCTTTTTGGATAATTCTTTTGATAACGGTGTAATAACTTCGCTTTAGTCTACCTTCCGCATCAAACTCATAATGCCTTGACAAGTCTTTATCTTCAACAATTTGAAAATCTTTTTTATCTACTATTTCAAAGACAATGGTTTTAATTTTTCTGCTTTTTATTTCAGAAGGATTAAATAAAAATGAGTTATCAAAATTTTCACCATTACCGGGAAGTAATAGCTGTGCCTTACTAAAAAAAGGTATAAAAAATAAAGCGATTAAAACTCTGCTTGTCAATTTAATTGGTTAAGAGCTTCTTCTATTGTTTTTACCGGAGCAGAACAAGTATGATTTTGACAAATATAAACTAATGTTTCGTCAGGCTTATAACGATCCTTTAGTAAAGCAATATCAGAAGCAGTTTTACTATAAACAAAAATGGCATTTGGATTGTAATGTTTTTTGAAGGAATGCATAAATTCATCAACATCTTTACCAACAATACAAACTTCATAAAAGAGAAAAGCCTGTTGCATAGCTAAAATAGACCAATTTGAATGTCCTGAAGGATAAGCTGTCATCTCTTTTATAACATGATTTAACATCTTAATAGAAACCTGTTCATACTTTATGTTTCCCGTAATTTTTGAAAGTGTAAATAAATTCCTTGCTATTTGAGAGTTGGAAGCTGGAATCACATTATCGTGCATTTCGACTTTTTTAGAAATTAACGTATCCGTATTTTTATCAGAGAAATAAAAAATATTCCTTTCTGCATCAAAGAAATTATCAAATATGCTTCCAACTAATAGTTCCGAAACATTTAACCATTCTTTATTGCCTGTAATAGAAAACAATTTAATATAAGCATCCGTGATAAAAGCGTAGTCATCTAAAAAAGCAGGTATGTATGCTTTATCTTTATAACAACGCGTTAAACTACCCTTATCATCTATTAAATTCTCTTTAATAAATCGGGCATTGTTTATTGCAAGAGTTAAAAATATTTCCTCAGTGAAAGCAGAATAGGCATCACACAATGCGGCGCACATTAATCCATCCCATGAAGCTATAATTTTATCATCTATTCCCGGGCGTATTCTTTTATTTCTTTCTTTGAGCAATTTTTCTTTACAGGCTGAGATTACTTTATTTAATTCTTCAACAGATATTCCATGCTTTGAAGCAACTTCTATTTCTGGTAAATTCATTAGTAAAATATAGTTGTCATGTTCCCAATACCCTATTTCATTCACCGAATAATAATCGGAAAATAAGTCGAAATTCTTTTTTAATATTTCTTCTAACTCATGCTTAGACCATATATAATATAAGCCTTCTTCCCCTTCACTATCCGCATCTAATGCATTGTAAAAACCATATTGGGGTGAAGTTAATTCCCTTTCAATAAAGTTTATAGTTTCATAAACCACCTTTTTATATAATGGATTCTTATTCTGTTGAAAGGCTTCACTATATAAAGAAATAAGTTGAGCATTATCATACAACATTTTTTCAAAGTGCGGTATTTTCCATTGAGTATCTGTACTATAACGGGCAAACCCTCCACCTAAATGGTCATAAATTCCCCCATGTGCCATTTTTTGTAAAGTAAAATGCACATGATTTAATATACCCTCATTATTTGTAAGATGCCCGTAACGTAATAGAAACAAATAATTGTTAGGCATCATAAATTTAGGTGCACCAATGCTTCCGCCATTTATTGTATCAAATCTTTTTTGAAAATTAATTACACAGGCATCAATTATCTGTTGGTTAATATTAATTGAATTATTTAAGGGAAGATTTATAAACTCATCTATTTGTTTTACTCCGGCAGTAAGTTGATGTGCATAATCTTCTACTTTTTGTTTATCCGTTTGATGCAATACAGAAAGATTTCTCAGTAATTGCATCCATTGCTTTTTAGGAAAATAAGTTCCTCCGTAAATAGGCCTTCCATCAGGTAATACAAAACAATTAAGCGGCCAACCACCATGTTGTGTCATTAATTGCACGGCAGTCATATATACATGGTCAACATCGGGCCGTTCTTCCCTGTCAACTTTTATATTGATAAAATAAGTATTCATTAATTCTGCCACTTGCTCGTCTTCAAAGCACTCGTGTTCCATAACATGACACCAATGACAAGCCGAATAACCAATACTTATTAAGACCAATTTATTTTCTTGTTTTGCCTTTTCAAAAACTGCATCACCCCATGCATACCAATTTACTGGATTATGCGCATGCTGTAATAGATAAGGGCTCTTCTCTGAAATTAAATGATTCGTATACTTTTTGTGATTATTCATGAAGGAGAATTATCTCTTCAGGAACTTACTTTGACGAAAGTATAAAGCAATAAATACAATATCGAAGATAGACATCAAAACATTGAGTGATAAAATATTTGAGAGCAAGAAAAAAATATTAGCAATTGAATACATAATAAAACCTTTATACTTTCTTTGTTTCATTTGCAAAGCACCAAAGAAAGATAGTCCCAAAATAAGCAAGTATAGGCCGCTGCCAATAATTAACTTCCCACTTCCTAAATCTAAAAATAGTTGCAATTGCTTAACCTGCATTTCACTCATATTAGAAGTGAGTAAGTCAAAATTTTCACCTAAATAGGCTAAAAAAGGTTTTGCCAACAGCATTAGTATAAGTGCAAAGAAACCTACTATACCACTATAAATAAAAGTGAGCGTACATAATATTTTTAATCCTTGAGGCTGTACCTGCTCTTCAAACGAATTTGCCTCTTCCATTATTTATACGTGATATATTCTTTTAGTTCCTGAAGATTTTCATTGAACTGAGCAATATTTTTATTATAAAAATCAGCCATGATCAACTCCTCTAAAGTGTAGCGTTTGCCATCAATAAAACCAACTATCCAAGCATCTTTTTGACCTTTTTTAATCGCTTTTTCACGTTGCTCTTCAGCTGATTTTATTCCATTAAATTGTCCCAGTGTAAAGCGCGTAATTCCATCAGGATAGCCAACTGATTCGGGAGTTCCATACTCTTTTAATTTCTCATATTTATAGTTTTCAGGATGGCGATACGCTCCTATCTGTACTTTGAAAACCATTTTATCGGCACATATTTTATCGCCTATGGCAAGAAGCTTTCTATATACATTTATATCGTTTAAACTTTTTCCTTTAAGTGCAGAAAAATCCAGTGTTTTAAAATCATCACAAGGTTGTTTAGGTGCAGTATTACCATTAGAATTTACTAGTGTATTAGGTATTGATTTAATAGAATCTGGCACAGAAGTAAGTGTATCTAATCCTGCAAGAATATCGTTCAGGTTTTTTACGTTATGTGGGTCAACATAACCATCTTTAACCATGTGAAAATCTTTACGAAGTTCTACAAACTTAGTAAGCTTGGCTATATCCAAATCTTCTGTAATCTCTCCAAAATCGGCTGAACGAACATGAAATGTATAATTTTCACCCGGGCTAAGTGCAACTAGATATTTACCTGTTTTTATATTTGATGTAAACGGACCTACTTTCTCTCCATTGCTCTTTTTAGTAATTTCTATTTGAGCAGTAATAGCTTTATCGTTACCATAAACATATCCCAGAACCATTGCTAAAATGGGCTTTTCACCCAATATACCCGGAGTAACCGTAAATATATCAGAACTACCATTACCCCCGTTACTAACACGGTTTGATGAAAAATAACCTTTTTGGCCGCTTGCATTCATTACATAAAACCTGTCGTCATCAGTAGTATTTAAAGGGTAGCCCATATTTAAAGGATCAATCCAATTGTTCTCTTTCTTAATAGTATAAAAAATATCGTAATCACCTATACTATTATGTCCTTTAGAGCTAAAGAAAAGGGTAAGACCATCCGGGTGTATAAAAGGAGCGTCTTCATCATCAGGTGTATTAATTTTATCTCCAAGATTTTGTGCATTTTTCCAAGAACCATCATCTGCTTTTTCTGCAATATATAAATCTCTTCCACCTAAACCTCCCTTACGCTCACTAGAGAAATAAAGATATTTTCCATCAGCAGTAACAGAGCAACTACCCTCCCAATAATTTGTGTTTACATCTCCTTTTACTCTTGTAGGCACAGTCCACGAATCACCCTCTAGATGACTTTCATAAATATCCCCGCTATCCTGTTCGGTGCTACGATAGGTATAAAGTGTTTGTCCATCAGGTGAAAGGGCTAAAGCACTTTCATTTTGTTTGGTATTTATATTAGGAATTGGTTGAGGCTCGCCCCAGGTAGAATCACTATTTTTTCTTGACATTAAAATATCTTCATAGTATGTTCCTTTGCCAGCATCTGGTTTAAACTTTCCACTCATTAAACCACCTGTGCTTTTTGGTCCTCGATAAGTAAATATCAATATAGACTCATCTGCTGAAATTATAGGAGAATACTCTTGATATATTGTATTAATTGGTGGACCTAAATTTCTAATATCTGCTTGTAGCATTTCCTGTGTTACATTTTTTCCGTACTCTGAATTCTTTATTAATTTTTCTGCTTGCAATTTTTCCGCATCAGGCGGATTAGTAGCCAAAAACTGATTGAATATTTTTATGGCATCATCAAAGCGATAGTTTGTATGGTAAGCTCTTCCTAAATTGAGTAGCACACTTGTTTCTTTAGGTTCCATTTTATAAACAGTTTCAAATAAGGTAACTGTTTCTTGTTTTTTATCCGGTAAGTGAAAAGCACACATCCCTTTTTGGTATTTATAGTATGGATTTGAAGGATCTCTTTTATCTAATTTATCGTAACAATCATAAGCCCTGGCATAATCCTGAATTTCAACCGACATATAAAATTCAGCAGATTCGTTTAATTCGTCTATGCTTTCTTTTTTGCTTTGAGCCTTTAAACCCATTGATAATAGGAGAAAAAGCGTAAATAAGCTTATTGTTTTTTTCATGCGGTATTGTTTTATTTTTACCAGATAAGAACATTCTTATTAGGTAAAATATTACCTCAACTAAATTGCGACAAAATAAAGCCGACAATTAGCCACACTAAAGAGAGTTATTTACAAGAGGTTGTTAATTGCAATTAGAATAGTTGCAATTGAGAAATTAAAAGAATCTATTTAGGGTTTAGGAAGCGTAAAAACAAAAGTTGTTCCTTCGTTTTCTTTGCTGCTTACACTTATAGTTTGATGATGAGCTTCAATAATATGTTTTACAATAGATAAGCCAAGCCCCGTTCCGCCCTGTTCGCGGCTACGCCCTTTATCTACCCGATAAAAACGTTCGAATATACGCGACAAATGTTTTTCCTCTAAACCAATACCGTTATCACAAATACTTATACTTACTTTATCTTTTTCAGGATTAATAATAATAGTAGTTTCTCCATCATCCTTACCATACTTAATAGAGTTTGAAAGTAAATTTGAAAGTACCTGCCTGATACGAAATCTATCGGCATTTACTTTAACAACCTTTTGAGGAGTGGTTACATTAAGAGCTATGTTTCTCTTCTGTGCCTGTATCTCTATTTGTTTGCAAATATCATTTACCATTTCAACCACATTAAACTTTTCTAAGTCTAATGAAAGTGTACCAGTTTCAAGTTGGGAGATAGTTTCTAAATCATCAATAATATTAATCATCCTATCTACACTCTTATCGGCGCGTTTTAAATACTCCATATTTATTTTAGAGTCGTTAATACCTCCGTCAATTAATGTTGCTACATACCCTTGTATATTAAATATAGGTGTCTTCAATTCATGCGAAACATTTCCTAAAAACTCTTTGCGATAATTCTCTAGTTTTTTCAGATGCTCTAATTCTTTTTGTCTCTCGTTAGATATCTGAATAATCTCCGCATTAAAGCGTTCAAGCGGGTCGGTAATATCTTCTGTATAATCTATACGGGTTTTGGTTTCACTTACGGTATGTAGTTTTCGTAATTTTATCAAAGTCTGCTCAATTCTTCCGAAAATAATTCTTTGATAAAAGAAATTGAAGAATAAAAAAGATAAAACAAAGCAAAAAAAGAAGATTACAAGTATAGCATATAAAGGGAGTGTAAATTTAAAGAAGATGGATATGCCCCAAACAGATATACTTAGCAGAAAAGAAAACAAACCGCAAAAAATTAAAAACTGCGAAGTGTTTTGTTTCTTCATTAAGTCTATTGCTTTTTATTGAGGCAATATAGGCTTCATGCCACGAACACCCATATCTACCACAACATCTCCGTTTACCGGATTAAAGTTATTATCGCTGGTATTTTCTGTCCACTCAAAGCTATTGTTGGTTGACATAGAAACGGTAACTATAATATCACTTGTTTCATGCCCGGTAATAATCAATGGTTCATAAGTACCAGATGGACTTACAAACTGCCCTGTAACTAAACATGAACCAGGAGGAACAGATGAAGAAGCAAATAAAGGATTAACCACTGTAGTGGCACCCTGAGGGGCCTGACCTTTGCTATAAGGAACCGTATATGTCCCTATACCCGGAATAACATAAGGCGCAGATTCAAAACCCCAATAACCTTGTTGTTTAGCTGAATCTACAGTAACGGTTTGTGTTTTTATTTTATACGAATTAATATAAGTATTATAACCAATAAAAGATGCAATAGTACCCGTTGTATAATAAGTAGAATTGGGTGTAGTATATGTAGGCGAAACAGGAGTATTAGGAAGAATTGCATATCTAATATCATAGTTTTGATAAGCTACTGAAATACGCAAGTATGGATAAGTTCCTGCCGTTACTTGAGATAACGGGATAGAAAAAAACTGTGTGCCATCCCCTACCACAGTTTCATCATTAAATATAATTGCATCTGAATAAGTGGCATGCGTTGTGCCACTGGTAACCGTATAAGGTGTAACATTAACACTGGTGGTAGGTGTTGTATATAATACAGCTCCAAACCCTACAGCAGTAGTATTGGTTTGTGCCATTTCAATATGATGAACCGACATGCCATTAAAGTGTGGGCATTGTGCTCTATGAGTAGCAGGAAGTACAGCTACATTCCCTGAATCATTTAAACGTACTTGTGTAGAATCAAACTTAAACACAAACCTTAGCTGTGGGGCAGGAGTTGTTGCCGGTGGGGTTGTGGTTGCAGAGGTTTTAGTGTCTTTTTTGCAAGACGCAAATGCAATGATTGTGATGATTGATAGAACAATTAATTTTTTCATTTGATTTTGGTTTTATTTTATTTGATATTTATTTACGTACTTTTTATATAATTCCTGTTGCCCGTTGGTAAGCTTTAAGCTCTTTCCGTTTATAAAAGCCAAAATTACATTATTCGTTCTCATATCCAAGGCATCGCCTGTGCTGATAAAAAATGAGGCATCTTTACCTTCTTCAATAGTACCTGTTTGTTTATCAATACCTAAAATCTTTGCGGCATTATAGCTAACGGCTGCCACGGCTTGCTCGTTAGTCAACCCATAAGTTCTGGCTGTGCCTGCCAAAAAAGGAATGTTGCGTGTTTGCATAGCTTCCATATCTCCTTCGTTTTGCAGGCAAAATAAAATGCTGTCTTTTTGTAACAGATAAGGTAGTTTATAGGGCAAGTCAACATCATCCTGCTCACGGTCAGGCAGACTGTGTACCCTATCAACCATTACCGGAATATTGTTTTGTTTCAACATTTTGGTAACACGCCAGCTTTCGGCACCGCTTACTAAAACCATTTTCTTTATTTGAAACTGATTGACAAAGTTTATAGCCGCTATAATATCTTTTTCTGCATCGGCGTGGATGTATAAGTTTTTAGTTCCGTCAAAAACGCCACGCATGGCTTCAAAGCGCAGGTTCTTTTCTTCCTGATTTTTTTCTCCACTATATGCTTTCGCATCAGCAAAGAATTTTTTCAGTTCATTTAATTGCTCATCATACTTTTTATTGGCTTCGGCAGGTTTTGGCTCTGCCCACCAGCCATTCTTCTGCATACCTTCCGGAAAATTCAAGTGCACTCCATCATCTATGCTAACTGCGGCATCTTCCCAATTCCAACCATCTAAAGCCACTATGCTTGATGTGCCACTAATAATACCTGCTTTTGGGGTTACCTGTTCAAACAAAACCCCGTTGGTACGCACCGTAGGAATAATTTTACTATCGGTATTAAAGGCAATAATAGAACGTACATGAGGATTGTACCCTCTAACATCGCGAGAATCTTTTGTAGGACGGGCTTCATCAATTTCATCCAAACCTAAAACAGAATTTGGTGCAAAAAAACCGGGGTATGCCTGTGCGCCGCTTAAGTTAATAACGGTATCGTATTTAATGGTTTCATCGGCTTTAGCCGAAGCCTGTATAAGTTTACCATCTTTAAAACCAATTTTGCCGTTTTCTATAACCTTGCCGTTACCCACATGTATGGTTATACCACTTATAAGAATAGATTTTGTTTGTTTAGCTGCCGGAATGGGGTTTTGTGCCAAACAGCCAATAGATAAAAGATAAGAAACAACAAGTAAGGCCTTAATTTTCATGAAGCCAAATATAGAAAATAATACTTTACGCATAATTACTACTTTATCTTCTTTAAAAAGCATGCAAAACATGAAATTTGCACGACACGTTTAAAAAATAATTGACTCTTTTTGTGTTAAAACTGACCGCTTATCGAAAAAACCCTACCGTTTAAAAAGTTCTGAGCCGTTGGAAAATAGTGTTAACCACTACCAGTATGAGGAAGCTGATTATACCCAACCTTACTCACCTACAGGAGATATATATAGACGTATGTGCCAGCAATGCCCACGGCACAGGGTTGTATAGCGACCCGATGGCCTTTAGTGTATAAGTAAGTAAACTATCCGGAAAATAGTTAAATGCGCATGATTCATTGAATTATGCGCATTTTTTTGTTTTTAAGTGCTTGGAAATATAGTTGCCTGTATACTAAACCAACCTTAGTGTATACTAATCAAACCTTAGTGTATACTAATCAAACGTTAGTGTATACTAAAGATAGTTGCCAAGCATGGAAAGAAACGTTCCAAGCACGGAAAGAAAGTTTCCAATCACGGAAAGAAACGTTCCAAGCATGGAAGGAAATGTTCCAATCACGGAAAGAAACATTCCAAGCACGGAAAGAAACATTCCAAGCACGGAAGGAAACATTCCAAGCATGGAAAGAAACATTCCAAGCATGGAAAGAAACATTCCAAGCATGGAAAGAAATATTCCAAGCATGGAAGGAAACATTCCGACACAGGAAAGAAACATTCCAAGCATGGAAAGAAACGTTCCAAGCATGGAAAGAAACATTCCAAGCATGGAAAGAAACATTCCAAGCATGGAAGGAAACGTTCCAAGCATGGAAGGAAACATTCCGACACAGGAAAGAAACGTTCCAAGCATGGAAGGAAACCCTCACAAGCCCTATAAAGGTTATTGTGATAGTGTAAGTTTGCTAAAGAGCTTAGCCGCGATGTGAGGCTTTTTTTATTATATTTGTTCTACAATGAAGAAATTCATACTTGCCTTTATTATAGTTTTTACTTTAAACACTAAAGCGCAAACAAATATGTATCACCCATTTCCGGACAGCAATGCAGTTTGGGTAACTCAGTGTGGCGGATTGGCATCTTTTGAATGTGCGTGTTGTGCAGGCTCTTGTGAACAATTTACTACAACAGAAGATTCATTAGGAGGGGATTCAATAATAGGTATTTATACTTATCATAAATTATATAATTGGTTTATGAATAGTTCATATTGTAATGGCCCAGTTGATGGTTCTTGTAATAATAATATTACCAGCTATTTTGGAAAATTTGTTATAGGGTTGATAAGGCAAGATACAAATACACGTAAAGTTTATTATAGGTCTTCATCATCTGCTCATGATACTCTTCTTTATGATTTCAATTTATTTTTAGGAGATACTTTACCACCCACATACATAAATGCTTCTAATTATGCTTATGTTTCTAGGATAGATTCGTTTTATATGCAGGGCAGTTATCACAAAAGGTTTTGGTTATGGCTTGTAGGAACGACACCTCCAACATCTTCTGATTCAGGATTCACTTCTATTATTGAAGGAATGGGTAATACATCAGGCCTATTACAGTTAGGGCCAACCTATTATAGTGAGGGCGGATGTTTTCAATATTGTATAAAAATTAATGCCAATGTTGTGTATCCTAATGCAACAGGAAGCTGCACTAGCTTAAAAATTACTGGTATTATGAAAGAAAGGGATACTAAAATAGCGTTAAATATTTTGCCCAACCCCACTAAGGGAATTGTGAATGTTGAATTAGGAACACTAAATGAAAATACAAATTTGCATATAACTGATATGTTGGGTAACATGGTTAAGCAAATCAAAGTTCAAAACTCCCAATTCACAATTGATGTATCTGATTTAAACGAGGGTATTTATAATATAAGTATTATAAGTAATGAGGGTGTGGTAAATAAAAGAATCGTTATTATAAGGTAATATTTTTAAGCTTTCACTTCCATCACCACACCATTCTCGCACTTTAAAGTGCGTGCCGGGAATTTATGATACAGCAGCATATCATGCGTAGCAAATAAAACAGATGTTCCGGTTTTGCTGATGTCCATAAACAATTTCATAATCTCGGCAGAGGTATCGGGGTCTAAGTTTCCGGTGGGTTCATCAGCCAATATCAGTTCGGGTTGGTTTATCAAAGCACGTGCCACAGATACCCTTTGCTGCTCGCCGCCACTTATTTCGTAAGGCATCTTGGTATTTTTGCCTGTTAAGCCAACTTGTTCAAGCACCGCATTTATTTGCTTTTTAATCTGCTCTTCATCCTTCCAGCCTGTGGCTTTCATTACAAAGCGCAGGTTCTCAAAAATGTTTCTATCCGTTAATAATTGAAAGTCCTGAAAAACAATGCCTAGCTTTCTTCTTAAAAAAGGAATGTCTTTTTGCTTTAGGGTACTAAGCTCATAACCAGCCACCGTAGCCGTACCCGATGCAATACCAATTTCGGCATACAAACACTTAAGCACCGAACTTTTGCCGCTACCCGTTTTCCCGAGCAAATAAACAAACTCGCCCTTATTAACCGTAAGCGATAAATTACTTATTACAACCGCCGATGATTGACGGATGCTTATATTATTTAGTTGGATAACGCCCATATTGTCTGAAGCAAAAGTACTTCTCATAACGTATAACTCATAACGTATAACTTATAGCTTTAAACACGTTTGCGTTAATAACTTACTTGCTATTGAAACGTGCATGGCTTTATGCGCCCTAATTTTACGGCGTTGTCTCTAATGACCTTATTCAGTAGTAAACAAATTCTTTCACGCGGTAATTTATTTGCCCTTACTTTTCTTTGTCTGTTTGCAAGCAACATATTTGCTCAAAAAACTACTATTTATATTGAGCCTGATAGAGAGTTTAAAATAGGTGCCGAACTTTTTGATAAGAAGTTATACGGTGCCGCCATGAAGAGTTTCCAAAATATTATCGAATTGTATGACAACAAGAAAGACCTTTCTGTTATAGGTTCGCAAAAAAGTAAACAAGATCTTATCCGTATTGATGCCGAGTATTATGGTGCAGCCTGTTCTATAGAGCTTTTTAATAAAGATGGCGAGTGGCGCATGCGTAAGTTTATAGAGCAACATCCCGAAAGCAACAAAATAAAATGGGCTTATTTTTATTTGGGTAAATCTAATTTCCGGAAAAAGAAATATCCCGAGACGATTGATTATTTAGAAAAGGTTGACATCTACGATTTAAGCAAAGAAGATTTAGCCGAGCTTTATTTTAAGCGTGGGTATAGTTATTTGCAAACAGGCAAAACAGATAAAGCCAAGAATGATTTATACGAAATAAAAGATGTAGATAATAAATATGCCAAACCCGCTAATTATTATTACTCGCACATTGCTTATACCGAAAAGAATTATGCTGTGGCACAGGAAGGTTTTACCCGTTTATTGAACGATGAAACTTTTGGGAGTGTGGTACCTTATTACATTGCACAAATATATTACCTGCAAGGTAAGTATGATGAAGTAATAAAAGTTGCACCTGCATTGCTTAATGATAGCACCTTTGTGCAAAAAGCAGGAGAGATTAATCGTATAATCGGAGAATCTTATTATAATAAGTCGCAATATAAAGAGGCTATTCCTTTTCTTTTAAAAGGTTTCACAGGTACGCCTAATGATAATTACCAATTGGGTTATGCCTATTATAAAGCCAATGATTTAAAAACCGCTACGCCTTATTTTGAAAAAGCAGTGGTTAAAAATGATTCCTTAGCTCAGAACGGATATTATTATCTGGCCGATTGTTACCTTAAATCAAATGAGAAAACAAAAGCCCGCAGTGCTTATTATTCTGCTTATAACCTACCTTTTGATAAGCGCATTAAAGAAGATGCCCTATTTAATTATGCCAAATTGTGTTATGAAACAGGCTTTAGTCCTTATAACGATGCGATAAAATCTTTTCTTATTTATATCAGTCAATATCAAAATTCTCCCAATAAAGAAGAAGCTTATACCTACTTAGTAAACTGCTTTCATTCCACAAAAAATTATGAAGCAGCTATGCGTACCATTGAGAAAATGAATACGGAAGATATACGCATTAAAGAAGTGTATCAAAAGATGGTTTATTTCCGTGCGGTAAATTATTATAACAATGCTGCTCCGATTCAGCAAAGAAGTATTTTAATATCGCATTGAAGCTTAACACAAACCCTGTTGTATCGGCGCAAAGCAAATATTGGCTGGCAGAACTTTCTTATCAAAATAAAGCCTATAACAATGCTAGAGAGACTTGGGAGAATTTTCAATTGATGCCCGGTTCTTTTCAGTTAAAAGAATATGAAGTGTGTAATTACAATATAGGTTATGCATATTTTATGAATAAGAACTATGAAGATGCCGGTATTTCTTTCCGTAAATATTTATTGAATAAAAACCTGAGTGATGCTTCCAAAGCAGCTGATGCTAACCTGCGCACAGCTGACTGTTATTTTATGAATAAGACGTATAACTCGGCTGCTGAGTATTATGAAACTGCTATTGCTCTCAATAAAAACGATGTGGATTATGCCATGTATCAAAAAGCATTGTGCGATGGTTTGCAGAAGAATTATAAAGAGAAGATTAATGACCTGAATGCTTTGCAACAAAAGTTTCCTTCTTCTAACTATGTTGTAGCTTCTACGTTTGAAACTGCCGAGAGTTATAAAGCCATAAATGACTATGATAATGCCATTACGTATTACGAGAAGATAGTAAACAACTACCCTGCTTCTCCTTATGTGCAGCGCAGCATAAAAACAATTGGCTTCTTGTACTACAACCAAAACAAAAACGATAAGGCTTTTGAGTATTTAGATAAGATTGTGAAGCAAGACCCAAAATCGGATGAGGCGAAAGATGCCATTGAAACCATAAAGAAGATTTATAAAGAACAACACAAGCCCGAAGAGATGGAGGCTTACCTTACATCCATAGGAAGTTCGGTTAGTGCTGATGAGTTGGATGAAAGCTATTGGCAAAAGGCATCTGATTTGTATTACGATAAGAAAGATTGTGATGCTTCTATGCCTGAAATGCAGAAGTACATGGCTAAGTTTACGAATGGTAAATATTTAACCGAGGCTAATTTCTGTTTTGCCGAATGCGCTTACAGCAAGGCTAATTATCCTGATGCACTTATTTCTTATAAATATGTTTTAAGCAAATCGCGCAACATACATACAGAGACATCTTTAGTAAAAGCTTCTTACATCTTATATAAAGATAAGAACTATGCAGAAGCGCTTCCTTTATACACACAATTACAAGATGTGGCTGAGTCTAATCAAAACAAATTAACGGCTAAGCTTGGCGCCATGCGTTGTTCTTTCTTTACTAAGAATTATGATGTGTGTGTGGATGAGTGCAACAAGGTAATGAATACCGAAAAAATTAGTCAGGCACAATTAGGAGAAGCACATCAGTTAAAAGCAAAGTCTTTGTATGAAACAAACAAAAGAGATGAAGCCATTACTGATTTTCAATACTTAACTAAAAACTCTAAAAGTGAAGCCGGTGCTGAGGCTTATTATTACTTAGCTTTAATTCACTTCCAGAAGAAAGAATTAAAAGAAACCGAAAAGACTATTAATACCTTGATTGCTTACAATTATTCTACCAATGATTGGAACACAAAAGCTATGCTGTTGATGAGTGATGTATATGTTCAGAAAAATGAAACCAACAATGCCGAAGTTATTTTGCAAAGTGTAATTGACAATGCCGATAAGCAAGAGTACACCGATATCGCTAAGCAAAAACTACAGGAAATAAAGGATAAACAACAAGCTGCTAAAGAGGTAGAGAAACAACAAGAACAAATGAAAGTGGAGTTTGATAACAAGGGCTCTGATATAAAACTGGATATGCCACCTAAAACAGAGAAGAGAGATTCATCACAAACCGAAAACAAACAACCGGAATAAATGCATTTGAACAAACATATCTGTTGCATAATTGTTTTGCTGATTGGCTGTGCGTTTAATGGTATATCGCAAAACGCATTGGGCGAAGAGATTTATGAGCAGAAGAGCAACTTTACTCCCGTAATTAAAGATGCGGCTGTTAAGCAAACCGACCAACCCGAGATTGTTGACACTGTAAAGAAAATAACCAATGTTACTTATACATCTCCCGGCATTCCGTATAAAACAAGTTTTCAAACTTCGAGTATTGAGCCTGCCAAAATGGTTAATGAACCTCTTAATAAACTTTACCAGTCTATGCTGAAGGTTGGTTTTGGTAACTACACCATGCCTTATGCCGATGTTTTCTTTAACAGCCTGCGCTCTAAAGAACTTAATTGGGGTGTTCGTTATAACCACTTATCATCCGATGCAACCTTTGCCGGTTTGGGTAAAACCAATTTTAGTGATGATAATGCAGGTCTGTATGCCAAAAAGTTTTATAAGAAACATACCTTATCTGCAGATTTGAATTATAACCGTAATGCCATTCGTTATTATGGTTTCTCTGATACTATTCAAAAAATAAACAGTGCCAGCAATTATAAACAGGCATTCCAAAATTTTCAAGGCAAACTTAGATTGCAAAGCCATTATGGCGATACTGCTAAGAGTATTAATCACGATATTCATTTAAACTATTATAATTACGGCGACCAATACAATACCTTCGAGAATAATGTTTTTGCCGATGCTTTGCTTTCTAAACATATCGAAAAGGCATCTTTGCTTTTACCTGCCTCTGTAGATTATTACAATGTGCATGGTACGCATGATACCATTAATAATACCATTGGCAAACTATATCCGCATGTGGCAGTGGGCGGAGAAAAATGGAAAGGAACTATTGGTATAGAAGGCACGCTCGATAACTTCAGTGCAACAAACTCAAACTTCAGTCCCATAGGTTCAAAGTTTTATGTCTATCCCCGTGTAAATATTTTTTATGATGTATATCAAAGCATCATCATTCCGTATGCAGGCTTGGATGGAGGTTTGCAAAAGAACAGCTATAAGAGCCTTTCATCTGTAAACCCTTTTGTGCTTAGTAATTTAGATTATAAAAATACCGACAATAAATACAATGTATATGGCGGTCTGCGTGGTGCATTAAGTTCTAACCTTTCTTACGATGCCAAAGTGTTGTATGGTAAATACAATAACATGGCATACTATTTGGCCGATTATAATTACAACGCAAAAGATAATCCCTATGCTAACCGTTATAATGTAGTTTACATGAATACCAATTACCTCAACATAAACGGACAATTAAAATACCAACTCAAGCAAAAACTAAACATCATTGCAAAAGGTAATTACTATGGATATACCATAACCGATACCAGTTATGTAAAGCCTTGGCACAAACCTAATTTCGATCTTACTTTCTCTGCTCATTATAACCTAAAGAGTAAAATCATCCTAAAAGCTGATATTTTTGTGATTGGTAAACAATGGGCATTGCAACAAATTCCTAACAATGGCAATATACCGGGTCCTAATTATGTAGAACAGGCAGTTCAGTTAAAAGGCATTGCCGATATTAATTTAGGTGCCGAGTATCGTTATACTAAAATGCTCTCCTTCTTTGCTACGTTCAATAACATTGGCAACTTCTCTTACTACCGTTGGGATAAATACCCTACCCAGCGTTTCAACTTTATGATTGGGTTGAGCTTTATCCCTTTTTAATAGTTTCATCCACCCTCTTCTCCTCTACCTTTTCATCTTTTAATCCGTATCAGGTGTTGTGTTTCGTGTAAACTGACCAAATACATTGTTTACATAAAAGCTTATTTGCCAGATATGATTTACATAGAAGTTATCTGAATGCGCAGCGATTTGAAACTGATTAAAGTATCCTGTTTCAAAAGTTAGGTAATCAGAAAAGGCATAGCCATAGCCTATAAAAATCCGGTTTTGGTCAAACAGATGATGCCCGGTAACTGTACTTCCTGCATTTATAAAAACCTCATCAAAGCCAACCAAATAATGTGTACCCTTTTTAATTTCGGTAGCATTAAGTGGTTTTACATATTTTAGTTGAGTTCTAAATCTAAATACGTTTTCAAACTTACCTTCCGCGTCTTGTATATTTCTGTTCTCTACTCTAAACCTATAAGCCAAAGTAGATTTTGGCATTACTTTATAATAGGTACCCTGAAGAGCCGTACGGTATTCGGGAAACTGACGGTTTAATTGTGGTATATAATAGTTATACCAAAGTCCTGCAAAAAAAGAGATTCTTATTTTAGGGATAGGATAATAATGCAACCAAGACCTAAGTGTAAGCTGCTGATTATATCGCATTAAATTTACATCGTTGCCAATATTCCCTTGACGAGAGTATTGAATATCATTTTGAAGTACAAATTTTTTGCTTAGTTTTTCTATGAAATCAACCTCAGTCCAAACCTGACCGGATGGGTAATAATTTTGGGCAGGCAACAACTTGCTTAAGAAGATTAGTATAAAAAGAAGAAGCTGTCTTTTCATTGCTACGGTATTGCTTTGCAAGCAAAAGTAGACAAACAATCTTTTTTTAGTACAAACCAATATGTTAAGTTTTACTATTTTAAAATGCGTTTTTCAGCACCCTATCCACCCTCTCTTCTACTCCTTCATCCTTTATCAAAGGCGGTGCATGATGGGGTTTTATGCGGGCATCTATTATAAGCGGACCTTTACAGCCCCAGTGTTTGTTTTCGGTAAAAGAGTTTATGCCGTAAATATCATGCGAAGGATTGCTTCTTGTAAAAGTAACCCATAAAAAGTTGTTTAATGTTTTGGCTACAAAATCTGCATCATCACAAACAATAATCATCGAAAGGCTTTGAAGGTTTTCATTCTTTAATTGCTCATTCAAGGCATCCATTTCTTTTTTAGTCTCTTCATAAGAAATGAATTTACTCTTTTGCAAAGCAATAACCCCAGACATTACCAAACTCGCTTTTTCATTTGCAAAGTAAGCGGGCATTACATTACATAACTTACGCAGAGGCTCTCCATAAGCCGCTAACACAACCTTACTACCGCTGTTTAAACCTGTACCCGAATAATCCAAGGTATCAATACTTGTTTTGGTTTGAAAGTGCAGGTCTCTTGTAAAATCAATACGCGCTAAGCAGTAGGTAAAAAACTCTTCTATATTATTTTCGGATAATTTATTACTGTCATCTGCGGTAATAAAAAGAAATTTAGCCAGACTTAATTGTCCTGTTCCTAAAATGCGGTTAGCAATGGTCAGCAACTCTGTCGGCTTTTTTTCTTTTATATAAGGAGTATAGCGTTCGCTGCCAATAGCCAGTAATAAGGGGTGTACCCCTGCTGCATCGACCGCATTAAGGGCTTTCAATCCGGGTATTTCCTGTGTTAAGGCGTTGCCTGTAAGCTCATGTATCAGAGCCCCAAAGGCGGTGTCTTCCTGTGGAGGTCTACCCACAACCGTAAAAGCCCACAAGGCATTCTTCTTCTTGGCATACACTTTATGTACACGCATTACCGGGAAATCATGCTGCAAACTATAATAACCCAAATGGTCTCCAAACGGACCTTCGGACTTATTCTCATTGGGGTAAATCTCTCCGGTAATCACAAAATCAGCATCCAAAGAAATACAATACCCATCCTGATACGTATAACGGAATCTTCTGCCACCCAAAGCCCCTGCAAAGTTTAACTCACTTAAACCTTCTGGCAAAGGCATTACCGCTGCTAAGGAATGAGCAGGCGGACCACCCACAAACACACTTATTTTTAGCGGAAGGTTCTTATTGTTTGCTTTTGTTTGATGCACCCCAATACCCCTGTGCAACTGGTAATGCAAGCCAACCTCTTTGTTTAACTCATAATTATTTCCGTTTAACTGAATACGGTACATGCCCAGATTAGAGTTCTCTACGCCGGGTTTATCCACATCCTCGCTATAAACCTGCGGAAGCGTAACAAAAGCGCCCCCATCCATAGGCCAGTGTTTTATAAGGGGAAGTTTATCTATGCTTATTTCATCAAAGTAATCGGTAAGGTTTGCATTTATCTTTTTAGGTCTGGAGCTTAAAGCCGCCTTAGCCAAACCCATATATTTAAAAGGATGTTTCAGTGCTTTGGCAGGGTTGTTCTTTATATCTACCAATTGCTGTATATCGGTAAAATGCTCCCTGAAAATAAACTTACTTCTATCTAAAGTACCAAACAGGTTAGATACCGCCTGATAGTTGCAGCCCTTAATCTTCTCAAATAATATGGCCTTTCCGCCTGCCTCGTGCACCCGCAGATGTATGGCAGCCATTTCCAGATTGGGGTCAACTTCTTCTTTTATGCGGATTAATTGTCCGTTCTGCTCCAAATCAAGCACACAATCATATAAACTTTTATAGGGCATATAGGTGCAAAAGTAGCTGTTTAATGAGATTTAAGAAGAAGATATGCAAGAATTGCATAATGCTTTGATAGAAATGCCTGTGTTTTTCAAAGCCAAAGATGTTTTTTCTAAACAAACTTTAGTTTCTTTCAAAGAAGTGTTAATGTCTTGCGAAGAAGCCTTAATTTCTTTCAAAGAAGTGTTAGTTTCTTGAGAACAAGTCTTAGTTTCCTTCGAAGAAGTGTTAATGTCTTGCGAAGAAGTCTTAGTTTCTTTCAAAGAAGTGTTAATTTGTTGCGAAGAAGTCTTAGTGTCTTTCGAAGAAGTGTTAGTTTGTTGAGAAGAAGTCTTCATTTCTTCCAAAAACATAACTCATTACCTTTAAAACAACTTAATTTCTCTTAAAAACGCTAAGGTTTTTGGGGGATTAGGTGGTATTTGTACTAAAGATATTAAAGTGGATTCAACTTTAAACAATCTGTTCTTATAAAATAGTTTTACTTTTATGAAAACTATAAGCGTGACTTACAACGATAAAAGAATCACTTATCTCGATGGATTAAGGGGTCTTTTGGCCTTAATTGTATTTGTTCATCATTTTATGTTTTGTTTTTCCTCTGATTATATAATTGGTGGCGCCTCGTTTGAAGAAGTAATGTCTGATAAGTTTACCCTATATAAATTAGTTGCTTTTACACCGTTAAATCTTTTTCTAAACTCGGGTTTTGCAGTTTGTTTCTTTTTTGTTCTAAGCGGATATGTTTTAAGCTACCCATACTTTAAGAATCCTAAGGTAGATATTGTAAAGAACAGTCTTTTAAAAAGGTATTTCCGTTTAGCTATACCTGTTTTAGCATCCTGTATTATAACATGGCTCTTACATCGGTTTCATTTATTTAGTAAAGAATATATACCAAACACTGCTATTAATAAAGACTGGTTAACAAGATTATTTCCAGATAACCTTAGTTTTTTAGAGGTCGTAAAATATGGTTTATATGATGCTTTTGCAGGAAATGCTGATTACAATACAGTGCTCTGGACTATGAATACAGAGCTTTTGGGTTCCTTTTTATTATTTGTAGTTCTTATACTTACGCATAAAATTAAAAGCAAGGCATTATTATTTCTTGTCATTATATTCTTACAGTTTAAAATAGGTGATACACGTTTTAAAGCATTCTCATTTGGCATGCTTATCTGCTATCTTCAATGCAATAGCAACCAATTTAAAAAAGTAGTTTCTTTATCATATATAAAAACTTTATTAGTTATAGTTGGATTGTATCTTACTTCCTTTCCCTATGTTTCTTATGGTGGTTCTCTTCAAAAAACGATGTATCGATATACCTTATTCTTTCAGGATAAGGCGTATTATAAATTTGCAGGCATATTCGGGTGTACTTTTTTACTGCTTGTTCTTGTAAACAGCACCAAACTAAAAACGCTTTTTTCTACTAAGCCATTTTTATTTTTAGGTAAAATTTCATTCGGTCTGTACCTTATTCATTTATGTTTTATACCTGTTGTTTCATCACGGATATATCATTTCTTATATAGGTATCTGTATGATTATGTCAGTATACCCCTCACATTTGCAGCGTCATTCATTTTTGTTATTAGTACATCATACCTCTTTTATAAATACATTGACGTTTTCGCAGTAAAAAACGCTTCCAAAATCAGCAAGTTTTTATTTCGCTATCAAAAAGTGTCTTAAATGTTAGGAATTGATAAAACCTGACACTTGTATTCAAGCTAAACGCCCACATTATTTATGAAAAGCCTTGAGGTTTTATTTTGATTTGCTACATTTGTTGCTACTAAAGATACTTGCATGAAGAAGTGGACAAAAGCCGAAATATTAGACGTTTATAACAAACCTTTATTGGAATTAGTGTACGAGGCTGCTACGGTGCACCGCCAATTTCACAAGGCGGGCGAGGTGCAGATAAGCTCGTTATTATCTATTAAAACTGGGGGTTGCAGTGAGGATTGCGCGTATTGTCCGCAAGCGGCCCGTTACCATACGGATATAAAAGTGCATAAGCTGATGAGTATTGAGGAGGTTGATACGGCTTCGACGAGGGCGAAGGCTGCGGGTGCATCGCGCATGTGTTTGGGCGCTGCATGGCGCGAGGTGCGCGATAACAAAGATTTTGATAAGGTGCTGGAGATGGTGAAGACGATTAACAGCAAGGAGATGGAAGTGTGCTGCACGCTGGGTATGCTTACCGAAGAACAGGCCAAAAAGCTGGCTGATGCGGGTTTGTATGCCTATAACCACAATATTGATACATCGGAAGAGTTTTACGGGGATGTGATTACGACCCGTACCTACGAAGACAGATTGAATACGATTAAGAATGTGCGCAAGGCGGGGATGACCGTGTGTTCGGGCGGGATTATTGGCATGGGTGAAAGTGTGGAAGATAGAATTGGGATGTTGTTTACGCTGACTAATTTAACTCCTCAGCCTGAATCGGTGCCTATTAACGGCCTGGTGCCTGTGGAGGGAACTCCGTTAGAGAATCAGGAGCAGGTGCCCGTGTGGGATATGGTACGCATGATTGCCACTACACGTATTGTGATGCCGCATACCTCGGTTCGTTTATCGGCCGGAAGGCTAAGCATGAGCATGGAAGCGCAGGCGCTTTGCTTTATGGCGGGTGCAAGTTCTATTTTTGCGGGAGATAAATTATTGACTACGCCAAATCCTGCCTTTAACGAGGATATGGATATGTTCAACATACTGGGCTTAACGCCTAAGGCGGCTTTTTCTGAAAAGAAAGTAATGGCTTAATACCCGGAGATGAACCGGTTTCCTAAAAAGCTTTTATCCTTATTAGATAAAAGAAAGACTGAGCATAATTTTCGTACACTTTCTTTACCTGATAACAATCTCATTGATTTTAGCAGTAATGATTATTTGGGCTTTGCCAAGAGTGCAGAGCTAAAGGAATTAAAGGATGCGATTGTAAAGGAGTATCAGATTAATCAGCAAGGCTCAACAGGGTTCGAGTTAATGACAGGCAATAGCCTTATTCATATAAATTGCGAGAAACAGGTTGCTGATTTCATCATGCCAGAGAAAGCTTTGCTATTTAATTCGGGTTATGATGCCAATGTGGGGTTGCTTTCATCTGTTCCACAACGAGGAGATATTGTGTTGTATGACGAGTTGTGCCATGCTTCTATTATAGATGGCATTCGCCTGAGCTTTGCCAATGCTTATAAGTATCAGGCATAATGATGTGATGCACTTAGAAGAACTGCTTGCCAGGGCAAAAGGATACTGAAACAGTGTATGTGGTTACGGAATCTGTTAGAAA
>CAVXOV010000052.1:0-105919 GCA_963763345.1 uncultured Candidatus Saccharibacteria bacterium
TCCAACGTCGCAGGGCGTAGGACCCAATGCAGTCCCCAGCCGCGGGGCGAGGGCTTCCCACCCCTCGGGCGACATCCGGCCGTCCTTGTAGACACCAAGCACCGACACGCGACGCCGAGCGGGGGCAAAGTCGGACGCCACCTTCGTCGTAAAGTGTGCGTCGCCCTCGTCGCAGGCGGCCGCGAAGACGACGATGGCGATGACGAGAGCGCGGGGGGCGTGCACGCGCGCAAGTTGGTCTCAAATGCTCGGTTCGTCAAAGATCGCGAAGGGCCCGAGGCGCGCCCCGCTCCGCATGTCTGGTCGGGGGGGGGACGGCGCGCTCGTCTTCTGGACGGCCGGGCGTTTTCTGCCGACGAGACGTGAGGCAACTCGCTTCTGGAGGTGCTTCAATGGCGCCGTGACGTTTTCCGGCCGCGGGGCGACTCGCTCGGTCTCGCCTCGCGCAGCTTGGATGGCTTACGCTTCTCTCGCGGCGTGCTCCGACAGCCCCCTTCCGGGCACGTTGCTCGGCACGTACACGGTGACCGAGCAGATTCAAAGCAACTCGTGCGGTCTCGCCGCCCCGTCGTCGCGGACGTTCGACGCCCAGCTCTCGGAGACGCCATCGGCCAGCCCACCGATGCTCTACTGGAGCTGGCTCGACGGCAGCGCGGCGGCCGCGGGGCCGCTTTCCTCCCCGACGTCCACCCTGACGTGGACGGTATCTCAATACCGGGCGAGGAATTTCCGGCTTTGAGCCTGTGGCAATAATGGTTTTAGCGCTTTCTATCTGTTCTTTGCTGCCATCTGCTTTTGTAATTTCTATAGTGGTTTTGTTTATAAACGAGCCATGTCCAGTAAGCACGGTAATTTTATTTTTCTTCATCAAATAATCAATACCCGCAACGGTTTGTTTTACCACACCACGCTTGCGCTCAATCATTTTAGGCAGGTTGGCTTTTACGCTCTTTACTTCGATGCCATGTTCTTCAAAATCGTGCGTGGCTTTATGAAAATGCTCTGTAGAATCTAACAAGGCTTTGGATGGAATGCAACCCACATTAAGGCAGGTGCCACCCAGACTGGGATACTTTTCTATAAGAGCCGTTTTCATGCCCAATTGTGCGCAACGAATGGCAGCTACACTAACCACGGACCAGAACCTATAACAGTAACATCAAATTTTTCCATATATTTTTATTGAATAAGCAATTGAATTTGAAAGGCAAAATTACCTGCAATTTACTGCTTCTTAAACCGTAAAAAGATACTATACCCTATAGCGAACGCGGTAAGAAACACCGCTATTTATAAAACACATCGCCAAAGCGGACAAAGAATGTTTTTTGGTTATTAGGCGCAAGATTAGCCATAATGTAACCTTCTTTCCACCAAGGTTGTGGTGCATGTACTTCGCCTAATTCATCAACCACACAGCTAATGCCGGTGTTTGCCGAGCGGGCAATTTGTCGGCGGGTTTCTATAGCACGCAAACGGGCATAAGCCAAGTGGTGTTTATAGCCGGGGGTATCCTGCCACCAGCCATCGTTGGTAATGATAAAAATAAGATTGGCTCCGTTGCTTACATAATCGGTAACAAACTCGCCGAAAATACTTTCGTAGCAAACAACAGGGGCAACGCCAATGGTTCTATCTTTATTAAAAAACACAGTACGTGTATCCTGTGTACCAAGACTGCCAAAGGTTCCGCCTAGATCGATGGCAAGTCCTTCTAATGGTTTAAACAACGCCGGGTAAGGCATACGCTCTACGCCGGGAACCAGTTTAGACTTATGGTAAATCTGCAATCCTTCTTTATTTACCTGAAGCGCGGTATTATATACATCATAATAAATATCGGTATTAGGAAAGGTACGGGCGGTTTCCGATTTCTTTTCATCTTTTTCGTACTTATAAAAAGTAGTTGTACCTACAACAATATTCAAATCAGGGAATTTACTTAGCAGACTATCTCTTAGAAACTTTAAAGAGAAAGACTTTTCAATATCATTCTCCCACATGTTTTCGGTTAAAAAGGTTTCAGGTAGGGCTACGTATTTTGTCTTTTGCGTTATCTTGTTTTTTATTTTGTTGTAAACACCTTGCAGTTGCCCTTGGAAGTCGCCATTAAACTTATCGTTATAAGGGTCTATATTGGGTTGAACAATCAGTACATTTACAGTAGCCAGGACTTTGTTTTGGAAATCTGCGATTTAATTATTTGTCGAGATGCCAATAGGAAGCAGTACAACAACGATGGCTACGGCGATTCTGATTTTTGATTGCTGGATTTTAAATCGGATGGCTTGATACATCATAATATTTACGGCAAGTATCCAAAGGGTTCCTCCCGAAACACCTGTGTATTCATACCATTGTATCCAGTTATGTTCAAAGGCAAAAACGTTTCCTAGGTTGAAGCCACGTCCAGGCCAAGTCCCATTTGGTATGCAGGTACTCGAACGACATCCACACAGGAATAAACAACCAGTCCTGCATATTAAATGCAGAGTTTTTAAATCTGCGGCGAAGCGAGAAAAAAGTAAATACACCAATGCCATTAATAAGGAGTTGGCTACAAACGCTGCAACAGCCCCTCCATCAGAGGCGAACCATATCCACCAGGTATCGCATATATTCCATAGTAGAAAGGCAAGGTAACTAAGTAAGAAAGCGCGAAGCTTCTTTCTTTTGATGCCGCTGTTTTCAATCTCATCAGCTAAGAATAATAAAGGGATAAGGGCAATAAAACTAAAAAGGTACAGGATGAAGCCAGGATGCACCAAGCAATAACCCCGATAATATGGCAAGAGAAAGTTGTTTAAGGAATTTCATTTACGGATGTAGAAAAAATACTTTATAAATTAAATACAAGCCGAAAGAATGAGTAAGCCACCCGATACATGACGAATGCGAAGAAGTATTAAGCATTAAGCCAGTTCTTTAATTTTATGTCCAACAAATGTTTTTAGCAAATCGGTGCCAATAGTTATGCTTAAAACAGCCATAAAAAACACAATTACGCGTATAATATGAAACTCATATCGGCTACTAATAGCCGTAGAAGTAGTCATCCAGAATATCCATACAAAAGGGTTGAACAGGTTTAGCAGAAACCCTTTTACCACCAGTGCATACGTTTTAGGCGATTTTATTTCCAGTTCCGTATCGGCTTGGTGTTTAGCATCTTTTTGTACGAAATGAATTACGCCATACACAATCAATACAATGCCCCCAATAATACCCATAAACGCCTGATGTTTGGGGTTACTGATTAAATTAGCCATCCCAAAATGGATGAGCGATACGGTAGCTGCCACAAAAAACAAATCGCTGAACAAAATACCAAAGGCCACGGCTGCACCCGATTTAAACCCATGAGAGATACCCGTATTAACCAACGCAAAAAACGAAGGCCCTATCGAAAAGGCTAAGAAAATACCCAATAAAATACCTTCATAAATGGCAGAAAACATACCGTTTCTTGTTTTAAAGCATACAAATATAATAGGAATAAATAGAGTTTATAAGGTTTGGGCGTTTCCGCCGGTTTTCAACGCCGAGTTAAGTAATAGCAATCCCCAACACTTGGGAACCAATACATAATAATGCGAAAGCAATACCGATTGCTTGGAAAGCAAACTCAATAGCTTGGAACGTAAACGGGAAGTGTTGGAATGCAAACTCAATGGCTTGGAACGTAAACGGGAAGTGTTGGAATGCAAACAGGAAGTGTTGGAAAGCAAACAGGAGGACTTGGAACGCAAACACGAAGACTTGGATTGCAAACACGAAGAGTTGGAAAGCAAACAGGAGGTCTTGAATTGCAAACAGGGAGACTTGGAATGCAAACACGAAGGCTTGAATTGCAAACACGAAGACTTGGATTGCAAACAGGAAGGCTTGGAACGCAAACGGACGATTATTTAGGGGTTTCGTCGATAGGAAATTAAGAAAGTGTTAAAAAGGAATGCTTTTTATGTTCTTTTTGCTTGACCAAAAAGAACGAAAAAGTCAAGACCAAACGATCTGCCACGCACAAGGCTAAACTGCTCCGCGTTTGGTCGGGCTGCCCGCTGTGATAAAAGAAGATTAATTACATTTGTATAAATGAAACGCACCATTATACTGTTATTAGACTAATTATGCTTTATCTATGACTGAAGAGAATTTTAAAAAAAAATATATTCATGAATTTATTGAAATTGGAATTGAACACTATATATTGGGCAGATATGCTTTTTTCGCAGGGTTTTTTAGCACAGTTGGAATTAATACTCATAGAGCATTTGAATTGATTTTAAAAGCAAGTATTAAAAAGAAAAATTATGACGAAGATGTTACAATATTTAAACATCAATTAGTTGACATTTACAAAAAACATTGTGAACTTAGAAATATTGACCCATCAACGCGCCTTAATTTTATTGAAGGTATTCAAGCTTTTGAAAAAATAAGGTATCCCCTTGATAGTAAAAATGGAAAAGCTGTAAGAATATTATTTTTTGTGAATAATGAACCCGAACCACGACGTTATTCAGAAAAATACGGCAATAATAATACAACCATGGAAATCACTTATAATTTAAATGATATAGATGCCGTATTTAGAGAAATATTAGAACAATCATCTGTCGACTTAAACTTTGTTAAGTTAGCAGCAAAGGGCGACTCAAAAATTGCGCTGTATAGGGACAATAACTCTTTCAAAGAATAAATTAGTGTAAGGGATTGCGTTAGGGATTGTAGTGGAAAGCCCACAGCCGTAATCGGCGAGGACTTGGAACGGAAAGCCCCAACCTTGTAATCAAAGGGAACGCCCTTATTTAAGTTATAACTTTTGTTATATTTGCCAAAATTTTCAAGATGCGAAAGATAGTAGTTATGTTAAGTGCGCTTGCTCTTTTCTCTTGCGGAAACAAAGGAGATAAAGACGAGAAGATTGACGGAGAGATTGTAGATTTTTCTGCCACAGCTAATGGCAAGGTTGATAAAGATAAACTGCCCGTTATTAAGTTTGCCGAAGGTACGTACGATTTCGGGAAGATTATACAGGGTGAGAAAGTAGCGCATAAATTTTCGTTTACCAACGAGGGTAAATCGAACCTGATTATAACATCTGCAAAAGCAAGTTGTGGTTGCACGATAGCCGAGCCTACCAAAGCACCCATTGCACCGGGCGGAACAGGAGTTATTGATGTAACGTTTGATAGTAACGGTAAATCGGGTATGGTTACTAAAACGGTAAGTGTGCTTACCAATTGCGAACCCAACACGGTGTTTATAACCATTACCGGCAATGTGATTGTGCCGGATGATGCGTCGGAAAAGAAATAAAAATAATAAGTTAACCAATAAAAAAACAATAGAAAAATGCAAACAAGTTTTATGTTATTAGATGCGGTAGCCGCGCCGGCAGCAGGTGGATTTGATATGAAATCTATCACCAGTTTTTTACCTCTTATACTAATTGTAGTGGTATTTTATTTCTTTATGATTCGTCCGCAAATGAAGAAGCAAAAAGAAGCTAAAAAGTTTATGGCCGAAATTAAAAAAGGAGATAAGATTATTACCATTGGCGGCATACACGGCAAAATTGCCGAAGTAAACGATACTACTTTTATGATTGAAGTAGAAGGTGGCGTGAAATTGAAGGTTTCTAAAGCAGCTATATCTATGGATAACAGCGTGGGTATTGCCGAAACAAAATAACTTGTTTTGCGGGGCAAATCTTTATCAGCTATAAAAAGAAAGTACCCTGCCCGCAGGATATTTTCTTTTTTTATTTGCCTCATCATCGCTTCTTTTCTCTGGCTTATTAATGCGTTAAACCGAAGCTACACGCGCACGGTTGCTATTCCTATAAATTTTGTAAACTATCCCGTAGGTAAACGGATTGTAAATAGGCTACCTCCTTATATCATGGCAGATATTAAGACTACGGGCGCAAAACTGCTAATGCTGTTAATGGAAAAATCTATTGCAGAGGTTACGGTTGATGTGAGTAAAGTACCAAATATAAAATCTGCATCGGGCAATGCTTCCATAAGTACCATCACCAGTATAGGAAACCTATCTAAGTTATTAAATGTAGAAGTAGATTTACTAAAGGTTAAACCCGATAGTATTCATTTTGTATTTGGGAAGACTTATACCAAAAAGATATACATCAAACCCTTAGTACAAATAAACTATGCTATTCCGCAGGGGATTTTTAAACGGATTAAGGTAAATCCGCAATACATTATGGTCAGTTCGGATAGCCTTACCCTTGCTAAAACAGATACACTCTATACAGATAAAATAATTTTAAATAACTTAAACCAACGGGTAGAGCAGCAGGTAGCTATTGATATACCCGAGGCATTAGATGGTTTGGTTTCTTTATCTGATACGAAAGTTACGCTACAAATTAATTTAGATGAGTACGCTCAAAAAACTATTCAGGTGCCTGTTCAGGTATTAAATGCTCCACCCAATACGAATGTTAAAACATTTCCGGCTTTTGTAAAGGTAACTCTTGCTGCTCCTTATACGGTGTTCGATAGTCTGAATACCAATACCATTAAGGCTTCTGTAGATTATAAACAAACGCTTACCAAAGCCGAGAAACTAACCGTATCGGTTACTTCCTCAATTCTTAACAATAAGATAACATACATTTCGCCTCAAAAAGTTGAATATATCATAAGGAAGCCGTAATTTCATAGCAATTTGGAATTGACGATTGCAATGTTAATGTAAATCAACAAATCAACAACTGAAATGGATAAGAATAATAAACGCGTTGTTTTAGTAACCGGCGCAACAGGTGGACTTGGCACTGCAATGTGCAAAAAACTACATGAAGATGGTTTTCATGTGGTAGGTAATTACCATACCAAAGCTAAAGCTGATGCTTGGCTTGAGCAAATGAAAAAGGATGGTTTTAATGTTGAATTATTTTTTGGTGATGTGAGTGATTTTGACAGCACCGCAGCCATGATTAAAAAAATTGAAACTGATATCGGCCCTATTGATACTTTAGTAAACAATGCCGGTATTACCCGCGATATGCGTTTAATTAATATGGGTAAGGACGATTGGAATGCGGTTATTAATACCAACTTAAATAGCGTATTTAATTGTACACGTAATGTTTTACAGGGTATGATAGACAGGAAGTTTGGACGTATTATTAATATATCTTCTGTAAACGGACAACGAGGACAATTCGGACAAACCAATTACAGCGCGGCTAAAGCAGGTATGCATGGTTTTACAAAAAGCTTGGCTATGGAAGTTGCTAAACTGGGCATTACAGTAAACACTATATCCCCGGATATATTGGTACTGATATGGTTATGGCAGTTCCCGAAAAAGTGCTTACTCAAATTGTGGCGCAAATACCTATGGGCAGATTGGGTGGAACAGATGAAGTAGCCTCACTTGGTTTCTTTCTTAGCGTCTGATAAATCAAGCTTTATTACCGGAGCAAATTATTCTATAAACGGCGGTCAACACGTTTATTAAACTAATTGTCATTGCAAGCGAAGCAATCTATTCCCTTTCCTTTAGTAAGGGCTGTAGATAAGCCAACCGTTCCCTTATTACAAAGGAGGTCGTATACAATCTAAGAATATTGTTTATTTAAGCCGTAACTGCTACTAAAGGTGCTGCCGCTAATATATCAGCACTTGTTCCACTAGCATATTGCTCAAAGTTCTTTACAAAGTTTCCTGCCAATGTTTGAGCAGTTTTCTCAAAATCTACTTTGTCTTTCCAAGCATTTTTTGGTTCTAATATTTCAGCAGGTACACCCGGACAAGCTTTCGGGAACTTTAATTTAAAATAAGGTGTTTCACCATATTCTACTTTATCCAATTCGCCTGTTAGCGCTGCGCCAATTAAAGAACGTGTGTATGATAATTTAATGCGACTACCCACACCGTACTTACCACCAACCCAGCCGGTATTTAATAGCCAAACATTAACTTTATGTTTTTTTAGCTTGTTACCTAGTAAGGTTGCATATTTAGCAGGATGTAAGGGCAAAAATACTTTACCAAAGCATGCAGAGAAAGTAAGTGTTGGCTCTGTGATACCCATTTCAGTACCCGCAACTTTAGCCGTATAACCACTAATAAAGTGGTACATAGCTTGTTCAGGTGTTAGTTTAGATATAGGAGGCAATACACCAAAAGCATCGCAGGTTAAGAAGAAAATGTTTTTAGGAAGGTCGCCAATGGCAGGTTCTACTGCATTTTCAATATAAGAAGCGGGGTAGCTAACACGTGTGTTTTCTGTTTTGCTGATATCATCGTAGTTAACGGTAACAGTACCTTCATGAAAATTGATATTCTCTAATAAAGAACCAAACTTAACAGCATTAAAAATCTGAGGTTCTTTCTCTGCAGAAAGGTTTACGCATTTCGCGTAGCAACCGCCTTCAAAGTTAAATACCGATTTATCACTCCAGCCATGCTCATCATCACCAATTAGTTTACGGTTAGGGTCGGCAGAAAGGGTTGTTTTACCTGTACCTGACAGACCAAAGAAGATGGCAGTATCTCCATCCTTACCAATGTTTGCCGAGCAATGCATTGGCAACACTCCTTTTTCGTGCGCTAAGATGTAGTTTAGTACTGCAAATATTCCTTTTTTAATCTCGCCTGTATAAGCTGTTCCACCAATCAGAATAGTCTTTTTGGTGAAGTTTAATATGGCAAAGTTATGCTGACGGGTACCATCTATTTTAGGGTCTGCTTTAAAACCGGGAGCATTAATAATTAGCCACTCGTGTTTGAAGGTTTCTAATTCAGTAGCGGTTGGACGTAAGAATAAGTTATAAGCAAATAAATTACTCCAAGGATATTCATTTACCACGCGTATATTAATACGATAAGCAGGGTCGGCACAGGCATAAGAATCGCGTACAAAAACCTCTTTACCCGATAGGTAAGCTAGCATGCGGTTATGCAGCAAATCAAATTTATCAGCTTCAAAACGGTTGTTTACATCGCCCCACCAAACGCTGTCTTTTGTGTTATCATCATATACTACAAACTTGTCTTTGGGTGAGCGTCCGGTAAATTCTCCGGTATCAACAGCAAGGGCACCTGTATCAGTTAGTACGCCTTCTCCTCTAATAATTGTTTCTTCTACCAACTCGGCAGGGTGTAAGTTCCAATAGGCGGCTTCTACATTGCCTAAACCTAATTGGGATAAACTTTGCTCTTTGGGTTTAATTCCGAATTCGTTCATGTATAAAAAAGGTTTAAAATTAAGTGCGCAAAGGTAAAAAAAGTAAGCTTTTTTAGAAAGCTAATCTAAAGATGTAATGAACAGTTTAGGGGAACTTATTAACCCCTGCAGCGCGAATTGAAGAGCTTATTTTCTTCCACATGCACCATTTCTTTATCTAATATTTGCTCTTTAAGTTCTTTAATAAACTTCTTCTTTTCGTGTTCTTTTAATTCTTTTAAATGAAAAAGGTAATTGGTTTCCCCTTCTCTGCCCATCTGGCAAACCTCAAACTCAACCTTTTTGTGGAAGTTCTTTATAAACGCATCTATCTTGTCTTTTGTTTTGCCATCAATGCCCGAGCCTTTGCTGATAAATGCCACCACTAACTCATAAGTCTCATTCTTTTGCGTAAATTTTAATGCTGATTGTGCATACATACTACCTAATGATAAAAGGGCTAACGCTATTATTACTATTTGTTTCATAATTGTTTGTTTTTAAGTTACAAGATTAAGCTAAATCATAAATTGTACCAAACTTGTTTTTGGCATAGTGCATAAAGTGGGCAAAGTTTAGTTCTCGCCGGTAACTTTTATGCACAACTCTTGTGCGGTATAAAACTTGCCGTGTTTGTGTATTTTTTCTCTTAGCCAGTTTAATAAGTTATGGGTGTTTCCGTTTTCAATTTCGGTAAGCAGGTTGGGCATTTCTTTTGTAGCCTGATGGAAGAACTGCGCCGCATAAAAACTGCCTAAGGAATAGGTTGGGAAATAGCCAAAGGAACCATGACTCCAATGCACATCCTGCAACACGCCCTGCGCATCGTTGGGCACATCTATATTGAGATACTCTTTGTATTTGGCATTCCAATAATCGGGCAGGTCGTTTACTTTTAGTTTGTCTTCAAAAATTTGCTTCTCAATTTCATAACGTATCATCACATGAAAATGATAGGTAAGCTCATCGGCACTGGTACGAATTAAAGAAGGCTCTACCCTATTCATCCCTTTATAAAAATCAAGAGCAGAAACGTTTTTCATTTGCTCGGGGAAATGCTTTTGCACCAAGCCGAAATTATGTTTCCAATAGGCCAAACTTCTGCCCACGTTGTTTTCCCACATACGCGATTGCGATTCGTGTATGCCTAATGAAATAGCCTCGCCCAAGGGCATGCCATACTGTTCGGCAGGAAGTCCTTGTTCATACAAAGCATGCCCGCCTTCGTGTATGCAGCTCCAAATCATTTCACTAAAATCGTTCTCGTTTATGCGGGTGGTTACGCGCACATCATTCTGACTAAAAGAAGTGGTGAACGGATGCGATGAAATATCCTGACGGCCACGGTTAAAATCAAAACCCATTTGTTTGAGCAACTCAATACCAAATTGCCATTGGGTATCTCTATTATAATGCTTAAAGAAAAATTTATTATCTACCTGTTTTGCCTGCTGCACCTTCTTTACAAAAGGAACCAACTCTTTACGAACATCGGTAAACAATACATCCAATTCGGCAACGGTGGCATTTTTTTCGTGCAGGTTTAAAAGGGCATTATAAGGATGACCATTATACTCCAACAATTCGCATTCCTGCTTTTTAATAGTAATTAGCTTCTCCAAATAAGGAGCGAATAATTTGAAGTTATTCTCTTTACGGGCTTGTTGCCAAGCATTGAAAGCATCACTAACCGCACGACTCATATTCTCTACAAACTCGGTAGCGTATTTTTTCTGACGGGCAAAGTCTTCTTCTATCTGAGCTACATTCTTTTTCTCAGCTTCGCTTAGTTGTGCGTTATTTTTCAACCCCTGCAAAAGAGTTTCGGTTTTGTCTCCCGTAAAAAGCTGGTGCGTAATACCCGATAAGGTAGATAACTGACTTGCCTTAAAGCCTGACGCACCGGGTGGCATGTAGGTTTCCTGATCCCAGCCAAGTGTGGCGGCAGCATAGTTTACATCAGCTATGCGTTGCATGTGGTTTTGTAGTTCGTTATAGCTCATGGGCTAAAATTACATACAAAACCTATACACGCAACCAAATTAATGATGGAACTGATGTCTGCGCCCGTAATGATTGGGGTGGTGGCGCACAGGCATTTGCGGACTCTTGTTTTGCCTAGCTTGGTTTTTGTTCTCATCACGCAGTTTTAGTGCGAAGAGAACAGTAAATCCAACAATAAAAAGCAATGCAGATGCTAAAAACAGCAAGTTATGTATTGGTCCTTCATCTTCTGCTCCTATATTTTGCTTTTGGGCAAAAGCATGGTTAGCAGAAAACAACATAACAACAAGTACTATACTTATTGTTTTTTTGGTGATTGTTTTTGTTTTCATGGCTTTGTTTTTTATTGGTTTATAATTTTGCGCCATGCTGTTCGCCTTTCGGCTTGAGTCATGGCTTTATTGTTTAAGTTATTAATTGCTTTTTAGTTAATAATGTGCTTATATATAATTAGACGTAAAAACTGAAAAAAAGTTGCATTTTTAGACCACTATTTTGCCTAAACTTTTTAAGCGGTCGATTTTAACAATTAAACGGTCAGTTTTTTAGAAAAGTGCCTAAACGAAGGAGATAAATTGAAGTCTGTTTTTGGGTGATAAAGTATTACTTCTTCTTCCTAAAAATAGTCATCAGTAAAACCGGCAATAATACTATCTCAGCAAGAAGTGCTATAAGCAAAGTAAGACAGGTAAGCAAGCCAAACAAACGAATACTCTCAAAGTCTGATAACACCAGACTTATAAAGCCTCCTAATAAGATAAGGGTAGTCAAGAAAACAGGCTTTCCGGTTTCAGCATAGGTATGTTTAAATGCACGCAAAGGAGAAGTGCTTTTCTTTAACTCCAGTTTGAATCGGGAAATAAAATGTATCGTATCATCGGTAGCAATACCAAAAGCAATAGAAAAGAAAATAGCCGTACTTGCCTTTAGCGGAATATGAAATATACCCATAATACCTGCCATAATAAGCAAAGGCACTATATTAGGAATTAAAAACACCAGCACCATTTTAAACGACCTGTGTATGATAAACGTAAGTAATGCCAAAGCTAATATACCTGTTAGTAACCCTTGCATAGTGTTAGTAACCAAATAACTGCTATTTAAATCAATCAGATTGGTAGTACCTGTTATAGTAAGTTTTACCATTGATGTATCCGTATGCTGATTAACGAAATTAGTAAGTGCCTGGTTGGTATGTATCAACAGTCTGACTGCCATAATCCTTTATCTTAGCGCTTATATGACTTCGCTTACCATCAATTGTAACCAGTTTCTTAAACTCCTTTTTGTTTTTGTTGGATGTAATAAGTTTAACATCCCTATTATAATCTGTCGTATCTTTTGGCAAGATATACTCCCCATCATAGGCCTCATTAACAGATTTTACTATCCCCACAGGTGATAACACAAAACCGGGTTGGTATGTTTTAGTAACAAAGCTATCAACAGTGTTTAGTTGTTTCATCACTTCATAATTCCATACAGTTTTGCTCGCATCTTTTATAGTAATGTCAATCTCAAGCGGACGAACACCTCCATAATGTTCTTCAAAAAACATAAAGTCTTGCTTCACGGGTTCTTTATCAGATAAATCATCCAACAGTTTTTGATTAGGAACTATTTTAAACATACCCCATACCGATACCAACATTAACAGACAGGTAATAAGTGCTATAGCTTTGCCCTTGCGTATTACCCAAAAGAATAGTGTATGTGAAGCAGTATCTATGCCCGATTTGTTGTCTTTACCTTTAAATTTATTCTTAAGTTTTAAGACAATAAGTATGGCTGGTAAGTATGTATAGGTTAAAACAAAAGCCACCGTAATCCCGATAGAAGTATAAATACCAAAGTCTCTTACGGGCTTTATACCCGAATAACATAATGAAAGAAAGCCAACAACCGTTGATACTAAAGTTAATAAAGTAGGTTGCGCCACTTCTTTAAAAATAAGTTTCAATGTCTCGCCCGAGTTGTTTCCCGCACTAATCTCATCATTGTATTTGGTATAAAAGTGTATCACATCACTCATACCTGCCACAAATATCATAGTAGGAATCATGGCAGTCATAATATCTATGGGCTTATCCAAAGCACCCATAATGCCAAATGTTATAATACCCGAAATAATAATTAAAGAAAGGGGCAGTAAAACGGCTTGTACATTTTTAAAAGTAAACCACAGTAAAAGCGTTACAAACACTAATGATATTAATATAAAAAGAACAAACTGTTTTTGTAACTTCTCTAAGAAAACAGATTGCGCAAATATCCTTCCTGCCAGATGAAAGGAGTTGAAGTTAAGATTACCTGCTAACCGTTTAATTTCTGCAGACAGTGTATCAGATTTCTTTTTAGATAATCCATCGGTTGTTTTTACATACAAACAAAATGATTTTCCGTCTGCTGAAAAGAAATTATTTTTCCATTGAGGAGATTTATAGATATAAGCAGAATCATCTTTATATAGTTCTTCGCTTTGCGTATGAATCAAAGGTATTTGTGTAGTAGCAAAACCCTGCAAAGATGTTTTCTTTAGGTTGCTTGGCGACACAACTTCTTCTATAAAAGGAAGTCTTTTAAGTTGTTTACTAAGAGAATCCGTTTTGGTAAGAAAGTCCTTTTTAAATATTCCCTTCTCATTCTCTAGGGCAATAAGTACAAACTCATTATCATGCCCAAAGGCTTTGCGGTAATCTTTAAAAAAAGGTAAAGCAGGATCATTATCCGGAAAGAAAGATTCAAAATCATAACTAAAACTTAGTTTATTGATAAAGAATATAGCGATAAGTAAAACAACAAAAACAAGTGCCAATACCACCCGTGCATTTTTTTTGGTGGGATTCATTAGCTTAGTTGGTAAGGGTGAAACTGACTATTGGGTTATAAAAAATTACAGTATTGCCGCACATAAAATTATCCACACAAAGATAAGTAAAGTATATTTGCAAGCTATATGATGCACCCCATAATAAAAAAGTATATAGAGTATAATAACTTTGGCAGACATTTAGGTTTGCATTTCAATATTACAGAACCCGGTGTTGTACAGCATTATTTAAACATAACTAAGGAACATCTGGCAACTCCTCAGGCAGCACATGGCGGTGTGCTTTCTGCCATGATGGATGCCGTGCTTGGCGTTGCAGCTCTTTCTATGGTATGTATAGATAATAAAATTGTTTCTACTGTTGAGTTTAAATTAAACTACCTAAACCCTGCTTTGCTGGGCGATGAACTAAGCGGAGAATCGTTTATAGAACAAAAAGGAAACCGCATCATCGTAGTAAGCGGTACCATAAGAGCTGTAAACAGAGATGTAGTTGTAGCTAAAGGTATTGGTACTTTTAACGCATACCCTGCTGCTAAAGTTGGATTAATGACATAAGTAAGCATGGAATTAAAAGCAACAAGCATACTTCTTCTTTTTGTCATTGCAAGCGTAGATCGGCAATCTTATGCGCAAAACTTATACCCCTCAAGAGTAAAACTTGAAACCCAAATAGCTGATAGCACCTGGTATGGTGAAAGTTTATCAAGTATTGTGCAGGTTAATGAAGCCAGTGGCGAAATTGCTTTTAGAATGGATATGTCTTCTATTATTACTGATATACCTAAAGTAGATTCTGCCATTGCCGCTATGGGTAAGCAATATATTTATTTGCAAGGTAAATTCCCTATAAAGAATTTAAGCTTTACAGATGCTGATAATGAAAGTTCTGAAACCTATTCAAGCAAGGCTATGCTAACTATATTTGGTATTACTAAAGAAGTAAGCTATAGTTTTGAGGTTTATAATTTTAATAATAACGATGAGTTTGCTGTAGGCAATAATGTATACCCACTGCGTATTGGTTTATTTTTTGATTTTGAACCGGAAGATTTTAACGTCAATAAGAAATACACAGCACTTGCCAATGCAATAGAAGTAGAAGTAAGCAACGGCTTTATAAACAAAACTAATTTGGGAGGAGACAGTATATTCCCTAAATAATAAATAACAATACAAATGGCACGCATACTAACCGGAATAACAAGCAACAACATACCACACTTAGGGAATGTTTTAGGCGCTATGCTTCCTGCAATAGAATTAAGCAACCAGGCAGAACACGAGTCGCTTTACTTTATAGCTGATTTTCATTCTTTAATCAGTTTAAAAGATGCCGAAGCAAGAAAAAACAGTATCAACGCTATTGCCGCTGCATGGATTGCCTTGGGTTTTGATACACAAAAAAACATCTTGTATCGCCAAAGCGATGTACCACAGGTTACCGAGCTAACCTGGTATTTAAACTGCTTTACCCCCTACCCTATGCTGGCCAACGCCACTTCGTTTAAAGATAAAGCCAGCAGGTTAAGTGAGGTAAATACAGGCTTATTTACTTACCCTGTTTTAATGGCTGCCGATATATTGCTATACGATGCCAACCTGGTGCCGGTAGGTAAAGACCAACTGCAACACCTTGAAATAACACGCGATATAGCCGAACGATTTAACCACCAATACGGAGAAACCTTAGTAGTGCCCAATGCTAAAATTGAAGAAAGCGTAATGATTGTACCGGGTACCGACGGACAAAAAATGAGCAAATCATACAACAACTTTATTAATATTTTCCTTCCTGAAAAAGAATTGAAAAAGGTAGTAAATAGTATTATAACCGATTCTAAAGCAGTAGAAGAACCTAAAGACCCCGATACCTGCCATGTTTTTAACCTGTATAAACTGGTAGCCGATGCCAACCAAACAGCAGAGCTACGAGCCAGATACCTGGCGGGTAACTTTGGCTACGGCCATGCCAAAACAGCTTTGTTTGATGTGTTGATGCACAAATTTGCCGCTGCAAGAACTAAATACGATTACCTGATGGCTAATACCCAGGAACTGGATGCTATACTAAAACAAGGAGCAACCAAAGCAGCTGCTATTGCCAACCCTGTGTTAGCAAAAGTAAGGCATAAGCTTGGTTTTTTGTAGGAAATTAGCACTTTAACGATTGTCTTAAACAAGTCGTCTATAAATGAGGATAACTCTTTACTGCTCACTGATAATTACGTAACTTTACACTTTATTTTATTTTAAATGGCTAAAACAATAATTACCTGTTCTTTTTGTGGAAGAGATAAGAGAAGTGCGAAGATGTTGATTGCGGGACAGAGTGCTCACATTTGTGAGACTTGCGTGTCTGAAGCCTATAAAATTGTTTCTGCCGAAAGCGAGCAATCTCAAAAAGAAAGTGCTAAACAAACGCTTACCATGCTTAAACCCGATGCTATTAAAAAGTATCTGGATGAATATATTATCGGTCAAGACCAAGCTAAGAAAGTAATGAGTGTGGCGGTTTACAACCATTTTAAACGTATCTCAAATTCCAATCATGTAATAGATAAAGAAGAAATTGAAATTGAAAAATCTAACATTATTTTAGTTGGAGAAACCGGTACAGGCAAAACATTAATGGCGCGTACTATTGCCAAGCTTTTAAATGTTCCTTTTTGTATTGCCGATGCAACCGTGCTTACCGAAGCAGGTTACGTGGGCGAAGATGTAGAAAGCGTATTAAGTCGTTTGTTACAGGCTGCTAATTTTGAAGTGCCAGCAGCAGAACGCGGCATCGTATTTATTGATGAGATTGATAAAATTGCCCGCAAAGGGGATAATGCTTCTATTACCCGCGATGTGTCGGGTGAAGGTGTTCAACAGGGTTTATTAAAACTACTGGAAGGTTCTACGGTTAATGTACCACCACAAGGCGGACGTAAACATCCGGAACAAAAAATGATACAGGTTAATACCAAAAACGTATTATTTATTTGCGGAGGTGCTTTTGACGGTATTGAAAAAATCATTGCACGCCGTATGAATACACAAGCCATCGGTTTTAGTGCATCTGTAAATGTTAACGAAGTAGATAGAGTTAATTTATTACAATACATTCTTCCACAAGATTTAAAAAGCTTTGGTTTAATACCTGAGTTGATTGGCCGTTTACCTATTACTACCTATATGAATACCTTGGATGCAGTAACACTTCGCCGTATTTTAACCGAACCTAAAAATGCTTTAGTAAAACAATACCAAAGTTTATTTAAAATGGATAGTATTGATTTAGATTTTGACGAAGCCGTATATGATTTAATTGTGAGCAAAGCCTTGGAATATAAACTGGGAGCGCGTGGTTTGCGTGGCATTTGCGAGGCTATTATGTTAGATTTGATGTATGAAATTCCTTCACAAAAAAATCCACCAAAAACATTTACCGTAACTCTTCATTACGCTAATCAAAAGCTTTCTAAAGCAAATTTAGGTAGTTTAATGGCAGCTTAAATATTAGCCGTTGTAACCGGATTAATTGTCTTTATTCGTCAATTTTGACAACTTTAATACAATGGCAATAATACAACCTACGTATGTACCGTAAATATAAGGCTTGCTGAAAAAACTGGCGGTTACATTAAATAATAGCGATAAACTAATTATAAATATAATGAAAGTAAGGTGACGACTTTTTTTGGGAGTATATGGTTTAATAAAATACTGACATACTTCTATAATAGAAATAAAACTCAAGGCTCCTATAACATAGGCTGATATAGAGGTTATTCTAGAAGGGAGAAGGTATTCTACAAAATTAAAGATAAACAAAAGTACCAGTACCAAAGTTAAATCCCTGCTATTTTTAAGATGAAATACCACGACTGATTTTATTTCCTATAGTAAATTTATAATAAAAACCCTTAAAAAGCAAATAATAAAATCATTATATAAATATCTTTGTTCCCCATGAAAACGACGGAAAGCGATTCGAGATATAACCATCTTGAAAAAATGAGCGTAACAGAGCTTCTTAAAAACATTAATAAAGAAGATAAAACGGTTCCATTAGCGGTAGAAAAAACTATTCCGAAAATAAAGAAATTGGTAACGGTTATTATTGCCAAAATGAAAAAAGGCGGGCGCTTATTTTATATGGGTGCCGGTACCAGTGGTCGATTGGGTATTGTAGATGCATCTGAGTGCCCCCCCACATATGGCGTAGAACATGGCAAGGTTATCGGTATAATTGCCGGAGGAGATACTGCCATCCGCAAAGCGGTTGAGTTTGCCGAAGATGATGAAAATCAGGGCTGGAAAGACTTGCAAGCTCATAAAATTACGACGAAAGATGTAGTAGTTGGTATTGCCGCATCTGGCAGTACACCATATGTAATTGGTGCTTTAAAAGCATGCAACAAAAAAAAAATTGCCACGGGTTGTATTGTTTGTAATGCAAATAGTACATTAGCCCAAACAGCCAAGTATCCCATTGAGATTATAAGCGGAGCCGAATTCGTTACTGGAAGTACTCGTATGAAAGCTGGTACTGCACAAAAACTGGCACTTAATATGATTTCTACTTCTGTAATGATTAAACTAGGCAGAATAAAGGGAAACAAGATGGTTGATATGCAGCTTAGTAATAATAAACTGGTTAAGCGTGGTACCAATATGCTAGTAAAGGAATTTGATTTGGATTATACTACCGCCCAAAAACTGCTTTTAAAACACGGCAGTGTGCGCAAAGCAGTTAATGCCTTTAAAAAAGGTTAAAACACCTATATTTTACTAATAGTAAGCTAAAAAATTGCTCAGCAGCAAGCAAAACAAAAACGCTTCAAGCGAAAAAATATTTCATGCTAAAGCAAAATGCTTCATGCAAAACAGTTTAACTTCATGTGCAAGTCTAAAAAGAAAAAGCCGTTCTTTTCAGAACGGCTCTTCCCTCTCAAAAAACCAAAAACCGCATGTGTTTTTAGTCAAACCCTGCAACCGGCAAGTTGCAAGGATTTCTTTTTGGGCGCTTATTTCTTAGCGTCCATTTCATTTTTCAGGTCAGATAAAGCAGAAATATCTCCTAAAGTTGTTTTCTCTTGGGTATCTTTTACTTTTTTAACTGCTTTTTGTGTTTCATCATGCTCTGCTGCTTTAGTTGCCTTAACAGTTTTTTCATGCGCACGTTTTTCTTCTTCGTGTGTACGTGCGTGCGATACCAATATACGTTTAGAATCTTTGTTAAATTCTAACACTTTAAACTCAAGTACTTCTTCAGCTTTAGCTTGTGTTTTATCGGCTTTAATTAAATGTTTGCTTGGATTAAATCCTTCTACACCATAAGGTAAACCTATAACAGCACCTTTATCGTTTACAGAAAGCACAGTTCCTGTGTGAACTGAATCTTCGGTAAAGATAGTTTCAAATACATCCCATGGATTCTCTTCCAATTGTTTATGTCCTAAAGATAAACGACGGTTATCAGCATCAATCTCCATTACAACTACATCCATTTTATCGCCTACTTTAGTAAACTCTGATGGGTGTTTTATTTTCTTATTCCAAGATAAATCAGAAATGTGTACTAAACCATCTACACCTTCTTCTAATTCAACAAATACGCCGAAGTTAGTAAAGTTACGTACAGTACCTGTATGGCGAGAACCTTTAGGGTATTTGGTAGTGATAAACGACCAAGGATCAGGGGTTAATTGTTTAACACCTAAGCTCATTTTGCGATCTTCTCTGTCTAAAGTAATAACAACTGCTTCTACTTCCTGACCTACTTTTAAGAAGTCTTGAGCAGTACGTAAATGCTGACTCCAACTCATTTCACTTACGTGAATTAAGCCTTCAACGCCTGGTTGAACTTCAATAAATGCACCATAATCAGCTAAAACAACTACTTTACCTTTTATCTTATCACCAACTTTTAAGTCAGGACTTAGACCATCCCAAGGATGAGCAGATAATTGTTTTAAGCCAAGGGCGATACGTTTTTTGTCATCATCAAAATCAAGGATAACCACATTGATTTTCTCATCCAGTTTAACAATCTCTTCCGGATGAGCAATACGACCCCAAGATAAATCAGTAATGTGGATAAGTCCGTCAACTCCGCCAAGGTCAATAAACACACCGTAAGATGTGATGTTTTTAACGGTACCTTCCAGTACCTGACCTTTTTCTAGTTTACCGATGATTTCGCGTTTTTGAGTTTCCAATTCAGCCTCAATAAGCGCTTTGTGAGACACTACAACGTTTTTAAATTCGTTATTAATCTTAATAACCTTAAATTCCATTGTTTTACCAACGTACACATCGTAATCACGAATTGGTTTTACATCAATTTGAGATCCGGGTAAGAAGGCTTCAATACCAAATACATCCACAATAAGTCCGCCTTTGGTACGGCATTTAACATATCCTTTAACAATTTCACTTGTTTCAAGGGCTTTACAAACTTTATCCCAAGATGCGGTTGCACGTGCTCTTTTGTGAGATAGGATAAGTTGTCCGCCACCGTCTTCTTGTTGTTCTACAAATACAGGAATTTTATCTCCGGCTTTTAAATCGGGATTGTATTTAAATTCGTTACGAGGAATAACACCATCAGATTTATGCCCGATGTTTACTACAACTTCTCGTGCATTTACAGCTACTACAGTACCTTCAATTACTTCAAGATTTACTACAGTTTTTAAAGTTTTCTCGTACAGGTCTTCTAAGCGTTGACGGTCGTCAGCAGAATAAGAATCTTGTTTTTTTCCAACCATGTTCCAATCGAAATCGGCGGTTGCAGTTTCAGTGTGTTTTTCAGTCATTTTTACTTACTTGTATCTGATGCCTTTAGGAGCAGCAGAGGGGTTTATATTATTAGTTTAATCCCTTCTTCCCTAAAAAGAGGGGGTACAAATATACCACAATCTGATGGGCTGATAAAGTTATTTTTTTCAAATAACTGGTTTTCAAACCATAAAACTGTTTTTTAACAGTTAAAGGGGGGAGTTTTCTAGCTTCTTTCTCCCAAAATAGTAAATGGGCAAGCCTGCTAAAACAATCAATAAGCCATATAAAGATGATTCAGGCTTAGAGGTAAAGCCATAATATAGTATCCAACCATTAATTAATAGAAACAAAACAGGCGTAATAGGGTAGCCCCAGGTTTGATATCTTTTATAATCTACATGCTGTATGCTAATGGTTAAATTCTTAATATTTGCTTCTTCGTGCTTTATTCTTGCCTCTTGCTTTTTAATTCTGGTTCGTAAAATAAACACCCCAAAAACGGTAAGGGTTGTAAATAGTGTTAAAGTAAAACCAATCAACTCCAATACCTGATTGAACTGCGCGGTAAGTATTAATACAATACTTATTACCGATTGAAAGATAACGGCTATGTAAGGCACCTGATGTTTGTTTTTTGTAGCGAAGAAATTAAGCGCTTTCACATCTGCCCCTATGGATGATATAACCCTTGGTCCTGCCAATATCATGGCACTTATAGAGGATACCAATAGCAAAGAGATAACCATGCTCATTACATTACCCATTTGTACACCAAAAATATGCGTGGCGCTGATATGACCAATTTCTACCTGTCCTTTTAAATCGGCAACAGGTGTAGAATACAAGAATAGCATATTTAATAAGACATATAAAACACTCACCAGTAAAGTGCCTACCAATAAAGATTTAGGCAAATTCTTTTGCGGGTTTTCTATCTCGCCGGTAATGTAAGCTGCTGCATTCCATCCGCTATAGGAATACGATACCCAAAACAAAGAGATGGCAAATGCCGCATTAGCAAACACATCTTGAAAAGAATTGCTATCGGGCAGAAATGATATAACATGCGTTGGCTTAGCGTAGATAAATCCGCAAATAATAAACAGACTAACAAAAACAATTTTAAACAGCGTAGCATATCGCTGAAAAGCTGCTCCCATTTTAATATGTGTAGCATGGATAGAGGTAATAATTAAAACCACCACTAAAGCAATGGTAGTTGGGTTTATATCTGAGAAAACGCTGTTTACATACTTACCCAATGCCATAGATGCCAGTGCCACAGGTGCTGCAAAACCTACCGTAGAAGATACCCATCCGCTAAGAAAACCCACAACAGGATGGTATAGTTTAGATAAGTAATTATACTCGCCGCCTGATTGAGGAAAAGCTGCACCAACCTCGCCATATACTAAGGCTCCGCACAAAGCCATTACGCCGCCAATTACCCATAGCAAAACAATAGCAAATGCAGATTGTATGCCTATTACCTGAAAACCTATGCTGGTAAAAACACCTGTGCCAATCATGTTGGCTACAACAATGGCAACAGCCGTATTAAAACTAATTTTGTGTGCGGACATATATTAGTCGAACGACTGTGTTGATTGCTGCGATAACTGCAGCATCTGCTGATATTGCTCGGGGTTTAAATCGTTATAATAAAAATTAATGGGATTAACTTTTTGGTTGTTCTTAATAACCTCGTAATGCAAATGCGGAGCAGTACTTAACCCTGTGCTGCCAACCAAACCAACTAATTCACCTCGCTTAATCTTTTGTCCTGGTCTTACATTAATCTTGCTTAAATGTCCGTAAAGCGTTTGGTATCCAAAGCTATGATCAATTACCACATGGTTTCCATAGCCCTGCATCATAGCATCTGCCGTAGCAACCACACCATCTCCTGTAGCATAAACCGGAGTTCCTTCAGCAGCAGGGAAATCCATACCGGGATGCATTTCCTGCGTTTTATAAATAGGATGTGTGCGCCAACCAAAACCACCCGGCTGACGAATCATATTTTTAATATTCATAGGCATAATGGCAGGAATGGAATTAAGCATTTGCTCCTTATTCTTAGCCAATTTCAAAACCTCATCAAAAGACTTAGACTGGATATATAACTGCTTTAGTAGCACATCCAGTTTCTTAGAAGTCTCTTGCATTAATTCTGTACTTTCAAAGCCTTCTAAATTCTTGTAACGCTCGCTACCACCAAAACCTGCTTTGCGTATGCTGCTGGGTATAGGCTCTGCCTCAAAAATAACACGGTAAATATTATTATCTCTGTCTTGTAAGTCGCTTAAAACAGTTTGAGCCATATCCATTTTCTGACTCAATAAATCGTACTCTAATTGTATTTTTTCAATCTCGCGATGTAGTTTCTTCTCTTTAGGAGAATCTAAAAACTTATAAGCCAAAATAATGGTAATGGTAGCAAATACAGTTCCGGTAGCCAAGTATGAAAGGAATTTCAAACTCCGTTCTTTCCACGAAGTATGAACCTTCTCATACGTAAGGCTTTTGGTATTGAACTTGTATTTTATTTTACTCATGGTAAAAAAGCAAGCAAAAATAAGAATAAAGCCTAAATTTGCAACACCTTATTTCCTTGGCAAGTAAAGGATAAAAATTGAGACCATGAAACACGAAGCATTTATAATAGACGGTATAAGAACACCCATTGGTAACTTTGGAGGAACGTTAAGCGAAGTACGTGCCGATGATTTAGCTGCCATTGTATTAAAAGAACTTTTAAAGCGAAACCCCAATATAGACCCTGCCGTTATTGAGGATGTAGTGTTGGGTTGCGCCAATCAGGCAGGAGAAGATAACCGTAATGTTGCCCGAATGGCTTTGTTATTGGCGGGGTATCCGGTTACGGTAGCCGGACAAACTATTAACCGTTTATGTGCATCGGGTTTAAATGCTTGTATGGAAGCTGCTCGCGGATTAATGACAGGTGATGGAATGCTTTATGTAGCTGGTGGGGTTGAACACATGACGCGTGGGCCTTGGATTATTAGTAAAACAAGTTCAGCCTTTGGCAGAGATGCCCAAATGTTTGACAGTAGTTTCGGGTGGAGGTTTATAAACCCTAAGATGAAGGAATTATACGGTGTGGATAGCATGGGAGATACAGCAGAGAACGTTGCCGAGCAGTATAAGATTAATAGAGAAGACCAGGATAAGTTTGCTTTACACTCGCAACTAAAAGCTTCAAAATCAAATCAATCAGGGCGTTTAGCTGAAGAGATAGTTTCAGTAAGTATTCCCCAGAAAAAGGGAGATGCTAAGGTGTTTAGTGCAGATGAGTTTATTAAACCAAACTCAAGCTTAGAGATATTGGCTAAGTTAAAACCTGCTTTTAGAAAAGACGGAACGGTTACTGCCGGAAATGCTTCCGGCTTGAATGATGGAGCTGCTGCTTTGCTATTAGCTTCTAAAGAAGGAATTAAACAATTTGGGTTGAAGCCTTTGGCACGTATCGTTTCTATGGGGGTGGCTGGTGTAGAGCCCCGTATTATGGGTATCGGTCCTATTGAGGCAGCTAAAAAAGCATTGCATCGTGCCAAGCTTACTATCAAAGATATGGACGTTATAGAACTGAATGAAGCCTTTGCTGCTCAAAGCTTGGCTTGCATACGCTCATGGGGATTGGCTGATGATGATGCGCGTATTAACCCAAACGGAGGGGCTATAGCTATCGGTCATCCATTAGGTATGAGCGGAGCACGTATTTTAAATACTGCCGCACTTGAACTGCATAAACACCCAAACAAAAAATACGCTTTGGTTACCATGTGCATTGGGGTAGGGCAGGGTTATGCCGTTATCATTGAACGAGCGTAACTAAGTTATAAGTTAAAATTAATAAGTTAAAAGTATAGAAGGGCTTTTGAATTTTAAATTATGAATTCTAAATTAAAAATTGATGCCTGCTTTTCTCCTTACTTATATCCGGTTTATGCCGATACCGAGAGCATAGTTGTGGTTATTGATGTGTTCAGGGCTACATCGGCTATTTGTGTGGCATTTCATTACGGGGCTGAGAAGATAATACCTGTGGCAAGTGTAGAAGAAGCCTTGCTATACAAGAAACAAGGTATGCTGGCAGGTGCGGAGCGAGATGCCGTTAAGTTAGAAGGCTTTGATTTTGGCAACTCTCCTTACGATTATATGGGTTCTCACGTAAAAGACAAAACCATTGCCCTTACCACTACCAACGGCACCCAAGCCATAGAAGCTGCCAGAAATGCCTACAAGGTTGTGATAGGTTCTTTCCTTAATATAGATGTGTTGTGCGACTGGCTCATTAAACAAAACCGCAATATTTTATTGCTTTGCTCGGGTTGGAAGAACAAATTTAATATGGAAGACTCCCTTTTTGCAGGGGCTGTTACCCAACAGATAATTGATAAAAGTACTGATTACCGATTGGGGGATGGTTGCCTGGCACTTAAATATCTCTACCAAATAGGGAAGGAGCGCCCAACCAAGTTTCTTAATTATTCATCACACAAAGAACGTTTTGCCAAACTAAACCTAAAAAAAGACATACGCTATTGCCTCATGCCCAACTCGGCACCCGTTGTGCCGGTATTAGAAGGTAAATTTTTGGTGAAGGCTGCTTTGTAGGAAGGCAAAACCATGTCATTAGGAGCACCTCCGCGTTTACTATAAGCTATCCCACGTAAGCTAGGAGCCATTCCGTGTTTACTCGGAACGATGACAAGTATGTTAGTAGCTACTCCGTGTTTACTTGGAACGATATAAAGTAAACTAGGAATGATTCCGTTTAAACTAGGAGCTCTTCCATGTATACTTGGAACGATTCCGTGTCTACTAGGAATGACTCCAAGTAAGTTAGGGACGGCTCCTAACGACTTAGGAATGACTTCTAATGACTTGGGAACGCCTCCCAACTATTTAGGAAGAGCTCCTAACCTGTTAAGAAAGGTGCAAAAAAAACTGGGGATTGCTTCTAATCTGTTGAGACCAACCCAAAGTAACTAAGGAAAAGCTCATAATAAATTGGGAAGAGTGCCTAAGTTAAGTGGAATGATACCTGTTAACCACTTTAAAGCATTTATTCTTACTTTTACATGAATGAAACGCGCAAAGCTTAGTATTCTTTTAGTTTTAGCGGTTGATTTTTCTGTTAAGGTATTTAATTTATTGGGTTTCTGGCAATAAAGCCACCTGCAACCAGGTCATCGCCATCGTATATAACACACGATTGCCCGGGTGCCACACCGCTTACGGGCTCATGAAACAACACATGCAGTTTATTATCTTCAGTATTAATGGTTGCCATGGTGCCAGGGTCTTTGTAGCGTATTTTAGTACGCCCCACAAAGTCAGCAGGCATAGTTTCGTGTTTAATCATATTAAAATCGCGCACGTATAGTTGCTGCTCGGCTAAATCTTCTTTGGTACCCAATTGCACGGTGTTGGTTTCGGGTATAATATTTTTAACGAACACAGGTTCGCCCAGGGCAATATCCAAGCCCTTGCGTTGCCCAATGGTATAAAAAGGGTACCCGCGATGTGTGCCTACTTTCTCTCCCTTAAAAATAAAATCTCCTCCCTCTACCTGCGCTTCTAATTCAGGCATTTTATGTTTTAAGAAAGCACGGTAATCGTTTTCGGGTATAAAGCAAATATCATAACTCTCAGGCTTATTAGCAAGCTCAGCAAAGCCATAGCCTTCTGCCATTTTACGTATCTCGGGCTTGGTAAATTTACCTAACGGAAATATGGTACGCTGCAAGCTCTCTTGCGATAAGCCCCAAAGCACATACGATTGGTCTTTGTTAGTATCCAATCCGCGCGAAACCACATAGCGGTTATTTTCTTTACGCACCTGTGCATAATGCCCGGTGGCAATAAACTCGCACTCCAACATATTGGCACGTTTTAAAAGGGCATCCCATTTAATATGCGTATTGCAAAGTACACAGGGGTTTGGCGTTCTTCCGGCTAAATATTCTTCTACAAAATTATCGATGATGGTAGTGCCAAACTCGTTGCGTATATCTAATATATAATGTGGAAAACCTAAGTTAACAGCAACCTGACGGGCATCGTTGATAGAATCTAAACTGCAACAACCCGTTTCTTTTGTACTACTACCTGATGATTGATAATCCCAGGTTTTCATGGTTATACCAATAACCTCATAGCCTTGTTCGTGCAACATCATTGCTGTAACGGAACTATCTATTCCACCACTCATAGCCACTAACACTTTTCCCTTTTTACTCATGTTCGTTTTTACCTGGGAATTGCTTTCCTTTTCTGTATTAGTTTTTGGTTGTGTAATAGTTTTTTTCTCTTCAGGGAAGGTTATGTTATTCTTTTTTAAATAGGCTTCCATATCTTTTTCATTTAGTACTGCTCCGTTTTGCCAAACTTCCTTTTCGGTTATTTTACCATTTTGTGCTTTATATAACCACAATCCTTTCTTTGTTCCTTTATCATAAACTCCTTGAGCCGCTGCTACTCCATTAGGATAATACCAACTACATTTACCATTATACTCGCCTGCTATAAAAGCACCCTCAGCTTTTATTCTTTTATCTTCATATACCTGCTTAAATATTCCATCAGCTAAATCATTCTTAAAGTTCTTTTCCTCAGATATGGAGCCATCCAAATGAAATACTTTTGATGATCCATTCTTCTTACCATTCAAATAACCTTCGGATGAAAGTAATTTTCCCTTCTCATCATAAAAATGCCAAACAGAATCTTTCTGCTCATTAATATATTTACCTTTTGCCTGCATTTTACCTGTGTTTAGATGATACATGGTAACGTAAGCAATCTTACCATCTTGCCTAAAGTCTGATTTAGAACGTATACTATCAGTACCTTTATAATAATAATAGAAAATACCTTGTGGTTTATTATCTTTAAAAGTGCCTTTATAGTTAATCTTTTTTGTTTCAACATCCATCTTCTCCCAATAACCTTGCTTTAGTCCTTTATCATCGATTTGGTTTTTAGACTGAGCAAATGCTCTCACGCCCAACCCTTCTCCCAAAAGGAGAAGAGAGATAGTTAATAATATAGTTTTAAGATATGTAAACATCCTGCAAAGGTAAAGGTTTTAATACAAAAAGCCCCTGCATTTCTGCAAGGGCTTTTAATAGAATAAACTAAATTAGTTTAGAAATAAAAGTTCAAACGTAGAGAACCTGTTGGTCCAAAAGCTGAATTCTTATTATCAGTACCGATTGTGAACTCAGATGATTTAGCTGGTAATTTAGATACTGAGTTATAAGTTGCTTGCTGAACTGCAACGTTAGTAATTTTTGTGTTATTATACGCTGTTTCAGTAGTAGTTTGCCCTGCACCCCATGTTTGGATACCAATACCCCAACCAAATTCTCCGCCAAGCGACATTTTTGGTAAAATAAAGTATTCAACACCTATAAAACCACGCACACCAAACTGAAAGTTAGTTCCGTTTTTCACTTCTGTTACACGAGATGTAACTGTATTGCTAGTAGCTGTACTACCTGATCCGGCAGGAGCAAATGAAGTTGTTGAATTTGCACCCATACTGGTAGAATCAGAAAAAGCATTACCATATTTAGTTTTAGTAGTTGTGCTACCAATGTAAATAAAGGCTTCTGCACCATAATACCCTTGCAAACGGGTTTTACCTTTACGTTTTTCAATACCGGCTGTTAAACCAATACCCACAGTAGAGATTTTTTGGTTATCTGTTACTTTAGGTAAATCAGCACCAGAAGCAGTTATTGATGCAGCATTTATGTGATCTTGAGTAACAAGGTTATTAGAAGATTGTGTGTTGTAACCAATGTTAAGACCACCGCGATAAGCTGTTTTCTCATCTTTAAAGTATTTACCTAAGATAACATTGTTGCTACCTAAGAAATTAAAGGTAGGTGCTACGTTATTAGATGATTTACCAAAGAAATTACCTGCGTAGTTTAAGAAAGGGGTAGCATCTGTTGAAATAGCCCAATCTCCAGCCTCAGGCAATATAGGCTCGCCTTTTTTTGATGTTAAGTCTTGTGCAAAAGCCGAGGATACCCCAAAAGCTAATGCTAATCCTAATACTGATTTTTTCATGTTTTGTTTTTTTTTAGTTTAACTGATTAAGTTATTTGAGGGCAAATGTAAATACTTCTTAAATTTAGAGTTATTAACATTCGCTATAGTTATTAACTGTTTTTTGTTAATAACCACTCTTGCTTTTTACCATCGGCACAAACTTATATTTACCAAGTTCGCTTCGTTCAAATTGGGTATCAGACTTTCTGATGATAACATTCATTATCTGTTCGGAGCCTTTTCCGATGGGTATAACCATAATAGCACCTAATGCCATTTGCTTCAATAAAGCATCAGGCGGGTAAGGAGCTGCTGCGGTAACAATAATTTTATCAAAAGGGGCATGGTTAGGTAATCCCTCGTAACCATCTCCATAAAAGAAACGAGTAGTATACCCAATCTTGGGTAAAAGTACACGGGTTTTCTCATAAAGCTTCTGTTGACGCTCTATGGTATATACCTTAACACCCATTTCTAACAATACGGCTGTTTGGTAACCACAACCGGTACCTATTTCAAGTACTTTATCGGTTTTCTTTAGTTTTAAAAGCTCGGTTTGGAAGGCAACCGTACTTGGATGCGATATGGTTTGCCCCTCTCCGATAGGAAAAGCTTCGTCATCGTAAGCAAAGTTTAAGAAGGCACTGTCTAAAAATGCATGGCGGGGTACTTTATTAATAGCCGTCAGCACATTTTCATCGGTACAACCTTTTTTGCGTAGTAACTCAACTAAGTTCTTTCTTTTTCCTTTATGTAAAAATGTGTCTAATCTGTCAATCATAAGCAGGAGCAAATCTATTTAAAACTAACACTGGAGTATGAATATCTTTAGGAGGTTACTAACACGATGCTTTTAATTAAAGTCTAAGTTTGCTGCAAGCATGATAAAGATTGGTATTATTGGCGTAGGGCATTTGGGGAAGATTCATATTTCTTTATTAAAGGAGATAAAAGAATATACCATTATTGGTTTCTATGACAAAAATAGGGAAGTTTCTGAATCGGCAGAAAAAGATTTAGGCATTAAATCATTCGCCAAGTATGAAGAGCTAATTAAGCAATGTGATACGATTGATGTAGTATGCCCCACTCCGTTTCATTTTGAATATGCCAAGCTGGCTATTAAAGCGGGAAAACATGTTTTTATAGAAAAACCGGTTACCAGTCATCCTGATGAAGCAAAAGAATTATTACGAATAGCTTATGAAGCAGGCATTATAGCTCAGGTAGGACATGTAGAGCAATTTAATCCGGCTGTTTTAGCTGCAAGACCTTTTATTACGCGCCCTGTTTATATAAATGCAGAACGTTTAGCTAAATATAATCCAAGAGGAACTGATGTTTCGGTGGTGTTGGATTTAATGATACACGATATTGATTTGGTGCTTAGTATGGTTAAGTCTGATATTAAGAAAATTCAAGCCAACGGTTCTCCTGTTATATGCGAGACAGATGATATTGCTCATGCCCGGATAGATTTTAATAATGGTGCCATTGCTAATATTACTGTTAGCCGGGTGGCTTTGAGCAATAAAAGAAGTTTAGAGGTTTTTCAGAAAGAGAATTTCTTAAGTATTGACCTGCTTAATAAAACACTTACCAAGGTTGAGTTAAAAAAGGAGCATAAACTGGATGTTTACGAAAGTGTTATTGCCGTAAGAGATGATAAAAGTCTTATTAAGCAACCTATATTGGTAAAACCCGTTAATGCCATTAAGCACGAGTTGGAATTATTTGCTCAGGCTATAAAGAATAATACCAAGGCTGCAATTTCTTTAGATGATGCCTACCTTACCATGAAGGTTATCCAGCAGATTATGGATGGGATGAACAAGTAGTTTATTAAGATTAGTTAATAAGTACTGTTGAATGGCTGTGTAAAAGAAGTTAATTACCTGTTGATTACTTATGGAAAGGCTGTTTAATACTTCATAAACCGCATAATAGACTTGAAGCTGATAAGCCCTGTTACCAAAGCCCAAATACCACAAAGCACACACATAAGCCCCATACCCATATACCAGTTTGAGAATAACATCTTGCTGGCAAAACCTGCCCCAACCACACCTATTATGTATATAATAAGGATAACGATAAGGCGGTAGTTTACTTTAAACTTAAATATCTTATAGCTCAAATAAACCTGCACAGAAGCCGTAAAGAACTGGGTTACCAAACTTGAATAAGCTGCACCCATAGCTTTGAAATGGGGAACAAGAACCAAGTTTAAGATAAGGTTGATAGAAATACCTATAATTGCCATGGTATTCAGTTGTTTTAAATTTCCGTTGGCAGTAAGCAAGGTACCAAATATATAGGTGGTTGATATGGCTATAAAGCAGGTCATAAGCATTGAGAAGATGGTTGCCGAATCGGTTACGCCGTGGTTTATAAGAGCTATTAGTTCATTCTGATAAAACCAGGCGACTGCAGCAGAAATAATAGCAGGGACAATTAATAAAGTAAAAGATAATTTAACCAAGTTCTGCACATCTTCTTTAAACTTTAGCATACGACTAAAGATGGGTAGCAACTGTATAGAAAACAAATAGGCAATCATATTGGCAGCATCTAATAACCTAAAACCTTTGGCATAAATACCGGCTTGCGTAGCACCCTCTCCTTCGGGTAAAAGCCTTTCTATCATTACCGAATCTAAGCGGTTATAGAAAGTCATTAGCAATACTAATACTGCAAAAGGGAAGCTTTTCTTTAATATCATTATCCAAAACGGACGATTCCATGATAAGGTGAAGTTATCTGTCTTCCTATACACTACGATGAAGGCAAAAATGGCTGTTAGTGTATAACCTAATGTTTGGGCATAGACAAAGTTCATAATATCAACCTCAATGCCTGTGTAAGCAGTCCAAAGCATTAACGAGCAAAGACCTATCATTATAAACCTGTCTAATACTGATATGATACTATCCGATTTAAAGGCATGCAAGCCTAACAGGTTAGAGCGCAAATACAATATCATAGAAATAAGGAACTGATTGAATCCTAAGAGGAATAGTAACTTTAAATAACGAATGTTATATCCTACCAAAATACCAAGTACTACTGTTACAGTTATGTAAACAATACCTAACAGGAGTTTAAGGAAGAACAACCCCGAGAAGTGTTTCTCCAACAGGTGGTTATTCTGCGCTATGTTCTTGTTATTGAAGTTGGTTATGCCAAAATCAAGCAGGATGTTTAAAAGGAAGGAGAAGTTAAACAGCGCGAAGTACTCTCCGTAGGAGGTATTCCCTACTTTAAATTGTACCGATGGTTCTATAACCAGCGTCCAGAATGGCTTTATAAGCAGGTTCAGGCATATCAGTATGGCTAAATTGGTTATGAATTTCTTCTGCTGCATTTTATTAGGGTTGCGAAGATAATAAAAGTTAATAGCCAATAGTTAATGGTGATTAGAAAGTGCCTATTCGCTATTTCCTATTTACTAATAACTTTGCCGCATGTCGGGCAAAAAAAGAGAAGCAGCTTTAGGTTTTATTTTTGTAACCATACTGATAGATGTTATCGGCTTCGGCATCATCATACCTGTTATACCTAAACTAATTACGCAGTTAACTGGCGGCACACTTAGCGAGGCTTCCATCTATGGCGGTTGGCTGTTGTTTACCTATTCCATCTTCCAGTTTTTGTTCTCTCCTGTTATAGGCAATCTTAGCGACCACTACGGCCGTCGCCCTGTTTTATTGTTCTCTCTGTTTGGCGTTGGCTTAGATTATGTGGCACTTGTTTTTGCCCCCACCATTGGCTGGTTGTTTGTAGCCCGTGCTTTTGCCGGCATTACCGGAGCCAGTATCAGTACGGCCGCAGCGTATATTGCCGATATCTCTACACCCGAAAAGCGTGCGCAAAACTTTGGTATGATTGGCGTTGCCTTTGGCTTAGGCTTTATCATTGGTCCTGTTATAGGAGGGATATTAGGGCATTACGGCGCCCGACTTCCATTCATAGCCGCAGGTATTCTTAGTTTTATTAATTGGTTGTATGGCTATTTTATCCTGCCCGAATCGTTAAAGCTAGAGAACCGCCGCACCTTTGATTTCAAGCGAGCTAACCCCTTAGGTACGTTTAAACAAATAAAGAAGTACCCTGTTATACTGGGTTTGGTGGTATCTCTCATATTTATATACACAGCTCATCATGCGGTGCAAAGCAACTGGACATACTACACCATGGAGAAATTCAAGTGGGATGAAACCATGGTGGGTTACTCGCTTGGGGTGGTGGGTGTGTTGGTGGCCATTGTGCAGGGTGGTTTAATCCGCATCATAAACCCTAAACTGGGACCTAAGCGCTCGGTTTATTTCGGGTTACTACTTTCTGCCATAGGTTTTATCTTGTTTGCCTTTGCCTCTCAAAGCTGGATGATGTTTGCCTTCCTCATTCCCTATTGTTTGGGGGGTATTGGCGGCCCCGCCATGCAGGGCATTATGGCTAACCAGGTGCCTGCCAACGAGCAAGGCGAGATACAAGGCGTATTTGCCAGTCTGCAAAGCGCCACCTCTATTATTGGCCCACCACTTATGACGGGCATTTTCGCATACTTCACAAGCACCCACCACGGGGTTTACTTCCCCGGGGCTGCCTTTATTTTAGGAGGTATATTAACCTTGCTTAGCCTGCTGTTTGCCATGCGCTCTTTGGCAAATTATGTGCATAAGAAGTCTTCTTAGTTGGGCGCTCGATTAAAGCACGGATTGCAAATCCGCGCTAGCGGGGTTAATTATTGGGCTTTGTAACCAACGGAACGCCCCAAAAGCCTTATGGCTTTTAAATCTAACTTTTGCTATATTTGCCCTCTTATTTTTTAATTAAATGACTTATCTTGAATTTGAGAAACCTATTGAAGAGCTGGAAAAAGAGCTTCAGAAATTAAAAGATGTAGCCACCAAAAGTAAAGTGGATGTGTCTTCCTCTATCAAACAAATGGAAGATAAGATACAGGAAACCAAAGTACAACTCTATTCATCGCTTACCCCATGGCAAAGGGTGCAACTATCTCGCCATCCTGAAAGACCTTATACCCTTGATTATATAAACACCCTAACCGGTGGAAACTTTATAGAGCTGCATGGCGATCGCACTGTGAAAGACGATAAAGCTATGGTAGGTGGTTTTGGCGATATTGACGGGAAAACATATATGCTGATTGGTCAGCAAAAAGGAAGGAATACCAAAGAGCGTCAGTTTAGAAACTTTGGGATGCCAAACCCCGAGGGTTATCGCAAAGCTTTGCGCCTGATGCGAATTGCCGAAAAGTTTAATAAACCGATTATTACCTTTATTGATACCCCTGGTGCATTTCCGGGCTTGGAAGCCGAAGAGCGCGGACAAGGAGAAGCCATTGCCAGAAACCTACTGGAAATGTCTCAGTTAAAAGTACCCGTTATTTGTATTGTAATAGGCGAAGGAGCTTCGGGTGGTGCACTTGGCATTGGCATTGGCGATAAAGTAGTGATGCTGGAGAACTCCTGGTACTCGGTTATCTCTCCTGAGAATTGCTCTACTATTTTGTGGCGCACCTGGGATTTTAAAGAAAAAGCTGCCGAAGCCCTAAAGCTTACTGCCGAAGATATGCTGGCAAACAAATTGATTGATGATATTATACCCGAGCCTTTTGGCGGTGCGCACAATAACCCGGCTCAAACCTTTGAGAACGTTAAAAAAGCTATTAGCGGTTATATCATAGAACTAGAAAGCAAATCAGCTGATGAGCGTATTTCTTCCCGCATAGATAAATTCTGTGCAATGGGTGTTGTACTAGAATCGCATGAAGAAGTAGTTAAATAAATCACATAGTAAATTAATAAATAAAAAATCATGGCAAATACAGGAGACGTTAACATTGGTTCGGTACTTAGATACAACGGAGAACTTTGTTTAATTACAGAATGGCAACACCGCACACCGGGCAACTTACGTGCTTTTTATCAGGCTAAAATGCGCAACTTAATGAACGGCAAACAAACTGAAAACCGTTTCCGTTCGGGCGAAGAGGTTACTTTGGTAAGAGTAGATTATAAAATGATGCAGTTTATATATACTGAAGGAGATTTTATTGTGGTGATGGATAACGAAACGTTTGACCAAGTACATATATCTGCCAAAACCTTAGGTGATGGATTGAAATTCTTAAAAGAAGGTATGGAAGTAAAGATAACCTTTGAAGAAGACAGTCCTATTTTGGCCGAAGCCCCAACTTTTGTAGAGCTTGATGTTACGTATACCGAGCCCGGCATTAGAGGAGATACCGCCAGCTCTAACACTTTAAAAAGCGCTACTGTTGAAACAGGTGCTACTGTGATGATACCTTTATTTGTAAACGAGGGCGATAAAATTAAAATTGATACCCGCACCTCTGCTTATGTGGAGCGGGTGAAGAAGTAGGGTTATTTCCAGTCTACCAGTAACCTTATCTTTTTGAAATAAGCCTATACACGTTAATCTCTCTGTATTGATTAATTAACTTATAATTATAAGTGTTTTCTATTTCTTGTTGAAGTTCTTTGTGAGCTACGATAAGTTTTTCACCTACATTAAAAGGACCTTTTTTAACACGTAAATTAACATAATCTTCTTTGGCTAAATCAATATAGAATTTTTGACTTTGGGTTAAACCAATATCTTTAGGCAAAGCAAGAATATCATTATTATTTACCCAATGCTGTTTAATATAATCTTGGATAACATTGTTATATCCATATTCTTTATAACGTGTCATTAAAGGTTCATTAGCAATTGATAAGGCATTGGAGAATGGAAAAACAAAAACTATAAATAAAAACAAATAAGGAATTAAGTTGGTAGAGCTAATAGCCGAATTGAAGTTTATATTACTCAAAAAATCAAATACATAAAAAACACAAATTGCTGTAAGGATTGTTATATATGGATAAATAGGTAAATCGTACCAAATATTTTTTCCTGAAGCAACGCTAATAATAAGAAAAGCACTACCAGCTAACAGCATTGCATATATACTAATGTTTTTTAGGGTGGAGTTTTTTGATAATAACCCGATAATAAAACCACAGGGTATTAAAAAATAAAAATAATTAAACCGACTTTGAATAATATAATCATAGTTAAACCAAAAATTTCCACCATCTTCATTGCTAGAAAAACCTTGTGTGTTGTGATACCTTCCTAAAATTTCATTGTTATTAAGGGCAGATAGATACCCAGGAGTTAAACTCTCTCGTATAAATAAATAAGTAATAACAGGTATTATAAAACATAATAGGGAAAAATAAAAATGTTTGTTTTTTAGCGTAAAAATCACTTGTTTTTTATATAGTGCATAGATGACTATTCCTGGGATGTAAAATAATCCGGCAATACCTTTACATAAAACACCCATTAGTAGAAAAATAAAAAAGCAGTAAAGATACTTTGTCTTAAAGGTATCAAAGAATAAAAATATAAATACTGATGCAGTAAATGAAGTAAAGACAAGTAAGGCATCATAATCTGCAGATCGAAAAGAATGATTATCTGCAATTACAGCAGGAGTAGTAATGAAAATTAAAACACATAAACAAGCTAGAAGATTGTTCTTTACTGTTTTTTGAATAAAAAAGTACAATAATCCGCTTAGCAAAAGACCGCAAATAGCGCTTGGTAAACGAACAGATAAAACTGATAGTCCAAAACATTTAATAAAAAGAGATTGTATAACATGAAGTAAAGATGGTTTTGTACTCAAAAAATCAGGTTTCCCCTCATACATTACCGCTATAAAATTATTATTCTTACTCATTTCATAAGAACTTTTTGCAACTCTTGCTTCATCCCAATCAACCAAATTCATTGTATCTAGTTGATAGAAAAAACAGAAATAAATGCAGGCTAATCCAAATAAAATCTTAGGGTATTTAAAATTATCTTTATATAAGGCTTTAATTAAAAAATTATCTGATTGTAGCATAATTGCTGTTACTTTTTATTCGGCACAATAAATATTAAAATACTTTTTTATATACTGTTTGCGTTCGTAAGATGATAAAAAATTCATTTGAGTACTAAACAGAAGCTTCATATCTTCTGCTTAGTAAACTCTATGCTGTAATTGGTATGGTTAATGGTATTGCTTATTTTTAGGTTAGTTTTAGTTAGCTCTCTAATATCCCAGTTAGAATTACTTATAAATAAATTATAAACTACAACAGAATCAACGGTAACCGCAGGGTAATATTTATAACCCGTAACCGTAAAATCTATTTCTAAAGCTCTTTTGTGCTTTTCAAATCTGATGGTACCTGTGCCGCCAATGCTATATATGTTTAGGGGGTGCTGGTGGAGGTTATTTTCTGAAGTACCAACCTCCAATACAAGATTGCCATACTGAGGGCTTGGTGTTGGCGTACCGATGTAATTATAACCATCATAACGGTTATAAAGGGTAGCAGTAGAATCTACATTATTTATGATATAATTAGTAAGTAACCAGTTGCCTTCCAGTCTGTTTTCGGGAGATGTAAACTCCATAAATTTATGGTCTTCGGGGTATTTTTTGCAGCTAAGTAACAATACAAAAGAGCCAAGAAACAAGATAATGGTTAAGCGTTTAAAATGTTTCATGAATTCTTCTGCAATTTTACGATTAAAAACGCAAAAAACTATTGCTTTAAGGCAATTTGATGTTTTGATAACGCAAACTTATCAAGTGAGTTGTCTTCCTTGACAAAAGAGTTTCCTTCGTTGATACGGAGGATATCTTCGGACACACGGGAGTTGTCTTCGGACATAAGGGAGCTGTCTACGTTCACAAGGGAGCTATCTTCCTTGACAAAAGAGATATCTTCGCTCACACGAGAGATGTCTTCGGACACACGGGAGATGTCTTCGGACACACGGGAGATGTCTTCGGACACACGGGAGATGTCTTTGGACATAAGGGAGTTATCTACGTTTACAAAAGAGATATCTTCGCTCACATGAGAGATGTCTCCCTTCCCAAAAGAGTATACTATCTTCTATTTAGAGCTTAAAGTTGTTTTACTTTAGTATTATAAGCTTCAAATATATCACGGTAGCGCACGTAACCAACATACTTGTCTCCTTCAATTACGGCTACTTTATCTATATCATGCTCAAGTATGATATTAAGTGCTTTACTTAGGTTCTCGTTGCTGTTTACGGCAGGTATTTTTTCAATATAATTATTGATAGGTTTTTCCTGATCTTCTTTTTTTACGTTTATGTTTCTTAAAGATATATTGCCCAAATAGTTCCAATCATTATCAATCACAGCAAAATCGCTGGCATGTATATTAGCCGCCTGATGTTTTAATTCAGAGAAAGTCCAGTTGGCATTAGCAGTTGCCAACACCCTGAATTCGGGGAAGAAATCTTTTAAAGAGGTGCCTTCCAAAACATCATTTCGCATGTTATAACTATGTGCGGGAGATTTAAAGCGGTTATCTACCTGATTTTTATAGAAAGATATCCTTCGTGAGAGTAAAAAGGTAAAAACAGATACGATAATAATAGGCGGCAGCAATGAGTAATTACCGCTCATTTCGATAATCATAACAATACCTGCCACGGGAGCCTGAGCTACACCCGCATAAAATGCCCCCATGCCAATTACCATAAAAGAAGCTATACTTACTTGTTGATGTGGGAATACCAATTGAGCCAACGTACCCACTGCTGCGCCCAACATAGCACCAATAAACAAAGAGGGACCAAATATACCGGCAGACCCTCCGCTACCAATAGTTAACGTACTGGCAACAATCTTTAAAAAGGCAATAGAAAGGCAGCTAAGCACTATGGCAATAGCTCCTTCTACCGGAAAATAATCGGGAAAATGCCCATTTATAACATAGCTTAAATAATCGTTTCCGGTACCTGAAATACTAAAGAATAAAATAGCAATGGCACCAGTAAGCAAACCACCAATAGCAGGTTTTAACCATTTTGGTACCCTTATTTTATCAAAGAAAGTGCGCGTATCCTTAAACCCCTTGATAAGCAGATAGCCAAACGCGAAACACAAACCTCCCAGCAGCAGATAAAACACAATTTCATTGGCATGAAATGCTTGTGGGGTAGTAATATGAAAAGCCGATTCGGCACCTGCATAACCAATATAAACTAAATACGCCGTAACAGATGAGATAAAACAGGGAATAAGCGCATCACTTTCAATATCATGGCGATACACCATTTCGGCTGCCGTAAGTGCACCACCTAACGGAGAACGAAACACAGAGCCTAAACCTGCTGCTGTACCCGCTAGTAACAAAGTTCGTCTTGCCCTTGCGCCTGTTTTTAATATATTTGATAACCAAACGCCTATACCCGCTCCTATTAGGGAAATAGGTCCCTCCTTACCTCCGCTACCACCTGTTGGTAAAGTAAATAGTGTGGCCAGAGCTTTAAAGAATGGAACGCGTGTATCTATTCTTCCTTCTTTATAATGAAAGGCATAAATCATCTCATCGGTACCGGTGCCTGAGGCATCTTTACAGAAAAAATGTACGATTAAACCTGCAATTAATCCGCCAAAAGCAGGTAAAAACAATACAATTAAGCTAGTGCTTGGGTTTTGTGCTGCAAAGCTTATTTTTTGAACTATAGTCTCTGTCTTTTCAGCAGTTTGCGTGTGTAAAGAGTTAAAAAATGACTCAAGCAAGCTAAGTATAAAAGAGAATCCCATTGAGGCTATTCCGCATAATACCCCCACTATTACAGCATATACATAAATACTGTTAGGGTTTTTTATATTAACCAGCTTTCTAAAGCTGAAAGATTGGGGCATAGTTGGTGTTTAAAGCAAAGTCAAAAATATTGCTTATTTTTGTTTGCATAATTACTAAAAATGGGCGGTCGAGTCAGTATTATTTTGCACAAACAGTTAACCATTTCTTTCTTAAACACTTCTTTTCTTTTTAAACACTAAATCACGGATATGATTCTTGGATATTTATTTACTATTCTATTAGTGCTGCTAAATGGCTTTTTTGTAGCCGCAGAGTTTTCTATTGTTAAGGTGCGTGCCTCGCAGGTTGAATTAAAGGTTACTGCCGGTAGTCGCCGTGCAAAAATGACTGCTCATATTATCTCTCATTTAGATAAATACCTTTCGGCAACACAATTGGGTATTACCCTTGCCAGTCTTGCCCTTGGTTGGATTGGCGAAGATGTGGTAGCGTTATCCATCCTAAAACTGCTTCATTATTTTAATCTTAATATAACCGATTTAACCGCCCATCGTATTGCGGTTCCGGTTGGTTTTACTTTAATTACCGTTGCCCATATTGTATTTGGCGAGCTTGCCCCAAAAATCATCGCCATCAGAAACCCACTGAACACATCCATTGCACTTTCATTGCCCTTACGTGTATTCTTTGTTGTTTTTAGTCCGTTTATATGGTTCATCAATAAATTCTCTGCACTTATTTTACGCATGATGGGTATTAAAGGGGCGATTAATGATTCGCATACCGAAGAAGAGCTAAGAATGATATTGACTGAGAGTGAAGAATCGGGTGCTATTAAACAGTCTGAAAATGAATTGATACAAAACGTATTTGATTTTGACGACCGTATTATTAAACAAATTATGGTTCCTCAAAACCGCATCTCGGCTATTGATATTGAGATGGGGCATCAAAACATTATTAAGAAAATCATAGAAGAAGGGTATTCTCGTTTGCCAGTATACTTAGGGGATATAGATAATGTGGTTGGTATCATTCACAGTAAAGATTTACTGAAAGCCGTTGTTGATAATCGTTTTACCAGTATTAAAGAAATTATGCGCCCCGCACACTTTGTACCTGAGAGCATGAAGGTGAATGATTTGCTGCGCGATTTTCAACGCCTGCATGCCCAAATAGGTATTGTTACCAACGAGTTTGGTTCAACTGCTGGTATCGTTACTATGGAAGATATTATTGAAGAACTGGTGGGCGAGATTAGAGATGAGCACGATGATGAGAAACCCGATATTGAAAAGATAAACGATTCGGAATACATTATTAAGACACAAACCAAGATTGGAGATTTAAACGAATCACTACCCATTGCCCTACCCGAAAGCCCACATTACGATACCATGTCGGGCTATGTAAACTATATTTTTGGCAGAATACCGGCAGTAAACAAAAAAAGGAGCGTTAGTGGATATGAGATTACCATCCTGCAACGTGTGAAACAAAGCGTGGGTTTGGTTAAAATAAAGGTGCTTGATAAGGATATCAGCTAAGTGTTAACCCGTTTTTAGCCTTTCAGGTGGCAACCCCTAACTAACGGGAGCAGAAGAACATCACGCCATTGCGGAGGAGTATCAGGCCGTTACGGAAGAATATCACGCCGTTACGGAAGAACATCACGCCGTTGCGGAGCGCACACTAACAGAAGCGAAACAAACACCCTATGGCACTCAGGATGTAAAACTTACCATGGATGAGGCAGATTTAGCCAAGGGCGTGTATCAAATCGCCATCCACAACCCTGATGTAGCCACTAAAAAGGTGGTTATAGTAAGGTAACTACAGCTTACTTCTTTTTAGGTTCTACTTTCTCGTTGTTTATAACAGGCTTGGTGGTATTAACCTTAATAGGCTCTGTACGTTGTGGAGTACTGTTTGTATTTAACTCTCTTGGCGTATTAGAAGCTACATTTGTTCCCGATGCAAAATGCAAGTTAGGGTTTCCATTTGTATTACCACTTGTATTAGTAGGCACATAGTTTACACTTATATCCTGCGTAGTTGTGCCGTAAGAATTGGTTGCTCTTATAACAAAGGTATTCATACCCGGGCTAAGCGGAGAGGTAAAGTTTAAAGCCTCGCTTATTTGCGGGTTATATGAAAATGAAACCGAAGAACCATTATAGGTTACAGATACCTCCGATGAATTGGTTACACCATTTACATTTGCAGCCGCAGAAATAACCCCACTCATAGTTGTATAAGGGCTCGAAGCCGGAGATGTGCGTGTAATTTCAGGCGCATGGTGTACGCCCGCTTGCCCGGTAGCTGTGCCTCCTGTATTGGTATTAAGATGCTGATCTATATAAGTAACTCCACCTGTTTGCAAATTAGGGTTTTGTTGTCCTGTATGAGGCGTATTGTTTGTGCCATTCATATTTTGGTCAATATAGGTAACACCACCTGTTTGCAAATTAGGATTTTGTTGTCCTGTATGAGGTGTGTTATTAGTACCATTATTAGTTTGATCTATATACGTAACACCACCCGTTTGTATGTTTGGGTTCTGTTGCCCTATATGAGGGGTATTATTAATGGTGTTGTTCTGGTCTATCTGTATAACTCCTCCTGAATGTATATTAGGATTTTGTTGCCCCACATGTGGGTTATTTGTTACCAGCAATAAGGTTACCGGTTTACTATCCGTTCCTGATGGGTTGTTTGCTGTAATAGTTAATTGGTTGCTATTAGCCGTTAAATTCACCGGAACTTCAATCTCTTGTGTAGTTTGATTATAATTAAAGCTTATCGGACTACCGTTAAAACTGGCACTAATTTCAGATGATGAAGTAACATTATACACATAACCACTTACAATCATATTTTGTTGCAAGCTGCTAAACGGGCTTGTTGCCGGATTAAACACCACTATACGAGGGGGCGCAGCAGCAGTTGGTTTATAATCTATAACAGTAGATTGAGAAGCTGTACCTACTCCATTACTTGCACTTATATGAATACTATTAAAGCCTGTTAAAAGATTTACACCAAAGGTTAAAGAATGGTTATACGCATTAAAGTTAAATGATGGGATATTAGAACCATTCACATTAACTGTAATCTGATTAGCGTTTGCCACATTCTGAACTAATGCACTTACATTATAATTTGCAACTGTAACAACCGCCGGAGTTGAAGAAGGATTGGTGTATTGTATGGTAGGGCTTCCCATGTTATTATTAGGGTTATATCCTCCTCTTGGTCCTCCATTAGCATTAGGGTTAATCGAGTTGTTCGGATAATTACCTCCATTATTATTATTTACAGCATTCGGATTGATGGAATTATTTGGATAGTTCCCTCCGTTAGGAGTTACGTTAGCATTAGGGTTAATTGAGTTGTTTGGATAATTACCTCCATTATTATTTACAGCATTAGGGTTAATCGAGTTATTTGGATAGTTACTTCCCCCATTATTATTTATAGCATTAGGGTTAATTGAATTGTTTGGATAATTCCCTCCGTTAACATAACCACCACCTGTTGGCTGATTAAAAAATACGGTTACTCCCTGAGAACCCGTTCCATAAGCATTATTAGCCGTTACAATAATATTATTAGCGCCTGGTTGTAAAAACGTTTGGAAATGAAAATTACCATTAAAAGGGTCGTAAGAAAAATACCTTACCGGATACCCGTTTTGCGACACATTTATTTGATGAGCCAAAAGTACATTCTGCACATTTCCACGTACAGTTATATAGTTTCCAGGGCTTGCAAAATTAGTAACCGGCGTAACTATACTTACCACCGGTGGGGTTGGTTGTTGTTGGTTGTTGGTATAAACAACTGTATTATTTACCGGCGGAGGTGTATTATTGTAAACAACCGTATTATTTGCCGGTGGCGGAGTTCCGTTCACATAAACCACCTCTCTGTGGTGCCTGCACCCTGTAGATAATACTGCAATTAGTATCAAACTTGTCGCTGCTGTTGTAATGTTTCTTACGTTCATATTTTTTACTTTAAATTCTTAATTAACAGACTTTAATTTCTAAACAAACATACAAAATCTTATCTAATAAAAAAGCCCGTGTATAAAACGGGCTTTTCTTAATTAAATCAATCTGCTTTTATTTATTATATTTTAAAATGCTTCTTAATCTCATTATAGTTATGGAAGTTTACATCTGGGTTAGCTTTCCTCATTGAAGGAGGAATAACTACTACTTTAAGCTGAACCGTAGTGCCAAAAATACTGTTAGGATCATACCCGGCCGTCAAACTACTGCTACTTGTCCAATCCACTTCTATAAATCCTAATGCAGAAGTAGTATAATTAAAATAATAATCAGCACCACCCGTACCAGATACATATTGTGTCATAGGCAAAGCTGTCCAATTATTACCACCGCTAATGCTAAAAAATACTTCAACGGCTCCATTACTATTAACATCTGCATTTAAATTGGTAACCGGTTGTTGTGTGTAAAAATAAGTAGTGGCTGTAGTAGATAAACTCCAGGTACTAATAGTAAAATCTTGAACTGAAATATTTGCGACCCCATTTGTACCGTTTGTTCCTGCAGGTCCTTGTGGCCCTGTAGCGCCATCTTTACCACAACTTGTAAGTAAAAGCATTCCGGCAACTATACCTGTTGCTAAGGTTTTCAGTGTAATTATTTTCATGTTTAATTTTTTAAAATCTACCTACTCACTTAAAGGCTTTTCGGTTAACTCCTTTTTAATTTAAAACAAACATACAAAATCTTCTTAATATCTGCATAAGCTTAACACTTACCATTTATCTTATTTCCGAAATGGCAATAATCTGTATTTTTCTCTCTGCTGCTGCCCCGGGGTTGTATATACTGTTTCGGGTGTCGTAGTAATTATCACTTTGCTTACTGGCAGGTAATTCGCCCACGTTCTCTTCGTAATAAATAAGCTTTCCACTTTGCACATAAGGCATAAACATGGCATTTTTATATTGGTTAAAATAATTTTGCAAACTGCTTATTCTTCGTTTAGCCAAATTCACGTTATAATCTGTTGAGGCAAGTGGAGAACAAAAGCCTTTCATGGTAATCTTTATCGTCTCGCCACGTTTTAATACATCCTCCATCAAAAGGGCAAAGCGTTCTAAATCATTTAACCCTGCCTGTACGCTATCTTCAAAAAAGTTCTCTACTTTGTTTTCGGCGGCTGTTTTATCAGGGTCTTTCAGGTCTTTGGCAAATTCTTGCAAGTATTGTTGTTTCATTGCCAAATAAGCCTCGCAGGTAGCTTTGTAATTCTTTTTGGTAGTAATGGCAAGGGTTTTGGCATCGGGTTGGTCGTTATGAAAATACAAAGTAAGCGGCACCAATACTTTCATATGGTTAATGGAAATCATCGCACTATCAACAGGTTTCACCAGTGTATCGGGTTTATCAACTATCAAAGGAGTGATGGCAAACGCATAAATATCGTTACAACAACTTTGTTTCTCTTCAAAATAAGAGCCCACCCTGTTGGAAGAAAGATAGGCTTTATCTTTCTTACTATTATTGCTGTAGTAAATATCATTTAGCGGACTATTAACCGGGTAACCTGCATTCTCAGGGGCTTTAAAAGCATCGGTTTTATAATCGCTCTTAAAAATATCAAAACCACCCAAGCCTTTATGATGATTAGAACTGAAGTATAATGTTTGCGTAACCGTTTCAAAGTAAGGCGTTATTTCATCCTCGTAACTATTAATTAGTTTGCCGGCATTTATGGCTTCTCCATACGTTTCATCCGATGTTTTTTTGCTGTACCAAATATCCATACCGCCCTGTCCCCCACTCCTGTCAGAAGCAAAAAACAAATAGGTTTCTTTATTCAGTTCACCCATGCAGGGCTGTGTAGTAGTAGAGCCTTCGGTGTTTATAGGGGCTTTAAGCATTTCGGGGTTAGTCCATTTGCCATTCATATATTTAGAATTATATAGTTTGCAGATAAAAGTTGACGCGTCTTTTTGTTTGCATTCCGAGAAAACAATCTCGGTATAATCCTTATTAAAGCAGGAGTTAGCGGTATGTACCCCACGCCTGTTAATAATAGAATCCATCTCAGTAGCACGTTGCCATTTCTGATTCTCCTTTTTAGAGATAAATATTTTATTGTAAGACAAATCATTTTTCTTGTCTTTATCTTTTTTATCTCTTAAAGAAGAAAAGTATAAAAGGCTGTCGACCTCTATGGGCGCGTATTCCGATACTTTAGAGTTTACATTGCTGTCTAAATGCTCTATACTAACCGGCAATGGGTTCTTAATAAGTATTTGTGCCAAATCGCATGACTCTCCTTCCAGTTTCGATTTCTCTGCCATCTTTTTTAAATGCTCATCTCTGCTCTTTTTGTTTTTTGAAGTAAACTTTACAAAGTATTTCTTTGCCTGTTTGTATTGTGCTTTACTTTTAAGCAACTCGCCTAACCAAAAAATAGTTTCAGGATAAACATTGCCATTATCAACTTTAAAAACCTTTAAATACCAATAGTACGCAATGTCATTATCAAAATTCAAACGACTGGCAGTTGCATATAAATATTGGTATTCAATGGTAGTAGAGTCTTTTAATATTACCTGATTATATAGCTGCGCAGCAGAAAAATAGTCCTTTTGTGCCATAGCTTCTGTAGCTTGTTTTAAAAGCTTTTTTAAGCTTTGTGAGAAAGAGTGTTGTTGAATAAGAAATAAAGAAATTACCAGAAATAATATATACGCCTGCCTTTTACCCATACTACATATAAACAGGACAACTCCTCTTTTTAGGAGTAAACACAGGTGCTTTATTAAAGATATAAAGTAATGCCACTTCAATAGCACCTCGTTTATTAGTGGCGGGTGTAAAGTTTGATGTGTTTATATCGTAGGCTACGCCACAACGAAGTCGTTTATAATCCATACCTAATAACAGAATAAAAGCATCTTGTAAACGCGCCGAAAGACCTGCATTAACAGATATATTTTCTTTTTTATCTAAAATATAAGCCACTCTTCCTGCTAGAATAGTTTCATGGAAAGACCCCTGATGTTCATACATAACATCGGCATGTAAGTATAGTATATCTTTAATAGGGTACTTAACGTTTAAGTATCCGTTAGATTTCATATACAAATCAACGCCTTCGCTTTTAAAGAAAGAAACATTGGGACGAGTAAGATGTGATTGGCTTATACCTCCTGTAATGTACCCCATGTTCTTTAATTTATACTGAACTGCTAAACCCGAACCTATATCAAAATAGGTTTTAGATTGTGTTGGATAATTCTCACCCGAAGGAAGTGTTGGGTCGTAAGCATCTCCATTAAACTGATTATCGTAAGTAAGTCTTTTAGTATTGAAAGAGATATTGCTCACACCCGGAGATATACCCAATGAAATACTTAAATTGGTATCTCCTTTAAACTTTTGTATATAAGATAAAGGCATATAAAACTGATTAATAGTATAACGACTATCACCCGAGTTATCACTATTAAAAATCAACCCCACTCCTGCCCCACCCTGCTGAGAAAGTACATTGGTAAAACGGGCATCACCACAAAAAGAAAAGGTTGTATAATTAACCGGTACTGTTCTCCATTGGTTTCGGAAAGCACCTGCCACGCGGTAATCTCCATCAAACATACCGGCTTGCGCAGGGTTTAAATACAAAGGGTTTGCCCAGAATTGGGATAAATGTATATCCTGTGCTAATGCTTCGCCATCCACTCAGTATGACAAAAAGTATTAAAAGGCTCTTTTTCACTTGATGCTAATTTAGGCATTTTTCTATTACAGTTTTGTTAAATGCTTATTGTTCTTTTACAATTTGTACTTTTGACGCGCTTAAATTACATCCTATGAAATTAAATATCTCAAAAAAAACAATCTCTATCCTTGCTGTATCTACCTTGCTTGCTGCTTGTGGTGGTAAAGAAAAAGGAAACTCTTCTTTTCAATTATCAGGCACGTTTACTAATGCTGCTAAAGGCGATGCTGTTTACTTTGAAGAACTGGCTCCGGGTGCTAAAGTTGTTTTAGATTCAGCTGTAATAGATGATAAAGGAAACTTTGCTTTTACCCATGCATCTCCTTCTGCCGGTTTTTATCGTGTAAAAGTAACTGAACAAAACTTTGCTATGTTAGTTTTAGATTCCACACAAAAAATAACTATTAAAGGCGATTATAAAAACCTTGGAAATACTTATACAACAACAGGTTCTGAGGATACTGAGATGTTCCTTGAATTTAACAAATTAGGTAGAGAAATTCAACAACGTACCGACTCTATGCAACAGGCATTTCAGGCAAGAGTGGGAACTATGAAAATGGATTCCCTGCGTATGGATTCTCTTAACGTAGTTTTTGGGAAAGTTTATAATACCATGATTGATAATTATCAAGAGCGTTTTGCAGGTTTGGTTACCAAGTGCTAAAGAATCATTGGCAGTACTGGCAGGCATTCAGCAATTAAACCCTGATAAATATCTTAATTTATATAAAGAAGTAGAAGCAGCACTTAGCGCTAAATACCCAAGCAGTAAGTATCTGGCAAACCTTAAAAAAGATATTATGGCTTATGAAATGCAGTCTCAGAAAGCAAACAGCTTAAAGGTTGGTGAAGTTCCTGCTGATTTTAGTTTACCTACACCTGATGGGAAGATGATTTCTTTATCGTCTTTTAAAGGCAAAGTGGTGTTGATAGATTTTTGGGCATCATGGTGCGGTCCCTGCCGTAAGGAGAACCCTAACGTGGTGGCTATGTATAAGAAATACCACAAAAAAGGCTTTGAAATACTGGGCGTTTCTTTTGATGATGATAAAAGTAAATGGGTTAAAGCCTACGAAGCAGATGGCTTAACCTGGAACCACGTAAGTGATTTGAAAGGTTGGGAAAGTGCCGCAGCTAAGCTTTACGGTATAACAACCATACCTTTTACTATGTTACTTGATAAAGAAGGCAAATTAATTGCCAAAGGCTTGCGTGGAGAAGAGTTAGAGGAAAAAGTGGTTGAGGCTTTAGCTGCTAAATAAATTTAAGCAGTATTACTTACCTAGATCATCAAAGCTAACACCACTGCCATCTGCACTATCATTAGCGGCTTCTGTAACAGGTGCATTCTTCTTGATAAAATCAATGGCATCGTGGAAGTTTTCGGTAAATTTTTCAAAATCTTCTTTGTATAAAAACAGTTTATGTTTCTCAAAAACAAAAGTACCATCATCGTTAAAGCGTTTTTTGCTTTCGGTTAAGGTAAGGTAGTAATCGCCCGCACGGGTTGAACGCACATCAAAAAAATAAGTTCTTTTACCTGCTCTCACAGATTTAGAGTACAAAGCTTCTTCGTTATATTTTCTGTTTTCGTCGGTCGCCATATAGTTTATTTTAAGTATAGAACTAACAAAAATAATAATTAACTGTTAAAAAACAATATTTAACAGTTAAAATTATTGGGTTCAGCGATGAAATTTATGAATTAAGAGGTGAAAAGAAGTAACCGTAATAGTTCCAGTAAACCGTAAAACCATACTACTAAAGCAGTTTTTGTTGCTTTAAGTTGATAAACTATGGATTGTAACTCGCTATAAATCCTTATTTTCGTGCCTCAATTTTTAATTATGGAAACACTTACAGCTAAAAGTACGGTTGATATTTCAAAAACATTACAAGTATTAGGTATTAAGCAACATAACCTGGGTTGCAGTACGGGTGTTAACTTTTTTGCATCAGGCGAGGATATGGATTCTTATAGTCCGGCTGATGGTAAGCTGATTGCTACGGTAAAAACTGCCACCAAGGCTGATTACGATATGGCCATGAAAGCCGCTACCGAAGCCTTTATTTTTTGGCGTACCGTGCCTGCTCCTAAGCGCGGAGAGGTGGTTAGGCGCTTTGGCGATAAGCTGCGTAAGTATAAAAACGATTTGGGTAAACTGGTTTCTTATGAGATGGGGAAATCCCTGCAAGAGGGTTTAGGTGAAGTACAGGAGATGATTGATATTTGTGATTTGGCTGTTGGTTTATCTCGTCAATTAAACGGATTAACCATGCACAGCGAGCGCCCTTTGCATCGTATGTATGAGCAATACCACCCGTTGGGTGTGGTAGGTATTATTTCTGCATTTAACTTCCCCGTAGCTGTATGGAGCTGGAATACGGCTTTAGCTTGGGTTTGCGGAGATGTTTGTATCTGGAAGCCATCTGAAAAGACACCTTTGTGTTCTATTGCTTGTCAGAATATTTGGGCAGAAGTAGCTAAAGAAAATAAATTACCCGAAGGTATCTCTTGTCTTGTAAACGGAGACTACAAAGTAGGTGAGTTTATGACTACCGATAAACGTGTACCTCTTGTATCGGCTACAGGTTCTACCCGCATGGGTAAACAAATAGGTGTAAAAGTAGCCGAGCGTTTTGGTAAGGCATTGTTGGAATTAGGTGGTAATAACGCCATTATTATTTCGGAAACAGCTGATTTGAATATGTGCATTCCGGGCGCTGTGTTTGGTGCTGTAGGTACTGCCGGACAACGTTGTACCACAACTCGTCGTTTAATAATCCATGAAAGCATTTATAATGATGTAAAACAAAAATTGATTAATGCCTACAAGCAATTGCGCATCGGTAATCCTTTGGATGAAAACAACCATGTGGGGCCTCTTATTGATAAGGATGCTGTAAAGAGTTATTTAGCCTCTATTGAGCGCGTAATAGCAGAAGGAGGAAAAGTATTGGTTGCAGGTGGTGTACTTGAGGGTAAAGGTTTTGAACACGGAACTTATGTGAAGCCTTGCATTGTAGAAGCCGAAAACCACATGAGTATTGTGCAGCATGAAACTTTTGCACCTATACTTTACATCATGAAATACAAAACCATTGAGGAAGCTATTGCTATGCAAAATGACGTCCCTCAGGGTCTATCAAGTGCTATCATGACCAGAAGTCTGCACGAGGCAGAGAAGTTCTTAGCTGTATCAGGCTCTGATTGTGGTATTGCTAACGTAAACATTGGTACTTCGGGTGCTGAAATTGGCGGTGCTTTTGGCGGTGAGAAAGAAACAGGCGGCGGAAGAGAAAGTGGTTCTGATGCTTGGAAAATATATATGCGCAGGCAAACCAATACCATTAATTATGGTAACACATTACCCTTAGCACAAGGCATTAAATTTGAATTGTAAATAGATACACCTAATAATTAAAACACAAAACCAGCAAGCATGAAAATTGAACAAAACAAGGTAGTATCTGTAAACTATCATTTAACCGGGAAATTAGAAGAACAACCCGAAGAACTTATTGAACAAACATCTACCGAAAAACCTTTTGTGTTTTTATACGGCGGCGGCGGTGTGTTGGAAGAGTTTGAAAAAAACATGGCAGGCAAACAAGCTGGTGATGCTTTTGATTTTCATATCAAGGCTACTTCAGCTTACGGAGAACACAATCAGGATTATGTAGCAGATATACCTAAACAGGCCTTTCATGTAGAAGGTAAGTTTGATGCAGAGCGTGTGAAAGAAGGTGAAGAATTACCTATGTTGGATAGTGAAGGGCATCAAATGCATGGCTTGGTAGTAGAAGTTGGCGATGAACACGTGGTAATGGATTTTAACCATCCATTAGCCGGCTATGATTTGCATTTTGTAGGCAGTGTATTAGATGTGCGTGAAGCTACTGCAGAAGAATTAGATCACGGACACGTGCATGGTCCACACGGACACCATCATTAATTAGGCAGCTTAAGTTAAGAAGCTAACCAGGCTTTTGCCTCTGCTATAGTAGGGAAGAACTTTATATTAATATCATTATTTTCGGATACCATTTGGTAAAGCGAATACTGACTTTCATTCTTTAGTTTTTCTACCACAGCTGTTTTAGCTTGTTTAAAAGAAGTAGGATGTAATTTTGCCATAGCTACAATATCATTCACTTCCAAAAAAACATCACTCTTTAAAGCATCTATCAGTATCTTCTTAGCCTTGTGCAGGTCAACAAGTTTGTAAACCTTACTCATTATCTCCAGTATTTCTTTTCTTCTGATTTTACCTGTGTAGGTAATATACAATATATCTCCTTCTACCTTATGACTGAAACTGAGTTTTGTAAATAATGCCATAATTATTGTTTTAATTTGAAGCTAAAGTAATAAAACTTACAAAAGGGATTATAATCTATTTTGTTACCATTACCTTTTTGTGTACAGGAGCAGAAGAGCCATTTTGATATACCAATATATAAACCCCACCACTTTCAGGAGCAGGAATTAAGAACTGATTATCTCCTTCATTAAATTGATTGCTTGAAGAATATACCTCTTGCCCCGTTAAATTATACAGGCTAAAGTTTACTTGAGTAAGGGCTTTTAATGAGAATATGTTTATAATGGAAGAATTATCGGAATTATAATATGTTTTAAATTGAAGTGTATTGATCGTTAACGATATAGTTTTACTGTACTCAAAAGCACCATTTTTATCAACTTTTTTTAGGCGAAAATAAGGAGTTTCATTATTTATATCCAAAGTAAAAGGGCAATTATAATTCTTTATTTCTGTACTGTTTCCTGCCGCTTTTACTTCTTTATAGGGAATGAAATCTTCTCCATCTATAGAATATTCTACTCCAAAATAATCGCTATTAGTTTCGGTAGAAGTTGACCAATTAAGCATAATACCTTCTGTTGCTTTAGCAGCCGTAAAATTTAGCAAACTTATAGGTAAGACTATGTAAGAGTTACAACCGCCGGTATATGCTGCATCTGATACAAAATCCCAACCATCTCCATTACTTGTGCTTGAAGGAGTGGTGAAACTTTTACAGCTATTATCACCCGTTTTATGGTTAAATAAGGTTACAAATCGGGTGCAATTTGCTGCACAGGTGTTTCCATATTTACCTGAAGCGGTACAACCACTTACATCATTCGCATAAATAAGATACACTTGCCCGTAATTAGGAATACTGGCACACATATTTGAAAAATTATAAGGTGCATCAGGCGCACTACCGGTCATAGCAATTACTTTAGAATATTGAGGTATAATATTATTAGCAGGGACGTTAATAAACAAAGGAGTAGGAGAACAGTTTGCTGTAGTATTACGGGCAGTAGTATAAGCTAATTCAGCAGCCGTAAGGTTGGCAAAAAGCGTCCAGTTTATATTTGTATTATTATTACCTCCTGCACCCGAGCTTACCGTTCCATTCCCTCCCATAGCCAAGCATCCGGGTGCAAAAGTCATGGTAGGATTATTCAATTCTAAATAGTGTATATCAAGAGCAGAATCACCCGTTTCAAAATAAATAAATTCATTGTAAGACTCACAACTACCACAGCCTCCATTAATCATTTCTTCAAGTATATTAATATGATTAGTTCCTGCAAAAGAACCAGCCTTTCTTATTCTTAAATCATCAAACATACTGTTTCCCACTTTGGTATAGGTAATTTTTATATAGCGCGATGTAGCTAAAAGAGGTGCGGTAAATGTTGCTGCTGTTGTAATAGTAGTGGCAGGGCTGTTTGTTACGGTTGTCCATGTTGTTCCGTTAACTGATTCCTGAACATCAAATGTAGAGCCTACACCCGACTCATCCTGATACATAAACGATATTTCATCAGCACTACCTACCCAAGGACCATATTGAATAATTTGCCCGGTAGCATCAAACTTAATAGAAGGAGAGTTTCTTCCAAAATTTGAGTTTGAAGTATAAGTACCCCCATTTGTTAAAGTAGTAAATCCTGCATTTAGTGCAGTTCCGGCACCGGTAAAACCTTCATCTAAGATATAAGCAGAAGATGCGCTTTGTGCAAAAATATTATAAGATATTAAACTTAATAAGCCAATGCCAAGTGATAATAAGTAATTCTTTTTCATGCAAAATATTATTTACACAAATGGTTTTTTAAAGCAATAGCTTTAAAATAGGATATTCACTTGCCTTACAAAAATATAGTTTAAAAAGCCGGATAATGTTACCTTAACGTTAAGAAATCGTTAAGTTTTTATATTCAGTTTAACCTAAAACAAAAAAATCTCCCCACTTGCGCAGAGAGATTTTTACTTCTTAAACCAAGGCCTAAGCACAAACTTATGCCTGTTTTCAAAGAACGAACTTATATTTAGGTTTAAGCAGTTGCGGGCGTACTACCTGTAGTGGTTCCTGTGGGCGTAGTACCGCCAACAGCAACTAATATAAAAGTATGTTCTACAGTTTTTGCAGCATTTTCGTTCACCACAAAAGTTTGGGTAACATAACCTGTCAAGCTAACTTCAATAGTATACGTAGTATTTATTTTAAGGCGGGTAAAACTATACTTACCATCGGCATCGGTTATGTGTTTATGGCGTTTAGGTAATTCTACAATTCGTAGAACCGCATTAGCTAAAGAATTATTATGTACATCAACTACCAACCCTTTTGCAATTACATTATGCCTGTGATGCGTAGTATTGGCATGACGAGCCGCATCATACTGTTGCATAAAAGCTACGTTGCTGCTATATTGTAAAATAAGCGGGTCTATATTATCATTCAGCAAATTCTTAATATTTGCAATTTGTTGTTCAATAGTTAATGATGCTGTGCGCGTGGCAGCCCTTTGTGCTTGAGGCGTACCCACCAACCCGTGATAATTATTCATAGCCGTATTAAACGTACTCATGCTGGCAGTAGTGGCTCCGTATAAAGTCATGCTGCCAATATAAGGTTGCACCGCATTATAAATGTTTCGGCAAAAAGGCTCCACATCCACTTCTTTCATCTTTTTAAAAGTAGTGGGTGTTACTTTGCATATCTGTTTCAAGGCAGGCAAATTATTCGTGCTTGCATAAGCCAAACCTGCCCGGGCATGTGCCAGTGCAAAGGTTATAAGCGCACTTCGCCCCAGGTTTTTGCTTGCCGTGGTGGGCTTGGTACCCGTTAGTTTCACTCCTTCTGCCAATAAAAGAGTATTTAAGTAGGCTGTAAAATTACTGATGGCAGCGCTAACAACTGTGTTGGCACTCCATACGCTGCTAAAACTGTTTAATACGGCTACTATCGCATTAAACACAAGCAACTGAGCTGACTGTTTGATGTTCATTTGTTTTGTTTTTTTATTTTCTGCATTCCTTGCAGTCGGTTTTTTTATGTTTTATTATTTCATTGATTTCCTATCCTAATTCTTTTCTTCGTTTCCCTACATCATTTCTCGGTTTACCTAAAGCATTTCTTGGTTTACCTAAAGCATTTCTTGGTTTACCTAAAGCATTTCTTACTTTACCTAAAGCATTTCTTGGCTTACCTAAAGCTTTTCTTGCGTTACCTAAAGCTTTTCTTGGCTTACCTAAAGCTTTTCTTGGCTTACCTAAAGCATTTCTTGGTTTACCTAAAGCATTTCTTGGTTTACCTAAAGCATTTCTCGGCTTACCTAAAGCATTTCTTTCATGCGCATCGCGTTTGCGCAGTTAGCCGATACGTTTTTTAGGTTTTTCTTTACTTCTGCGGCATAGCAGTAGTGGGTTTGGCTTTGGCTTTACTCATATAAAATGGTTTAGCATAGCTTTTACCTCATGTAGTTTGTGCTTACAGGTATTTAAACGCAGTTTTTTAAGGAAAGTTTCATTTATTTTAAATATGTTATTAACAATTATAAAGCACCTGTTAATAACTGAATATTATTATAAACAAAAAACGCACCTAAGTGGGAGCTATCATGAAACCCAAAGAGATGCGTTTAACTATTTATAAAGAACGTGCGGCAAAACTAATGTGTTTTTGTACACGTCATGTTAAGCAATCGTTAAGTTTTTAGTTAATTAAATCATTTTTTTCTTGTTTAACGGAGCTAATCAGCCCTTTGTCTAATATAACAATTTATTAATATTGGCTTAACATAAACTTAGCATTGCCATCGTAAATTTGTAGTAACCTTTTATTTATATGGTGCCGAATGACTTACATAGAAACAGATATTGAAATGGAAGAAGCTATTGATTATGAAGATTTACAAATTGAGTACCGTAAACTTTATAAAGATAATAAAGGGTTAATTGATAGTATGCACTATGCTGCCTTTGTGCAGCAAGGTATTTTGCCGCAGGAAAGGCATTTTGAGAGACTGTTTACCGATTACTTCATTATGTATAAACCCCAAAGTATTATTGGCGGAGATTTATATTGGGTAGGACAAAAAGGTAAATTAAAAATATTTGCCGTTGGCGATTGTACCGGTCATGGCATTAGCGGAGCAATGCTTTCGGTACTGGCACTTAGTTTTTTAAACTACCTTGTTTTGGGAAAAGATTTTGATAAGATAGGTGAAGTGCTTGATGCCATGGATAGAAAATGGATAGAGACTTTTCAGCAAGGTATTGAAATGGGGTTTAATAATGATTGGTTGGAAATTGGCATTGGTGCCTTTAATCCCGAAACCAGAGAATTGCAATATGCTGGTGCGTTTAATAAACTTATTTATTTTAATAATAATGAAATGCACGAAATAATGGGAAATAAATACCCCATTGGTGGTTGGCAATTAGAAAAAGAGCGGCATTACACCACACACAAAATCATATTACCCGAAGATACTACCCTTTATCTTTCTTCTGATGGTTTTAAGGACCAATTTGGTTCATTAACCCGCAAACGATATGGCAGCCGGCGTGTAAAGCAGTTTTTATCTCGTTTAGTAAAATCTTCTTTAAAGGAACAAAAACATAAAATAGAAGAAGAGTTTGGCTATTGGAAAGATGAGGAAGAACAAACCGATGATGTTTGTGTAATGGGTATTAAGCTTTAGAAAAAAATAAATAAATTATTTTTACATTTGTAATTAAACTAAGAATTACAAACGGTTTAAGTAAAGTTTTATGCGTACAGGAGTTGTAAAGTTTTTTAATACTAAAAACAAATTTGGCTTCATTGTAGATGATGAAACAAAAAAAGATTTCTATGTACATATTCAGCATGTAAAAGGTACTATACAAGCCGATGATAAAGTAAGTTTTGAGCTACAGGAAGCTAAACGAGGGCAAGAGTGTATAAACGTAAAGAAGGTATAACGCGCTTAAACTAAACAACTTCTGCAACGGTAAAGGTACTACCGCCAACAAACACCAATTCTTTTGACTTAGCAGCCATTTTAGCTGCTTTTAATGCAGTTTTAACCGATTTATAGACTTCTCCCTTTAAGCCTTGTTTCAAAGCTGCTTTATGCAAAACAGATACTTCCATCCCTCTGGGTATGTTTGGCTTGCAAAAATAATATTGGGCAGAAGCAAAATGCTTGTTTGTTTTAAGTAGCCTAAATATCTCAGCAACATCCTTATCACTTACTGCACCAAAAACAACATGCAACTTGCCTTTCACCATTTTTGAATCAAACTCTCTATCAATACAATCTATTACTTGTTTGATACCTTCTTTATTATGTCCGGTATCGCATATTATTCTTGGATTCTTTTTATTTAATATTTCCCAGCGCCCGTGTAAACCGGTTAACTTTTTTACATGTAAAAGACCTTTGTGCATATCAGCATCTTTCATCGGAAAATCATTTGTAAGAACCGCTAAAGCACAAATAACCCCTGCTATATTATGTTTTTGATAGGTACCTTGCAAATCAGTACGTGCCATCATAGGTTCTCCGTCACAATTATATAGGTGGAAGGCAGTATTTTTTTTTGGAAAATAAAATTCTTCCTGATGGATTAGCAGTTCATCTGCAAAATAAATCTCGCTCTTAGTTTCTTTAGCTTTTTTTATAAATACCTGCTTTATTTTTGGTTGTGTTTCACTAATTACAACCGGTATTTTAGGTTTAATAATTCCGGCTTTTTCCGAAGCAATCTTTTCTAATGTATTTCCCAATAAATTGGTATGGTCGTAACTGATGTTGGTAATTATGGAAAGTAATGGTTTAATAACATTAGTCGAATCAAGCCTCCCTCCAAGTCCCACTTCTATAATAGCAATATCTATTTCTTCCTCAGCAAAGTAATTAAATGCCAAACCTACTGTCCACTCAAAAAATGAAGGTTCAATCTTCTCCAACTTACTTTTATATGTATCTACAAAATTTGTAACATATTTTTTAGAAATTTCCTTCCCATTAATTTTAATTCGTTCCCTGAAATCCTTTAAATGTGGGGAAGTGTATAATCCTGTTTTATAACCTGCCTTTTGAAATACAGCAGCCAGCATGTGAGAAGTAGAGCCCTTCCCGTTTGTTCCTGCAATATGAATGCTTTTAAACTTCTTTTCAGGGTTATGAAGTAACTTACAAATAGCCAATGTATTATTCAAGTCAGCTTTATACGCAGCTGCGCCAATACGCTGATACATAGGCAAACGGGCAAATAAATAATCAAGGGTTTGTTTATAGTTCATACTTTTCGTATAATAAACTTCTTATAGATGTGAAACGTACTTGCTTTTTAAAATGATTTATCAGATACATTAATTTCTCCCGCATCTTATCAGGATTGGTAGCCATATAGGAAGGCAACTTAAATTCAGATACATCGGCAAACTCCCAGGGATGAAGATATATATTAACGTATCCATAAGCATCCAAGCATTTCTGTACTTGCTTGCAATACCATGTAATAGAAGAGTTTTTAAACGTAAGCCAAAACAAAGGTATTCTAAAAGTAGGAGTAACACTTGCAGGAATAACCCACAAATCATTCTCTTTCTTAAAAATAGTTTTTGGGGATGTAAAGTGATTATACCTTCCCGGAATAAAGGTTGGATTTATGGATGAATCATACAGGTAGCCTGCATCTTTGATATCTTTATAATTTACCTTTGCCATGCGGGGCATTCTAAAACCTGTTATTTCTGTTCCGGAGATAGTTTGCAAAACATCTTTAGATTTTTTTAAATCTGTTTTATCAAAATAAGAATGATAATAGCTATGCGAGGCAATTTCGTGAGTAACAGCAAGTTCTTTTAGTAAAGCAGGATTACTTTCTGCATAGTTTGCGGTAGTAAAAAATGTACAGGAAATATCTTTAATCAATCGTAATAGAGCTTCCATGCCTTTGGTGGCAATCTCCATTTGTTTTTCTTTACTAATTTGTTGTTTAAATTCAAACGGCAAATCAAACTCCTCCAAATCAAATGTCAGACAAATAGTAGCAGGCTTTGTCATACTAAGCTTTCAGTTTTCCGAAATAGGAACGTATTAAAATAGATGTAAAATTTATACTCTCATTCAAGATGGTTTTAAAACTCATCCGTGTAAACTTTACGCCTGGCCTCAATTCCACATCAATAGTAGCTACTTTTATATTTTTGTGTTGATAGGCCCTACATACAAACTCGGTATCAAACAAAAACTGCGTGATGGTAGTTTTTAGCATCAGTTCTTTTCCTTTTGCAGAAAAGCCTTTTAATCCTGATTGGGTATCGGTATGGGGTATTTTTAAGAATACTTTATTTAAAAAATTACAAGCCTTAGAAACTAATTTTCTTTTATAACCCAAATGATGGTAATATTCCTCGTTACGAATGCCCACTACCACATCATTACCGGTTTTTAATTGCTGATAAGCTTTAAATAAACAAGGCATCTCATACGGAAAATCATAATCGGTATATAACACCAAAGGGGCTTGGGTTTGTTGCACACCTTTCCTTACGGCATATCCTTTGCCCTTATTTTCATGATAAGAAACAATGTTAATATGTTCTATTTTTTCCTTTAAAAATTGAATGGTTTGTGTATCAAAATTTTTGATAGAGCCATCATTTACAAAAACGATACGTAGGTTTACTCCAGCAAATAATGCTTTTAGTTCGTTGTACCGCACAATGTATTTTTCTGCCCAACCATCTCGTGGGTTATATACCGGTTGTACTATTTCTACATCAAATACCACTAATTGCAGGTGTTTGTGGTTTATAAACTACCAAATCATAAAATAGTTTTATCCAAATTAAAAAGCAGGGTATCACTCTTATTTTAAAAGGAATTAAATATTCTTTTTTAATAAACAGCGGATATATATCGGTTGGAACTATAATGCAGACAAAAATAAGTAATATAAGTAAACCTACATTTAGTTTGTTTTTTGCCGAAACAGCAAACCAAATAGCCGCTCCGGTAGTTGCAATAATATAGGTGGGAGACTCGGTAGCATGATTAAAAACAACTACAAACAACATCATAAATGAAAGATATAGCAATATAAAAACAGTATCTACCTGTTGTTTTAAAATTTTATATAAAGGCACGCATACCAGTATCAATCCGGTTAGTTGAATGTAAAAATGATTTAAGGGTTTAGCCAGCCAAGTATAGTTAATACCAATTAAAGACGGAGAGTTAGCTATAAATTTATCATTCGCATCTTCGGTAATTGCTTTAATCCAATCTTGCAAACAAGTAAAATAGTAGTCTTTTGGTACAACTACCATGGGGGTAAAAAAGAGCAACAACGTAAATCCAGCACACCAAACCATAAACTTTATTTTATTGGGATAAAATAAAAACAACAGCGCGGCGGCGGCCGGATATATTTTTATACTTAAACAAACGGCCACACAAAGTGCCGCTAATATGTACTTAGAATGATGCAGAGAAATAAAAATAAACAACATAAGGGCAGTATTAATAGCATTGGTTTGCAGATTTTGAAAGGAGTTGATTAAATCTGAGAGAGCAATAAAAAAAATAATTATCTTGCTCATGTTAGATACCGGAAGCATCTGTAAAGCCAGATAGAATAACCCTGCTCCTACCCCTATCCATATAAAAACGGCCACAGATATGGGCATTATGGTAAAAATATAAAAGAAGAAAGCAAATTGAGGTGCATAAAAAAACTTATCCCAAATAATCTTGTATTGGATAAACTCATACAAATTCTGGTGATGAAAAAGTCTTTCAGAAGCTGTTCTAAAAATAACCAGATTGGCTATTTCATCATTAAAAATAGTTTGTATGCCAACTGCCAAACACAGCACCAATAACACACCAAGCCTAAAGTATTTAGAAAAAACAAGATTAACTATACGGGCTGATAAGGTCATAGTAGATAGGCTCTCAAAAATACTATAATAATTTAATTTATGTAGGTTTGCAGTAGATGCAAAAATCAAAACGTTTAAAATACGTAGTGGCAACAGGGCTTATTTTTATCCTACTGTTTATGATATTTATAGGCGGAAAAAAAATAAAACAGCGTTGGATTATTGAAAGAACGCTGCAATCAGAACATTGGCAAAAAAGAGCTAAAGAAATAGCAAGCGCAGCGCAGGGCAAATACAAAGCTATTTTCTTAGGCAATAGTCTTACCGAAATGTGGGATGTGAATTATTATTTTAACGACAGTACCCTATTAAATGCAGGAATTACTGGCGATTTTAGTGAAGGGCTTTTAAAAAGATGCGATGTTATTATTAAACTAAAACCCGAAAAGCTTTTTATTGAAATTGGCATTAATGATATGATAGAAAAAATTCCGTTAGATGAAATTTGTAGTAATTATGAGCAACTGATTATACGTATTGAAAAAGAAAGCCCGCTAACAAAAATCTATATACAAAGTAATTTACCCCTCATTGTCAATCGCCCTTCTTTGCTTACAAATAATGATGATGTAAATAATTTGGTTATCAAGCAAAATGTAAACCTGAAATGCTTGACAAAAAAATACAACTGTGTGTATGTGGATATTTATTCTGAAATGATAAAAGAACAAGATAGATCCTCGCTCTTTATATGGGATGGTTTGCACTTAACATCCAAAGCTTATCTTATTTGGAAAAAAGTTATTACTGATTTATAGGAAGTGTTAATTTATTTATCTATGATATCAAATAACTATATATTGTTTCATACTCAGCCACACCTTTTTCTAAAGAGAAATTGTTTAATGCCACATCTCTATAATGTTGTGGTGGCATATTTAAAAAAGTATCCATAGAATCAATTGCTTTTTGATAAGATACTGTAGTAAAATCAGGCACTGCTACACCCACTTTATTCTCAGCGATAATGGTATCACAATCTCCAATACCCATATTGCTTATTACTGGGATACCGCAAGCTAATAGTTCGGCAAGCTTTGTAGGTGAAGAACCCTTTTTGGAATACAATGGTTTAATAAAAAACAACCCAATAGTAAACATAGAAATAAATTGAGGGACTTCATTTCTTTTGGCAGATTGTATAACGATAGAAGCAGGTGAAATACTTTTTGCCAAAGCTGCTTGTAAAATATATTCCTTATCATCGGCAGTTACAAAAAATAGAATCGCATTATATTTTTGTTTCTTTAGTTCTACAAAAAAGTCAAGCATCTCATCTAACATATACCAAGTGCCTATAGAGCCCAAATAGCCAACTACAAAAGCATCTTCCGGGATATTAAGTTTAGATTTAGTTACTGCCATCTCTTCCTCATTACTTATTGTAAAATGATTTGTGTCTGCGCAGCAAGGTATTACTGTCATAATAGGGAAAGATTTTATTTGCCAAGATTGAATTTCTTTTTTTGCATGATTAGTAAGTATTACTATATAATCTGCATTTTCAACCAATTCAATCTCTTTACGTTTAAAGTATTTGTATAAAATTGAGTGCGCAGGCTTTTTTAAACTCCAGATATTTCCATCAATACGTTCGTCTGCCCAAAAACCACGCATATCAAATATATACTTGCAAGTAAACTTCCTTTTTAATTGCAAACCAATAAGAGCGGGTAAATAACTCCTGCAATGCAAAATAATGTCTCTGTTAGCCTTTACTTCTTTAGTTGCTATCTTCCTCAAACCTAAAAAGTTTTGTAGTTGAGATATAATCGGAATTTTAGTTTGGTAGAAGCAATAATTCCAGCTAATAGTATATTTAGTAACAAGCACATTAATAATATCTTTATTTTTTTTAAAGTTTATTTCTTTCTCGCAACTTACAACACTTATTCTATATCCTTTTTCAGACAATCCAACCAAGTATGGTAATACCTGTGATTGTCCTAATTGGTCTGTCATCCCATCAATGGATATAAATAATACTTGTTTATTCATGAAATGCAAATGTAAATGTTTATTTTTATAGCTTGATTAAAGTAAATGAATGAAAATAAAATTCATACTAGTTGTTTTATTTGTAATTCAAGTAAATTAAAAGAGCTATCAGGTTATCACAAAGCAGGGCTGATGCACTGCATAGAATGTGGATTTGTTTTTTGCAAAAAGATTCCTTCGGACAAAGAATTGGAAACACACTACAATAGCTATCCCCGTACAAATAATATAAGTTCAATTACAGTTAAGCGTTATCATCAATTATTAGATAGTTTTGAGAAATACAGACAAACAAATAACATACTTGACGTTGGTTGCGGAGATGGACATTTTTTAGAAATAGCCAAACAGAGGGGGTGGAATGTTTATGGGACGGAGTTTACCGATAAAGCTATCGAACTTTGTATAGAAAAAGATATTAATGTCAAAAAAGGTGCTTTAAACGTATTGAATTATAAAGAAAATTCATTTGATGTAATTACATCTTTTGAGGTTATAGAGCACATTAATAATCCAATCGAAGAGATTAACTTATTTAATGTGTTACTACGTAAGAACGGTTTGCTATATATAACAACCCCTAATTTTAATTCCTTGTCTCGATATATATTAAAACAAAATTGGAATATAATTGAATATCCTGAACATCTAAGTTATTATTCAAAAAAAACAATTAGGAAATTATTAGTAAAAAATGGATTAAGAAAAATAAAGATTGAAACTACAGGGTTTTCATTTTCACGTTTTCAAACATCCATCTTTGATTCAACAACAAATTCCAAAAGTACAGATAGTATAATTAGAGAAAAATCTGAAAATAAATGGCACTATAAATTAGCAAAGGAAGTTATTAACTTTATGCTTATAACCTTTAATAAAGGAGATACTATTAAAGCTTCATTTATAAAATAGCGTGAAAAATAAAAAAAATAATTACTATATTTTATAAGAAAATGTGGAAATACGATCTTTCTATTTTTGATTTACTAATTACACCCATATATATATTTATAGTATGGATCACAGCTAACTTTATAAAAAAGAAAAACATATACAGCAATCAGGAATATAAATATTTTACTTACGGCTTACTAGCAAAAATAGCAGGGGCAATTTCGTTGGGATTAATTTATTATTTTTATTACGATGAAGGAGATACCACTAATTATTTTGAGACTGCAAGAGCTTATAATAATTTATTTTTTAAAAACCAAGCAGATTTTTTTCAAGGTTGGTTAGGCAATGCAAAAGGCATCGATTATTATTTTTTTGATGAACAAACCGGTTATCCAGTTTATCACCACAAGGATCCTAATTCCTTTTTTGTGGTACGACTTTTAATCCCCATCCTAGCATTAAGTTTTAAATCTTATTTTGCATCAGCGGTATTAACAGCTTGTATAACGTATACAGGTTTATGGAAACTCTACCAAACTTTTTTACAGGAGTTTCCTTCTCTTAAAAAAGAATTAGCTATTGCTGTTTTGTTCATACCCTCTTGTGTTTTTTGGGGCTCTGGTTTAGCAAAAGATTCTTTCACGTTATCTGCTGTAGGTTGGTTTACATATTCTTTTTATCATTTTTTTATTAAAAAGGAATTTAAAATTATTTTTTGTGCAGAAATATTTATCTCGGCATTTATCATTCTTTCTATTAAACCTTATATTTTCTTTGCTTTATTGCCGGGTGCAATTTTATGGTTAAGTAACCAACAAATTCAAAAAATAAATAATGCCACCCTACGTTTTTTAGCAACACCTATTTTAATTTTAATGGGGGCTTCTGGAGCCTATTATGCGCTTACTCAAATGGAAGATTCATTAGGTATTTATAAGATAGATACTGTTTTAGATAGAGCTGTTTTAGTTCAACAAGACATGAAAGCAGAATATTATGGTGGTAAAAGTTTTGATATAGGTAATTTTGATGCTAGCACAGGAGAGGTTATTAGTAAGGCTCCCGTAGCTATATTTTCAGGAATTTTCAGACCAGGCATATGGGATGTTAGAAACATAGTAATGTTAGTATCTTCTTTAGAAAACACTTACTTACTTGTCTTAACCTTTTTTTTATTATTACGTTTAAAATTTTTAGGTTTTTTTGTTTTGATTAGAAAAAATCCATTATTATTATTCTCTATGCTTTTTTCTTTGTTTTTCGCTTTTTCTGTAGGATTAACGGTGGCTAATTTTGGCTCTTTAGTACGTTTGCGTATACCAGAATTACCTTTTTTTGTAGCAGGTTTATTTATTATGAGACATCTATATGAAAAACAAAGTGGAACTAAAGTGCATTTTTAGCAAACCACCAATGTAAATTGATCAAGAGCCATATACGTTGAAACAAATACTCATCTCCATTTTCAAAACGCTGTAAAAGTTGTTTTACGTAGGTATAGTCAACTACATCAACTTTAGTTACTATAACTTCGTTTAAATAATCACTAATTAAGAAATGCATTTCTTTATTTAACCAATGTTTTAATGGGATTGAGAAACCCTGCTTTGGTCTATCAAAATATTTTTTGGGTATCTGTTGATATAAAATTTCTTTTAAAATATACTTTGGCGTTGGATTATTTTTCAACGCTGTACTTATATTGATAGCTTCTTCTACTAAACGGTGATCTAAGTATGGCACACGAGTTTCAAGCGAGTAGTGCATACTAGCTCTATCAACTTTCACTAATAAATCATCAGGTAAATAAAATTGCAAATCATATAAGGCTTGTTTTTCTTGGGGATATAATTTTCGATTATTTTTTATTTCAGTAAGTAAATTAGAAAATAAGGTGTCTGTGTATTTTAAAATTTCGTTTAATAAAACAGGAGATAGGTATTTTCTTTTAACAAAAGAACTAATTTCATTTATTGAAAAAAAATATTGTTCTTGCGAAAATATATGCGAACGTACACTTTCTTCATCAAATAAAGAAAACATTTCAGAAGCCCTTTTATTTCTACTGGAAGATGATACTTTTAAAAATTTAGCGATAACAGATTTACCGTGTTTAATAAAAAAATTATCTAACCGACTCGCCCAGTTGTATGCTCCATATCCATGAAATAATTCATCACCACCTTCTCCCGAAAGAGCAACAGTTACATATTTTTTAGCTAATTTTGATACCAATAAAGTTGGTATGCCAGATGAATCTGCAAATGGTTCTCCATAGGCATCCATATAATCGTCTAAGGAATCTATAGCATCCGTAACCGTAACCGTAAATTCATGATGATTAGTCCCTAAATAATTAGCAATTTTTTTTGCATAAACTGCCTCATTATAAGTTTGATTTTCAAACCCAATAGAAAAAGTATTTATTTTTGTGCCCGATAATTTGGAAGCATTGGCAGCTATTAAACTTGAGTCTATTCCTCCACTTAAAAATACCCCATATGGCACATCGCTTTTTAATTGATATTGAACAGAACTAGCTAATAAATCAGAGATTACTACAGAGCTTGTTTTTGATTAGTAATAGCTTTATCAGAAACAGAAGAGACTATACTCCAGTATTGTTTTTTCTCAAAATCATTTTTTGATATTTTTAAGTAATGTCCAGATTCTAACTTCATAGCAATTTTTATATATGGCGTTCGGGCAGGGATATAGCCTAAATGCAAATATTGTGGGATAATGCTGTAATCTATTTGCAAGTTAAGTCTACTTATTTTTTTTAATGATTTTATTTCTGATGAAAAGGCAAAGTTTTCTCCATCCCAATAATAATAAAGAGGCTTAATACCCAAACGGTCTCTAAATATATAAAGTTCCTCTTCTTGCCTATCATAAATGACAAAAGAAAACATCCCATTAAGATGTTTTACGGTATCAACACCATAAATAGAAAAGGCTTGTATAATAACTTCAGTATCAGTAGCTGATTGGAAATGAAAATTGGGCGAAAAATTAAATTTTAATTCGGCTGCAACTTCGGCATAATTATACACTTCGCCATTATAAACGATCACATAACGTTTATCAAATGAGTACATAGGTTGAGCACCACGTTCAGACAAGTCAATAATACTCAAACGATTATGTCCTAAGCCCACATTTCTCTCCAAAAATATTCCGTTGCTATCTGGACCACGATGGTTTTGTGTAATAACCATTAAATTAAGGTCTTCTTCAGTAAAGAAATTGTTTGGAGTAAAGAATCCACTTATGCCACACATAGTCAGAATTTAGAAGCTTCCATTCTATTTCAAGCTAATTAGGTTACTAAAGTAATTTTAAATTTTAATATAGTAGGTTTTTTAATTTACAGAGAAAAACACACATAGATATAGTATTCGACCAAATGACATTTAGTAGGCAGCAAAAATTGAGCTAAATAACTCATGATTTTCGAACACGTACATTTTTTTAATTTGATTCTTTCTTGCCAAGAATCAATTAAATATTTTTTTTTTAATCTTTAAAAATGGTTCTTCAACCAATATTGTAGTAAGCATAGCTATCATAAATGTTAAAATTAAATAGATTATCAAGCCAATTTTTGTATTTCCAAAGTAATGAGTAAGGTAAATTACAAAAATTGGATGCCATAAATACCAATTATAACTATAGTAAGAAATAAATCGTAAAAATTTTAATTTTGAAAAATCTACATAATAAATTCCTAGTAAGATTAGGGCAAATGAAAAAGGAATAATAGAATGAAAACACACCTTCTTATATAACATATTTTCACATATGTTTTGGTAATATATAGCAATTAAAAATATAATTAATCTTATAAAAGTAGTTGTTATTTTAAAACATATTGAGTTTAATTCTTTACTAAAATTTGTTAAAACAGTATTTAATAAAATACCCCAAGATAGAGCATCAATGCGATTGTGTATAGCGGAATAGACATCTCTACTCTTGGTGTATGTGTAGGACACATATTTAAATAAAATGCCAACTAAAATAGTCAATAAAATAACGCCAATCAATCTGCTTTTTTGTTGCTTTTTTATAACATAAGACTGTAATATAATAAATAAACCCGGTAGAAAAATGTAAAAATGTTCTTCAACACACAAAGACCATATATGATCAAAACTCTAGTGAAAGGATACTCCTGTATAATTTTGATAAAAAAAAAGGTATCTTTTTAAATCCCAAATAGGGATGATTTGATCAGGATTGCTGGTATGATAAAATAAATAAGCTAATAAAGTTCCTATTAAAATAAAACAGTAATAAGACGGCCAAATTTTAAACCCTCTTTTAAGGAAAAAAGAACTAAAGGTAATTTCTCTATTTTTATCAAAATCTTTTTGTAATATGCCTCCAACTAATAACCCAGAAATTACAAAAAATAAATCTACACCTAGATAACCAAATGGTAGTGTGTTATTATAATGAAAAACAACAACAGAAATAACTGCGATACCTCTCAAAAAATCAATGCTTGAAACTCTTCCTCCTTCTGATTTTAGAACTTTAAATACATTAAGACTTTTCATAGAAAATAAAATTCAATGCTAATTCATTTAAATAATTTAAAATGCAATATATTTCAAAGTAACCAAAAACCTCTTGCTAAAAATGGAGCAATAATTTTTAGAAATAGATTTTAATAAATACTTAATCGCTACTTTTTTATTTTTTCCAATTAAAGCTATATGTAATGCTATATAGCTACATGAATTTGAAATAATTTTATTTTCACTTTTATGAATAAAAGTTTGCAATGTAGGGTTATTAAGAATTAGATTTAAAAAACATTCTTGCCTTAGTATTAGTGCCTTTTCATTATTACTTAATACACTTCTATTAAGATGATTAATAATAACAGACGTTATATTATTACTATAGTTTAATGGGTATTTTGATGCCATTCTTAGCCATAACTCATGATCTTCTGATGCTGATAATTCTCTAGTTTCATTAAATTTATTTTCTTTTGCTATGTCCTTTCTAATAAAGACTCCATTACAACTCAAAAAATTACCTGAAAGTAACCTTCGACTTATTTTTTTGTTAAAATCATTTACTTTTTTAATCAAATTATTGTCATCCGAAGTAATTTTATATCCTAAATGAAACCACTCTGGATTGTTCTTCCTTTCGATAATTTTATTTGCTTCTGCAAGATGGATAGGTAATAATATATCATCTGAATCAAAAAATGTAACGTATAATCCCTTAGCAAGTCCCGTCCCATAGTTTCTGGCGGCAGCTCTCTCCTCATTAGCTTTTTTAAAGTATTTAACACGATTATCCAAAATACCTTTTACAATTTCCTCTGTATTATCATTACCGCCATCATCAACAACAAGTACTTCAAAATTAGCATAAGTTTGTGACAAAACACTTCTTATCGTAGTTTCAATAAAATTTGCTCGGTTATATGTAGGGATTATAACACTAAATAACATTAACTTAAATATAATCTCTCCAATTTATTAATCATTATATCTAAAGAAAAATCAATTTTTACAGTCTCAAGCGCATTTTCAGTTATTCTTTCAGTAAATTTTTTATTGTTCAGTATTTTAATTATTGCTTCATAAATTGCCTTCGAATTTTTATGCGGAACTACTATGGCATTTTCTCCATCAACTAAAATCTCATTTCCTATACCTGATTTTGTCGCCACCAATGGAATTTCCGAAAGCATGCATTCAATATAAGTCTGACCAAACGCTTCATGATATTTATCTATAGGCACATGCACAAATACGTTAAATAATTCATATAAAGCAAATAAATTATTTTCAAACACTATTTCCAAATAATTATTTGAAGGCAGCTGGGTTAGCATGTTAGTTATTTCTGATTCATAATCTCCACTAGCATTAGCCAAAATTAATTTAGCATTTGGATAATTATCTAATAATTTTACAAATGCAGGTATGATATACTGAATTCCTTTCCATTCGGTATATCGTGAAATAACTCCTATTATTGGATAGGAGTCTGCCACCCCGTATTTGTTTTTAAGATTTACAACTTCATCATTTGAAATATTTTCAAAGCTTTCAAGTTTAAATCCATGGTGTATTAAAGTTATTTTATTTGACAAAACAAATTCCTTTTCCTCTAATATTTCTTTTACAATTGTTGTAATAGCAATTATATCTGTTGCTATGGCATTACACCATTTATCATATTTTACAGCTCTAGGGAAATAAGTATGATGATAATTACTATGATGTCTGGTGTAAACTCTTTTCTTTACCCCCATAATTTTCGCAGCCGTTAATCCAATAATATTTGCCATAAATAAATGACAATGTACAACATCAGGTTTTATTCTTTTTAATATCTTACAACATTTAAGTATTGAAAAAGGTATTTTTTTTTTACTTTTAGATTCAACTAAATAAACAGGGATACCCTCTATTCTTAAATAATCAAGTAAATAAGATGGTTCAGAGTTTATTAAAATAAACGATAGATTTATTTTATTCCTATTAATGCGTCCAACTATCCATTCAAAAGCAATAGCTTTATTAATATCCGAAACTATATAGGTTACGTTTATTTTCAAGGATAGTTACTTTTTATTATATCCTCTATAAATATAAATCCCCAAAAGTAATTTATAGCAAGAAAAAGAAAATTTATCAAGTATTTTATAATTATCTGTGATACTGACAATATTCTTTAATAAAAAAATAAATATAGGATTTATAGAGTATAACATTTTTTTAATTAAATTGTGTTTAATTCGAAGCTCTTTATTACCTTTATTAACAGCAATTTTTCTGGTTTCTCCTCCACGTTCCTTTCTTATAAACCAATCATTTACAGTTAATCTATCTTCTTCATTATGAAACATTAAAGAAGTGGTATCTACATACATTTTAAATTGATGACTTTTTAATAGTTTTGAAAAAGTATAGTCTTCAAAACCTGCAAAAGGAAACTTTTCATCATATCCTCCTGTTTGAAAAAAATACTCTTTTTTAATAAAGAGATTGGCACTCGCTATAGAATCCACTAAAATAGAAGAATTTATATCCCAATCTGAATTATTATTCCACCCTCTCATTGTTGTAAAGCCATATTTAATAAGAAATCTACCAAATGATTTTTTTTTTATATCCTCTATAACTTCCGGAGGGTACACCCATTCAATATTAACACAAAATTTTTCTTTTACATCACAGTATTTTAAATAAGAGTCTATATTCTCCTTAAAAATAATCATATCGTCATCCAAAAAAAGTAGCCATTCGCCTTTTGCTAATTGAGCTCCATAATTTCTAGCAGAAGCTACCCCACTTTTAGGATTATTAAAAAATTTAATATAATAAGGTACTTTTTCTGATAAGGTTACATTATTTATTTTACTGTCATTTATTATAATTACCTCATAGTCAAGTCCAGTTAATTCAGTCTGTAAATGATGAATATGTTTAGATAAAATATCATTACGGTTGCATGTAGGAATAATTATTGATAAAAGCATACTATTTTTTCAATAAAAAATATGAGAGTAATGAATAATTTCTTTTTATAAATAGATTAAAATTTGTTTTTAAAAAATCAACTTTGTTTCCATAGCTTCCACCTGAGAAGTGAATAATTTTAGTTTTTGGAGTATATACAATTTTATAGCCAAGATTTCTTATATCCCAACACCATTGCATATCTTCCATATACATAAAGAAGCTATCGTCTAATTTTCTTTGAGGTAGTAGGTAAAATATTTCCCTTTTAAACATAAAAAATGCACCCCACACCCAATCTGGAAATCCAAATTCAGAATAATCCCAATAAAAACCTTGTAAGAACTGTATTTGCTTTTTTTTAGATAGAAATTTGTGTAGCCTACATTTTTCTACTACAAGTTTAATAATCGAAGGGAATGACTGACAATTATGCTGAATTAAATCGTTCGGGTGTATTAAAGTACATGTTATAACACCAGCTCCATTTTGTTTAATTAGTTCATTATAACTAATAGAAATAGAATTTTCCATCAATTTAGTATCACTATTTAATAATAAGATAAAATCACCTTTAGCATTCTTAATTCCTAAATTATTACCTTTAGAGAAGCCTATATTAGTTTCACTTTTCACTAATTTTATTTTAGGAAATAGTGTTTTAAATTTCTCCGCATCGCATTCTGTAGAAGCATTATCTACTAATATAATTTCATAATTAATACTTGTTGTTTTTTCAATTACTGATGATATACAATTACAAGTCAGTTGAAAAGTGTTATAATTAATAATAATAATAGAAACATCCATTTACTACTCATTAATTTTTACAACAGTTGCAAACTGAGGATGCTTCATATCATCTAACCATTTAAATGAAATAATATTTAATATTTTAAACCATCTAGTATAAGATGTATTTATGCCTTCATGTGTAATTATTTTATAACCTTCATTTTCAAACAATTTTATGATACTTTTAGAAGTAAAAAAACGTAAATGTGTTTTATCAAGAATGCCAGCTTCTGTATAACGCCAATCTTTTTCAAATAGTATCTGCCTAATAATTTCATAATACCTGATATTAGGAATTGAACTCACAATAACACCTCCCTTAGCTAAATATTTTTTACATATCTGTATAACTCTATTTGGATTAATAATATGTTCTAAAACATCATTAAAAACAATGCAATCAATTTTTGCATTTTCTAAATCTATGTTTTCATCAAAAATTGTATTAAAAACTCTGTCAATATTTTTCATAGCAATACTGGCTGATTTAACATCAGGTTCAACACCCCAAACAGTACATGCTCTCTTTTCTTTTAATAATTTCCCAAAATTTCCCTCTGAACAACCTACATCTAGAATAAGTTTTGCATTTTCAGGAATGTACTTTATCATTTCGGATCTATTAAATCTATAATAAAAATCTGATTTTATTATATAATCTTCGCTATTATACATTTGAACTCATTTGATTTACATCATGCTTTTCTATAAATTTAGTAATGTCGTTTGAACAAATTAAATGAATGTTCTCATTAATTTTATGAATAGGCCAATTCCACCAGGCAATTTCTAAAAGCTTAGAAATTGAATCATCAGTAAATCTCTTTTTTAAAGTTTTAATTGGGTTACCTCCAACAACTTCATATGGTTTTACAGATTTACTAACCAAGCTTCCTGCTCCAATTACAGCACCATTTCCAACCTCTACTCCTGAAAGTATAATCACATCGTTTCCAATCCAAACATCGCTTCCTATTTTTATATTTCCATTTGTTGCAGGGTGTCCTATAATATTATGCCCATGACTAAAATCTTTACTTAAAACATTAAATGGATATGTTGATACCCAATCTATACGATGATTTCCTCCAAGCAAAATCCTCACATTATCAGCAATAGAACAGAATTTACCAATTTCCAATTTTGTTTGATTATCCCAAAAAAAAATAATAGGTCTTCCATACGTATAATCTCCAATATTAACACAACTATTTTTTATAATATCTTTAGTAAAAAGAAAACTCTCTTGTTTTGCTGAAATAAGTGATTTAATAATTTTTTTCATCCTTATTGCCAATTGTAATCTCCAAACACATTTCCATGGTTATATCCATGAGTATTATACTTTTCCCATTCGCTAGAAAGATCATTTACGGTAAAGTTACAACAACTGTCAATAAAATCTATACATTTTAAAGCTGGTATATGTAAATAAAACTTAAAAGAATAGGTTCCCTGTTGCAAAAAATGCTTACTTATTTTTAATACAATCTTATTCTTTTTTATGAGCGTTTCCGCACTAAAAACAGGTTGTTGAATATTGTTTAATACAGTTACTAAAATGGAGTATGGTTCTTTTAGATTTCTTATATCTAAGCTTATATTTAAAAAAATATCATCAGATAAGAAAAAATTTTTTGCCTTTATATTATCATTATTTAATAGGTAAATTTGAGTGAAAATGATGTCATTCTCTGGTAGGTAAGATTTATCCCTCTTCCATTCAGAATCATTTAAATCGTTTTGATCTGTAAGATAAATTGAAATGGCTTCTTGTATTTGACTTTTATAAAAAATTTCACCTTTTTTTAGTACAAGACCAGTAAGACATAATTGAGATAAACTACCCATATTATGACTCACAAATAAAATGGTACGCCCACTTTTGCTGACGTCTTCCATCTTCCCAATGCACTTTTTTTGAAACTCAGCATCGCCGACAGCTAGTACCTCATCAATTATTAAAATTTCATTCTCTAAAAAAGCCGCTACGGCAAAAGCCAAGCGTAATTGCATGCCACTACTATAATGTTTTAAAGGTGTATCTAAGAATTTTTCAATTTCGCTAAAATCAACAATGGCATCAAAATTTTTTTGTATCTCGGTTTTTTTCATGCCAAGTATAGAGCCATTCAAAAAAATATTCTCTCTGCCAGTAAGCTCTGGATGAAACCCTGTGCCGACTTCCAACAAACTAGCTATGCGGCCCCTTGTTATTATTTTTCCACTGGTAGGTGGTGTTATTTTAGATAATATTTTAAGTAAAGTAGATTTACCTGCCCCATTTTTACCGATTATACCAATGGTATTACCAGGGATTACATCAAAACTTACATCTTTTAACGCCCAAAATTCTTCATCATTTTCATTTCTACTTTTAAAGAGGTTTATCATTCCATCACGAATACTTAGGTATGGTTTCCGTTCATGATGAATTCTAAATTTCTTAGAAATATTTTTTATTTCGAGAATTGGTTTCATCTATGCTAAATCAGCAAAATAACTTTCTGTTTTTCTAAAATAATAAATTCCCAATAAAAAAATCACAAAATTAGTCGACACACTATAATAAACAATATTCATATCAATAGTATAATTTTCATAAGAGCCTTTAAAAATTTCTAATCCTGCTGCAACCGGGTTACATTTTAAAATAAAATTAACAATCATATTATCAGAAATATTTACCGGATATATTACCGGAGTTAAAAACAATAACCCTTGAATTAAGAAAGGTACTACATATCTAAAATCTCTGTATTTAATATTTAAAGCGGAAAGTAAAACACCTGTGCCCAAAGCAGCTATTACAGTTAAAAGCAATCCCGTCGGAATAAATAGTATAGCCCAAATAGTTAGTGGAACAGAATATACACTTGTCAAAATAAAAAAAACAATAAGTGCAAAGAAGAAATCAAATACGTTACTCAATACGGCTGATAAAGGAATAATTAGTCTCGGAAAATAAATCTTTTTAATAATATTAGCATTTGAAACCATGCTATTAGCTGCATTCGTTAAACCGCCCGAAAAAACCGTCCATAAAATAAAGCCACTAAATACAAATACTATGTATGGTATTTGCAGATTATTGTTTTTACTGATGTTACTTCCAATAGAAAAATTAAGAATTAAGGCCATAGCCAAAGGTTGTATTACTGCCCATATAATACCCAAAAATGTCTGCTTGTATTTAACTTTTACATCTCGCCAGGTAAAGAAATAGAATAACTCTTTATAATCCCAAAGCTCCTTAAAATTAAAATGGAATTCTTTTTTTGGTACTATTTCCTCTTCCATTGTTTATCTTATTCAGACAATAAATATACTAACTATATTAAGAGTTTTTATGAAAAAAACATAAACTCTACTTCGCATAACTTGTAGCCCTTGTCTCCCTTATCACAGTAACTTTTACCTGCCCCGGATAAGTCATTTCAGTTTGAATCTTTTGAGAGATTTCAAAGGCAAGTTTTTCTGCATTCTGGTCGGTTACTTTATCAGATGCTACCAATACTCGTAACTCTCTACCTGCTTGTATGGCGTAGGTTTTTTCTACTCCTGGATATGATAAGGCAACGGCTTCCAAGTCTTTTAAACGTTTCATGTATTGTTCCTGAATCTCTCTGCGGGCACCAGGACGGGCACCACTGATAGCATCACATATCTGAACAATAGGAGACAACATGGTGGTCATTTCAATCTCATCGTGGTGAGCACCAATGGCATTGCATATTTCAGGTTTTTCTTTAAACTTTTCAGCCAGTTTCATTCCATAAATAGCGTGAGGAACTTCTAATTCTTCATCGGCTACTTTACCTATATCGTGTAATAAACCGGCACGTTTAGCCGCTTTTGCATCTAAACCCATTTCAGTAGCCATTACTGCACAAAGGTTTGCTACCTCGCGACTGTGTTGCAACAAGTTTTGCCCATAGGAAGAACGATATTTCATTTTACCTACATGACGCACCAACTCTGGATGCAAAGCATGTATTCCTAAATCAATACAGGTACGTTTACCGGTTTCAATAATCTCTTCTTCTATTTGTTTTTTAACTTTTTCAACTACCTCCTCAATACGAGCAGGATGAATACGTCCGTCTAAAGCCAACTGAGCCATAGCTAAACGGGCAACCTCACGACGAATCGGATCAAAACAACTAAAAATAATAGCTTCAGGGGTATCATCTACAATAACTTCCACACCGGTTGCTGCTTCAAAAGCACGTATGTTACGGCCTTCTCTGCCAATAATTCTACCTTTCATTTCATCACCCTCAATATGGAAAACAGTAACTGAGTTTTCAACTGCCTGCTCTGCTCCTACCCTTTGCAGGGCTTGTATCACAATCTTTTTGGCTTCTTTATTAGCGTTAATTTTAGCCTCATCCATAATGTCTTTAACATAAGACATAGCCTCCGTTTTAGCCTCTCCTTTAATACTTTCTACTAACTGCTCTTTGGCATCAGCGGCACGCATACCTGATATAGACTCTAATACCTGCACCTGCTTTTGATGTGCTTTTTCAAGTTCTTCTTGCTTTTTAGCCATTACCTCAGATTGTTGAGTTAACTGAGCTTTAAGCTTTTCAGCTTCTTGTTGTTTGCGGTTAGCTTCATCCAGTTTCTTATTAATATCTCCTTCTTTTTGCTTAAGAGAGGTTTCTCTTTTTTGAAGTTCGATGTTTTTATCGGCAACCTGCTTATCGTGTTGTGTTTTTAACTGAAAGAACTTTTCTTTTGCCTGAAGTATTTTCTCCTGTTTAACAGCTTCATTTTTTACTTCGGCCTCCTTTAAAAGGTTTTCCTTTTCCTGAACGGCACTTTTATTAATTCGTGAATTGGCTAATAAAAAACCAACAACCAGTCCGCCTACTAAGGCTACTGAAATGGCAATAATTGCTATAATGATATCCATATATATTTAGTTTGTGGCTACAAACTAAACCAAGAGGAGTATGAAGAGTGTTTATAGCTGAACCTTTTTAGCATGGCTTTCTACCATGCTGTTAAGTTCATCTAAAAGCGTTTGTAAGCGGTGAATCTCTGAGGCTTGCTGTTGTTTACTTTTTAACAGTTCGGTTACCATTTGCAGGCTAACCATGGCAAGTACGTCGCGTTTGTCTTTAACGGGATAGTTTTTTTCAAATTCAGAAATATGTTCATTAATAAACGAAGATGCCTGCTCAACCATATCATGGTCTGCTGCATTTACCTTAAGCTGGAAACTTATTCCTGCTATGGTTATGGTTACCGAAGTATCACTCATCATTTATTTATTTTTTTATTCGCTTAACAACGCTATACATCTTTCAATTTCACCAATCAGTTCATCTATAGCCTGTTTTGCTGCAGTTTTATCTTTTACCTGCAGTATTAATGTTTGCGCTAATCTAATATTTTTATTGGACTGCTCCAAATCAGAAATAGCATTTTTTTGGTTTTCAACTACTTGCGTAAGATTAGTTAATGTTTCAGTTGCTTCTTTTAAGCCTACTTCTGTATTTTCATACAGGGTTTCAAAAGTGTGCTTCTGCTCATTTAACAAATTAACCTGACTCAATAATTTATCAATAAAGGCATCGTCATCCGATGTTGTTTCTGACTTATTATTTAACAATTCTTCTTTTTCGGAAACAATAGTGGTTAATTCTGCCAGTTGTTCTTTTAATTTTTGTTTCTCTTCTGTTTCGTTTGTAATACTTTCCTGTAAAGAAACTAGTTGACTTTGTAATTGACTTATTTCCGATTGAAGCAATACTACTTTTTCATCGCGTTGTTGGGCAGTTATTTCCAACTCGTGTTTAACGGCTTGCAGTTCAGATAAAAGATGCTCCTTCTCTACTCCACTATCTTCTAAAACAAAACCTACTTCTGACGTATTTTCTAATTGACTATGTTGTAGTTCCACATATTGTTGGTTTAACAAAGTTAAATCAGCCTGCAGGGTTGCATTATCCATTACTAATTGCTCTTGTTGTTGTTGCCAGCCGGCTACAATTTCTTCGGTTTCTGCTTTTATAGCAACCAGACTAAGGTGATGCTTTTCTATTTCATTGTTTTGAGTAGCCACCAGCATCTTTAAGGTACGCTCGGAGTTGGTAACCAAATCCAACTTCTCAGTCAGGCGGTCAAATTCAATCATCTTCTCTTCAAACAAAGGCAACTGACCTAATTTTTGTTCGGCATCGGCTTTAGCAGCTACATCGCTTTTAAGGCTTTCTATTTCGCTATTCTGTTTATCTATGTGGTAAATAAGCTCACGTATTTTGGCAGCATATTCATCGTTTTGCAGACTTAACTTAATAAGCTCTTCATTTTCTTTAGTTGCTTTTTGAGTATCTTCTTCTTTTGAAGTAAGCTTTTTATTAAGCTCTTCAACCTGTGTTTTTAAAACCAGTATCTCTTCATCTTTTAACTGAAGAATAGATTTTTTCTTTTCTACCAAAGAAGTAAGACTGTTTATTTCCAGTTCTTTTTGAGAGATAAGTTCTTTCTGAATCTTAACTCCTTCTGTGTTTAGGAACAGATTGCGGCGTGCATCCTGTATAGTAGTGCGGTTAGATAAATCTTCGGTAAGAAGTTTTTCTAATTTTTGTTTTAATCCAACGTACTCCATATTAAACAGTTTTAACGTTTGCTAAATTATATCCTGAAAAGACTTTTTTGCCATTTAGTTATTTTTGTTTTAAACAATAAAAAGTTAGTATTGGTTTTTTCTTTCTCCCGACCTCTTAAGATTAAAATAGAAATTCAAGCAAGCGAAGCAAAAGATTTCAAGCTGTTTGAGCGCAGCGAGTTCTTGAAATCTGCGTAGCGATGCGTAGCAATTTCATTTTAATATTAAGCAGTCTTGACTTTTTGTTTCTTTTGTGTCAAGACAAAAGAAAGTAAATATACCTTTGCAAAAAACATAATATGCTGCAATCCATGACGGGCTACGGAAAAGCCTCGGTAGATTTTGAAGACAAAACCATTACCATAGAAATACGCTCGCTTAACAGTAAAGGACTGCGATGCCTCTTTGCGCATGCCAAGCATATACCGTGAGAAGGAGATTGAACTGCGTAACGAACTGGCCAAGTTGTTTGAACGTGGTAAGGTAGATGTATCGGTTAATGTAGAGTATAGAAAAGCCAGCAACCCTCTACCCAAATAAACGAGGTGCTTGCACAGGCTTACTACAAACAACTGAAAGAGCTTGCCGACAAAGTAAACGAGCCCAAAGCAAATATACTGGAGATGGTGATGCGCATGCCCGATGTAACCAAACATACCACAGGCACCCTTAGCGAAAAAAGAATATGCGCAGTTTTTAGATACCTTTAAAAAAGCAGCCGAAGGCACCATTAGTTTTAGGAAAACAGAGGGCAAAGCATTAGTAACCGAGTTTAGCAAAAGAACAGGCTTGCTACTTGCATACCTGGAGAAGATTGAAACCAGCGACCCGCTTAGAATAGAAAAGATAAGAACCCGCATACAAAAAAACGTTGCCGAGTTTGTGGCGGCAGAGAACATTGATAAGAACCGCTTGGAACAAGAGCTTATTTATTATTTGGAGAAGATAGACGTAACCGAAGAGAAAACACGTTTGCGTACCCACATAAAACATTTTATGGATACTGCCCAAGAAGCTGCCGGCGGACGCAAACTAAACTTTATTGCTCAGGAAATGGGGCGCGAGGTAAACACCATAGGCTCTAAAGCCAACGATGCCGATATACAACAACTGGTGGTGCTGATGAAAGACGAAATAGAAAAAATTAAAGAGCAGACGCTGAATGTGCTTTAGCTAATGCGGTGGGCGGCATTAAAAAGACTTACCGCATTATAAAGATGCTTATGGTATTTGTTATATTTAGCTCTATATCTTAATTTACTTATTCCGTAAACGGTGCCTAAAGTAGCAACAGTAGCCACTACAACTGTTGAAGCTACAATAAAGTTATTCGCACTTATATTAGATAGCCAATCAAAATACGAACTACTACCGTCACAGCCATTATCCACTAAATTATATAGTTGCGCATTATAAATTAAAGACTTGTTTAATTCCCTATAAGCACTTGTATCATTGCGCATAAGTGCTTTAATTTCATGTTCTGCAAGAAATCTACCTTTAAATCTTACTTCATTATTATCAGTTAAAGTCAATGTATCTCCCTTTTTAAGAGAATAATTAGTCATACTTCCTCTATATACATTAGTGATTGAATTAGATTTAGGCTTAGAAGTCGCTTTTATTGAATGATTATAGCATTTTATAACTTCAGACTTAGCAATACTTTCCTCTAAAACAGTTTTTTTCTGTAATCTTTATAATAAATAATCGAACTATCTTCTTTAATTATTTTACAGAATATCTTGCTGCTGTCTTGCTTTATTATCAAATCTTGCGAGTATGCTGATGTAATCAGAAAAACCAGTAAAAAAGTGAACACTATTTTTAAAGTTCTTAGAAGCATAGTATAACAAAGTTAAGGTAAATGAGTAACCTATAAAGCATATACTAAACCTCTAACAAAGTTTAACAGAAAGTATATATTGAAAGACGAGATTGAAAAAATTAAAGAGCAGACCCTGAATGTGCTTTAGTTAGCGACGCAGAATTAAATCTTTACTTTTAAAACAGATTGATATTCATCAAGGAGCGTAGTTTTATATCTTTTCAATAAGGCATCTTTTAAAGAATCTTCTGCTACAATAACAACGCTATTTTCTTTTAAACTATCTATTGAATTAACAACTTTAAAATCCATTCCATTTGCGTTTAATTTATATTTATAGAAGTATAAGGGGCGATCAAAATAATTAGTCAAAAAAGTTACTTTATCTAAAGACTTGTTAGTCTTATTCATTATAGGCATACTCAGTAAGTATTTCCAACTTCTTGTCTTCATTCTTTATATCATTTTTAGCTGAGTTTCTAAACGCAAAATATACCGGAATAAGAAAAACAGAAAATAACATTAAGGCATTCCATGACGGTTTTTGATTAAAGTTGAATTTAGAAATTAAAACATACAGGGCATATCCACTAAAAATTGAAAGAATAGGATACAGGGGTAAATCATACCAACACATTTTAGTTGTAGAACTGCTTACGATAAAAAAATAAACAACAAACAAGAGGGATAAAAAAACAACCGCTGGCCTTAACTTAGTATTAAACCACATCAATAATGCACCCGGTAATACTGCGATGAGCCATAAAAACCGTTTTTCAAATAAATTATTCAAATACATATCAAAGGGTTCGTTATGAGCGTCTATTACGGTTGAGAAACGACTTAAAAAATCATTACCAATAAGGTATTTTATATAGCCCGGGTTATAATAATCTCGTAAAAGCAAATAACCTATTGAAACAGAAATGAAAATAGCACTACCCATATAAAACCATTTGTCCTTAAAGAGTAAACCAAATCTTTTAAAATAAATAAGCATAATTAATAACGCAGGAGCAAAAAATAAGGAGACAAAGCTTTTTGCAAGAAAGGCTAAACTTAAAAAAACAAAAAAGTAAAGCAGGGAAATAGATTTGTTTTCAAACAACCATTTATAGAAAGAAATACCATAACATAAAATAAAAAAAGCTAAAAGTGCATCGGTATCTCCGGTTCTGCCAGTATGAAAAGTAGCTACACCAAAGGATGTTATAAAGACAAAAAAAACACATAGTGCAAAAATTAAGGATACTCTTTTTTTGATAAAATAAAAAAGTAAAAGAGCCGAACAAGAACTAGCAATGGCAGAAGGTAAGCGAATAGCCAGTTCGTTGTACCCAATTAATTTAATCCAAAGAACCTGTAACCATATTTGCAGAGGTGGTTTTAAAGTTAATGTATCAGGGAGGTTTTTAAAGAAGGGAACGATAAAATTATGATTCTGTATCATCTCGCAGGCATTTACCGCAAACATTGATTCGTCCCAATTACGGATAGGGAAACTATCTAAATGCTGAAAAAAGACAAAGTAAAGGCAAGTAAGTAGTAATAGGTATATACTTAAATGTTGGTATTTTGATTTTTGCATAAAGAATACGAATATACTTCTTTTGGTATATAAAATAAACCTTCTATCTCGTCTCCCATTTCAGCATAACACCTCCCTATTTTCCCAAGCCATGTAACAAAGTTTCCTGTACAGGAAACAAACATTCCAACACAGGAAACAAACTTTCCGACGCAGGAAAGAAACTTTCCGACACAGGAAAGAAACTTTCCGACACAGGAAACAAACTTTCCGACGCAGGAAACAAACTTTCCGACGCAGGAAACAAACTTTCCAACGCAGGAAACAAACATTCCTGTCACGGAAAGAGGCTAAAAGAGCTTATTTTCTGCCTTTAGTGTTAAAATTAAGTTAAAACAGGCGTTTAAAGTCTTTTTAAAGCTTACAAAACCCCGGAAAAAATCAAAGCAGTAGCAATTACCGCCGCCGAAAGACCTATGGCCAATACCCACTGCCCCGGTTTAAAGCCACGGTTAGGGTCAATACGCCTTAGCATTTTGGCATCCTGCGCATTATAAACCGAAAAACCTGTGTAAATCATCGTGTTTGCATCAGCTTTTTCTATGGCTGTTTTAACTTCGTCCTGGCTTGTCACCTTAATATTACTGCGCTTTATTTTTGTTTTACGGGCTATAAATTTAATCAACTTGTGTTGTTGCCTGTTGATGTCTTTATCATCCTCGGGCAGGTTTATCATGTAATCTTCCAATTCATCAGTAGTAACCAATAAGGTTTTGCCTGCATAAGCTTTCAGGCTGTGTTTAAAGTTTGCCTTTACCAATTTTTTTCGGCTAAAAGAGTTTGCATAAGCTGCGGGGTCTTTCATCAAAAGCAATTCGGCATTCAGGTGTTTTATCATCAAGCCAAACAAATAACCGCAGGGCAATTCAACCGGGGTGCGGTTCAGGGTTTTAAGGGGAAGTTTAAATTCCATAAAAGGCTCATCATGCTCCTCTACCCAAACGTTTTGTTTGGTAATATAGTATTTGGAGTAAGCCCAGTCCTTTTTTCGGCGTTTCAATCTTTCATACGTTTCTTTAAGCAGGTAAAAGGTCTTAGGCGGTGTCTGGCTATGGTTATTCTGCATCTCGTTAAACACCTTACGACTTATGGTTTTATATGGACAGATAGTCCAGTATTTCTTTACGGCATCCAGCAATGCTTTTTCCTCAGGGTCTTTTTTGTCGGTTATGGGTATTACCAACGTTCCCTGGGCTACTTCGTTGTAGAAACCTTGCACCTCCGATGGCTTTATCATCAGCTTGGATGATTGGGCATATACAGCACTACTTAAAACTATAAAAAGAATAAGGTATGCTTTTTTCACGGGTATAAATATAATGTAAAAGCCCGCTATAAAACGGGCTTCTTTATTAAACCAAACTCCATATGGTTTGTTTAGTTTTGTGCATGTAAGGCTACTTTATTTCCTTCGCTGTCAATAAAAAATGCCATACAACCAATTTCAGGAGAGATTTGTGTTTTAGGCATCACTACTTTTCCACCGGCAGTTTCAATACGATCTATTACTGTTTGTATGCTTGGGTTTGCGTTTAGATAAACTACAGCACCATCAACAGATGGTTTGTGCATTTCACTTTGCACTAAACCGCCAGACACTTTTCCATTGCCCATTTCAGATGGGAAACCAACCATTTTCATTCCCATCATTTCGCCCATATCCTGCATGTTGATGGCAAATACAGATTCGTAAAACTTTTTAGCTCTGGTGATGTCTTTAGCCGGTATCTCGAACCAGTTTAAAGCGTTTGCATTTTTTTCCATGATGTTTTATTTTTTAGGGTTTATAATTTCTATATCAAATGTAGCTCTTTAAAGCAATTGCAATGTTATCTTATTGTTAATTAATCTATGTTTTTAAAATAAAAAAGAGCCCGTGATGAAACGGGCTCTTTTAATTAATTTATCTAAACAATTTATCTTACAATAACCATTCTCTTATTCACCACCCCTTCGCTACCTGTAATACTAATGTTATAAACACCTTCGGTTAAAGAAGCTCCATCAATAGTAGCTTTTCCTGTTAAAGATTGCGTTAGAACCAGTTTACCGGTAACATCATAAATTTGAACGGTTTGTTTTTCTGTTGCATTAGTTTCTACAACAAAAGTACCATTACTTGGGTTAGGATAAACTAATACCTGTTGGCTAATACCCATTACCTTATTAATACCTGAACTACGGTTATTGTTAGTATTGCTATGCGATTTTACCTTAGCTGCATCAACACTGTTATTGCCCGCAAGTCTGATAGTAGGGTTACAATTATAGCCATCAGCATTAACCCTCCATCTTGCAGTTACCGAAAAAGTAGAAAAAGCAGGATCGTTTAATGTTGTTTGTGTTCCGGCTACTGTGCCAACTACGTTCCAGTTATTATTACTTTGGTCATCTCTAACCAAATCATATTGAGTTACCGGGGTAACCGTTAAATTCTCAACAGAATAAAGATTCCAATTAAAAGTACCACCTCCTGAGTTTGTAAAGTATACCGAATTATGGTAAGGGCTAAGCGGGCTATATGTACCTGCTGTATCTACTATTTGTATTTTGTATCGGTAAGGACCTATCTGAGGATCTCCATTAGCCGGACCAACACTACGGGTAGTATCCATAAACTGACTTAATACATTATTTGGCTGTGAACCAATTTGCGCATAAACACCTGTTGTTACTTCACGATAAATAATGTATTCAGAAACATTACTGTAAGTATTATCCCAATAAATTATGTTATATTCATTGGTAGAAGTAATACTATCATCAGACACCAAACAAATACTAGGTGTAACAGGTGAGGTAGAGATATTATTTGCAATAAAAGCATCACCGGTTTGTGATACGCTTCCTGTGCTTAGTGAAAAGGTTGTTCCGGCAATAGACATTGTTGGCGAATAAAACTGCCCTGTAACGTATAAACTATTGTGTATACCGGCTGCTATTCCATTTCCAACATCGTTAGAATCCCCACCTGCACTTCTAGCCCATGATAATGCTCCGTTTGCTTTATATCTGGCTGCAAAAACATCATCATAAAAATCTCCACCACCACTTCCGTTTGTTAAAGAAGTATTATAAAGAGTAACTGGTCCAAAAAGTAAAGAGTCTGAAGAGAACTGGCCAATAATTAATGGGTTTCCTCCAGCATCAAGGGTTATACCATTACCAGCGTTACTAGAAGAGTAGTCGCCTACGCTAACATTTGCCCATTGTGGGTTTCCGTTAGCATCATACTTTGCAATTAATACAGTAGGAGCAGAAGCAGCATTGGTAATAGTAGATGAGCCAAATGTTATTGTTGATCCTGCACCAAAATGCCCTGCAATATATGAGTTTCCGGCTGCATCAACTGCTACGCCATTAGCTCCATCATCATCAGTAGAGCCCGCACTTTCTAACCATTGCAGAGTTCCACTATTGTCATATTTAACTACATATAAATCTCTGTATCCCACATTTGTAACAGTTTGTGCGCCAAATTGAAGATTGGTAGATTCAAAATCTCCGGCAACATATACATTTCCGGATGCATCTACCCCTATACCAAATCCATTCACATCTCCGCTTGTGCCACTACTACTTGTACTACCTCTTATCCAAAGGTTGTTACCGTTGTTATCAAACTTTGCAATAAATGCGTCGTTGGTCAAAAACCATCATTAGTCCCATTAGAAACATTATTAGATCCAAAGGTAATTGTAGTAGAATTAAAACTACCGGCAATATATATATTACCCGAAGCGTCGGTGGTAATTCCATAAGCTTTTTCCTGACTGTTTCCACTTGATGTTACTGCCCATTGCACTACCCCACTTGAGTTATATTTTGCAACAAAAGCAGATGTGCCTGCACTGGTTAAAGTATACGTACCCATAACAAGCTCATCATTATAGTAACCTGCCACATACACATTTCCTGAGGCATCCGTAACAAGACCTGCCGGGTATGTGCTGCCCCCGTTAATATCGCCCGCCGCTTTTGCCCATAAAACATTCCCGCAAGAATCATACTTTGTTAAATACATACATTGCCCACCCGAACTAGTGTTGCTATTATGTAAAGTAGTAGTGCCAAATACAATGGTTGTAGAATAAAAATAACCTGTTGCATACACATTACCCGAAACATCAGTGGCAACAGCAATGCCGCCATCATCATAAGAACCGCCTGCCTTTTTTTAGCCCAAGGGCATGATTGTGCATTTACCTGATTAGACAAAATCACTGTTGAAAACAACAACAGTATAACAATTAGTGTATTTATTTTTTTCATTTTTAATATTTTAGACGACGAAGGTAGTGATTTTGTCTATAAACAACATTAAATTATAGTTATGAAATTGTAAATTAATATTACATTTAGTACTTCATAATTTTATGAAACCCAAAAACACTTACACAGCTATTGGATTAATGAGTGGCACATCACTTGACGGACTTGATGTGGCTTTATGCACCTTTACTAAAACCAACAAAGGTTGGGATTATAAGATAATTGATGCCAAAACCTTTACCTATTATAAGACTGCAAAAAAAACATTACAAAATGCTCATTTGTTAAGCGCAGAGGGCCTTTGGCAAGAACACTTTAATTTTGGTTTTTTTTCAGGATATACAGTTAACAGATTTCTTGAAGATAAAAAACATAAGATAGATGTAATTGGCTCTCATGGGCATACTGTTTTTCATCAGCCACAAAACCACTTTACTTGCCAGATTGGTAATGGTGCCGTTATAGCCGCAATAACCAACATATCCACTGTTTGCGATTTTAGAAGTACAGATATTGCCCTTTTCGGACAAGGCGCGCCCTTAGTGCCCATTGGCGATGAACTACTCTTTAAGAAGTACAATGCTTGCTTAAACATTGGCGGTATAGCAAACATTTCTTTTATATACAGGAAGGAAAGAGTTGCCTTTGATGTTTGTCCTGCCAATTTGGTGTTTAATTTTTATGCTACACAGGCAGGCAAGGCTTACGATAAAGGTGGTAAACTTGCTGCAAGCGGAAAGGTGAATGAAGCTATTTTAAAGAAACTGAATGCGCTTCCATTTTACAAGAAGTATCAAAGTAAATCATTGGGCAGAGAGTGGATTGATAAAGAAATTATTGCTTTGCTGGAAGATAGCCCTATTACTTTACACCATAAACTTGCCACAGCACTTGAACACAGCGCATATCAGGTAGCTAAGGTTTTAAATGACTTTAAATTAAAGAATGTTTTAATTACAGGTGGCGGTGCTTATAACACACATTTTATAAATAGAATACAACACTACACCACCTGCCAATTAATATTACCCGATAATAAAACCATACAGTTTAAAGAAGCTCTGATATTTGCCTTCCTAGGGGTTTTACGATTAAGAAGGGAAACCAATTGCTTAAAATCAGTTACAGGAGCTAGAAGAAATAGTTGTTCAGGAGCTTTGTATTCAGCAACTTAAACCTCTACTAAAGTGCCTATTTTAGAGCCTTTCAATAATTGTTTCAGGTTTCCTGCTTTATTCATATCAAATACAATAACAGGCAAATTGTTTTCTTTACAAAGCGTAAAGGCAGTCATGTCCATTACTTCCAAGCCTTTTTCATATACCTCAGTAAAAGAAATAGTTTCGTATTTAGTAGCCGTTTTATCTTTCTCCGGGTCGGCAGTATAAATTCCATCCACACGGGTACCTTTTAAAATTACATCGGCTTCAATTTCAATAGCACGTAGCGTTGCAGCTGTATCAGTAGTAAAATAAGGGTTTCCGGTACCTGCACCAAAAATAACTACCCTATTCTTTTCTAAATGTCTAACTGCTTTTCTGCGTATAAAAGGTTCACATATTTGTTCCATTTTAATAGCAGATTGCAAACGGGTTTGCACACCCATACTTTCTAATGCACTTTGCAAAGCCATAGAGTTAATAACGGTAGCAAGCATTCCCATATAATCTCCCTGCACCCTATCCATACCACCTTTTTCGGCTTGTATTCCTCTAAATATGTTTCCTCCACCAATAACTATAGCTATTTGGCAACCACTGTCGGCAGCTTCTTTAATTTCGGTAGCATATTGTGCTAAACGCTCGTTATCTATACCAAAATGCTTGTTGCCCATTAAGGCTTCTCCTGATAATTTTAATAAGATCCTTTTATATTTCATATTCAAATACGTTTCTATTTCACAACAAGGCAAAAAAAATCCCGACTATTTGTCGGGATTAAAATTAAAAATTTTATTAACTTAACTGATAGCGTTTAAAGGCTGTAACAGTCAGGTCTTTATCAATACTTTGTAAGTATTGTCTGATGGATAATTTATTGTCTTTAATAAACTCTTGGTTCAATAAAGTAGATTCTTTGTAGAATTTATTTAATTTTCCTTGAGCAATTTTCTCGATCATCTCTTCAGGTTTACCTTCTGCACGAGCTTGCTCGCGAGCAATATCCATTTCGCGCTCTAATGTTTTAGTATCTACATCATCTTTATCAACAGCTACCGGAGCCATGGCAGCTACCTGCATAGCTACGTTTTTAGCTACTTCTTCACTCACCGGTTTAGAAAACCCAACAATACAAGCCAATTTGTTACCAGGGTGGTTGTAAGCTACGATATTGGCAGCAGTTACTGTTTGATAATAGGATAATTGTATCTTCTCCCCTATTTTACCAATTTGTTCAATAAACTTATCGCTTACCGTAACATCATTATTATAAGGCAATGTATTGAAAGCTTCAATAGAAGCAGGGTTTTTATCAATTGAAATTTGAGAAATGGTATTTGCAAAAGCAACGAAATCAGCATTGATAGCCACAAAATCAGTTTCGCAGTTAACAACTACCAAACTACCGTGCTTAGCATCGGCAGAAACTCTGGCAATAACCAAACCTTCTTTAGCATCTCTATCCTGACGGTTAGCAGCTACTTTCTGACCTTTTTTACGAAGGAAATCAATAGCTTGTTCAAAGTCTCCGTTTGCTTCTTCAAGCGCTTTTTTACAATCCATCATTCCTGCACCGGTTTGTTGACGCAGTTTATTTACTTCACTAGCCGTAATTGCCATTTTTGATTCCATTTAATGTTATTTTTTTACACCGGCATGAGCAGGTCTTGCAGGAGCAGCTGTTCTTTTACGAGCACCTTTTTTAGCAGGAGATTTCTCTTCGCCGTCTTCTTTTAAGTATTTAGCAGCTACATCTTTTTCAACTCCTTCTTCTTTCTCTTCTTTATCTTCAGCATCTTTATCCACTTTGCGTTCAGAAAGACCTTCAGCTACCGCTTTGCAAACGATATCCATAATATAAGCGATAGAAGTTGAAGCATCATCATTTGCAGGTATAGCAAAATCAATAGCATTAGGATTTGAATTGGTATCTACAATTCCGAAAGAAGGTATATTTAATTTTTTTGCTTCGGCAACTGCAATCTTTTCTTTGCTGATGTCAACAATAAAGATAGCCGCAGGAAGGCGGGTTAAATCCTGAATAGAACCAAATTGGGTTTCTAATTTAGCGCGCTCGCGAGAAATGCTTAAACGTTCTTTTTTAGAGATATTATCAAAAGTACCATCTTTAGTCATCTTATCAATTTGCGCCATTCTGCGAATTGTTTTACGAATGGTAGCAAAGTTGGTAAGCATACCGCCTGGCCAACGTTCTGTAACGTATGGCATGTTTAATGCTTTTACTTTTTCTGCAACAATTTCTTTAGCTTGTTTTTTAGTAGCTACAAAAAGTATTTTTTTGCCCGAACGAGCTATTTGTTTCAACGCGTTGGCAGATTCTTCAATCTTAACAACGGTTTTGTTTAAATCTATAATATGAATACCATTTTTTTCAGCAAAGATATAAGGAGCCATTGCAGGATTCCATTTGCTACGCATGTGACCAAAATGTGCACCTACTTCAAGTAATTCGTTAAACGAGGTTATTGCCATGTTTTTATTTAATTGTATTTTAAAAGATTAACGTTTGCTGAATTGGAAACGACGACGAGCACCTGCACGACCGAACTTCTTACGTTCAACCATACGTCTGTCGCGGGTTAATAAACTATCAGGTTTCATTGCTGCACGCAACTCAGGGTTTTCTTCTACCAAAGCTTTAGCAATAGCTAAACGAATAGCCTGTGCCTGACCGGTAGTCCCACCGCCTTGTACATTTATTTTTACATCATAATCATTACGCAGGTTAGCTGCTAATAAAGATTGTTGTACATAATATTGAAGGGTAGTTGTAGCAAAATATTCTTTGTAGTCTCTGCCATTGATGGTAATTTCTCCGCTACCTTTTGTAACAAAAGCGCGAGCTACTGATGTTTTTCTTCTACCTGATGTTTTTATTTGTTCCATGTATATATTAAGCGATAATGGTATTAATATCTAATTTAACGGGTTGTTGCGCCTCGTGTTTATGCTCGGTACCTGCGTAAATAAATACGTTGGTATTTTGCTGGCGACCTAAGCTGTTTTTAGGCAACATACCATGTATAGCTAAACGAAGTATTTCGGTTGGTTTACGTTTTAGTAACTCGTTAGGAGTTGCAAAACGTTGTCCGCCCGGATACCCGGTGTAACGAATATAATCTTTATCTTCTGCTTTTTTACCTGTAAAGCGTACTTTATCGGCGTTGATGATGATTACATTATCTCCGCAATCTGTATTGGGAGTAAAAGAAGCTTTGTTTTTGCCTCTGATAATGTAAGCAACTCTTGATGCTAAACGACCAACTACTTGGTTCTCTGCATCAACAATATACCACTTTTTATTGATGGTTGCCGCATTGGCAAAGTCTGTTTTGTAACTAATTGAATCCACTTTTCTTTGTTTTAAATCCTATTTAGGGGGTGCAAAGATATACTTTTTTTTATCTGAAACAAAAAATGTTGGTTTTTACAGGTATTTTTTTGAGCAAAGATGTAGTTTTGGATAAAAATCTTATCTTTACCATAAGCAAACAAAATTAGTGAAAAGTTTAATTACCATAGTATTTGTTTTTATTGGTTTTTATGGCGTTTCGCAGGATGATACTATCCGGAATTTTAAAAAGGATAGTATACTTGAACCAACTTTTTACGGACAAAGATGCCCTCCAAATACGCCCCCACTCAATGGTCAGTATAGATTATACAATATGCATAGGCAAGTTACAAAGGACGGCATCTTTAAAGACAATCGCTTTTTAGATGGAAAGAGTTATAAATATGATGAAGACGGTAAACTTGTGCGTGTAGAAATATATAAAGACGGAGTTTATGTGGGTGATGAAAACTAAACTACTCTTCCTCCCTCCTATCCTTTTTAAAGAGGTCTTCTTTGCTTTTGGGTTTGCGGTAAATTTGCCAGCTAAAGCCTTTTAATTCTACTGCTTTTACATCCAAATCCTTCATAGGAAAAACCTTGGCTTTGGGTTTTTTGTAAAAAATTATCCGGTTCAACTCTCCTTTATTGCTTAGGGCACTTAGCTTGCTACTCTCTATAGTATTAACCCCTTTTAAACGTTTTTTATCGTTTTGCAAATAGTAGGTTGCCTGTGCATTTCCCGTAATATCAATCTTACGAAGGGTATCGTCTTTAAAGTAAGCCCAAAGCATTTTGCCTTTTATCTGATTGAAGTGCAGGGTATCAATCTGGTCTATAATAAAAGTGTTTTCAGGGATTTGAATGCGGTCTATCTTTTTATTAGCATAGTAAATAATTATCATATTGCCCGTTAACTGATGTTTTTCATGCCACAAGACAGGCTTATGATAAAGAGTAGCCGTAGAATCATAGGTAGAGAATATCATGGTATCGGCAACGCCCTGCATATCCTTCTTATAAATCTTCACATGGCGGTATGCCTTAATTACAGTGCTATCTAACGTTCTAAACTTTGAAGTATCTTTTATCATCTTAATGACAATCTTTGCCGAATCAGTATCTGTTTTAGGGATTTTCTGAATTACTTTAATAGAATCGTGTGCAGAGGTATCTTTCTTAATTTTTAACTTCTTCTCAAAAGCCCACATACTATCGGCAGTAGCAAAAAGAGAGTCTTTATCCATTATTTTAGTTAACAAGGCATGATCTGTCATCCACATAATGCCTTTTAGTTTATTGCTGTAAGAACGGTTTCCGGTAATAATGGTCTTTTCTGCCGTATCAATCAGGTTTACATTACTATAACCATAGCCGGTTTCTTTCTTTTTATCGTAGTGTATGCTATCAGCTTTCATAATGCTTTTGCCACTATAAATAATGGCTTTTTGAGTAAGATGCGATAGTTGTGTTTGGGTATTATACCATCCCCTCTCGCAATACAATTTATCTTGCTTACTAATCACATTGGTAGGTCCTAAAAATATAACCGTTTTACTAGTAGTAACATATTTCAGGGTATCGGCAAGCATGGTGTATTCGGGGTTTACCAACTTCACATCATATTTAAAAGACACAGTTTTGGTGGGCGAATCATAATGCCCATGTTTGCTGGTTAGGTTATTTTCTTTACTAACAATAGTGCCTCCGGTATAGTAGCTGGCGGTTTTATTTTTAGAATCAAAGTGCAGCACATCGGTGGTAAGCACCATATCTTTTTCGGTGCAGGTAACCTTTCCATCAATAATACCTTGTTTTTTGGTTCCGTCATAATGGGCGGTGTTGCCGGTAATAGTAAGCGAATCGCCCTGACGGATAAAAATATTACTAAAAGCCTCTATATTGTTATTATCCAAAAAGTAAGAGCTGTCGCAGGTCATAACCATACCCTCTTTGGTAGTAAAACGTACATTGCCCAACAGCCTTTTAGCACCGCCTTTGTAGGTTTTTAGGAACTTTATCTTATCAGCTTTGTAGTCTATTTGCTCCTGCGCCGAGCAGACGTGAGATATTAGTATTGAGACAAGATATATGAGGGGTAAGAATTTCTTCATTAAGCGGGCAAAGATAATATAAGAGTGGCACCTACAGCAAAGACTGTGCCATTAACTAAAATAGGTTTGTTGGGCGTTCCGTTGATTACAACGGCGGGCGTTCCGTTACAAATCCTCGCCGATTACGGCTGTGGGTTTTCCACTACAATCCCTAACGTAAACATATAGTACCCACTTCAAACTCACTTACACCACCGCTCTCCAAAGTATAAGATCAAGATGAATGTTTGCCAGTCCTACCGAATGGGCATATTCGCTTGCCTTTAATTGATATTGGTCGCTTAGTTTTTTATTTAAACTTTTTATTGTTGTCCATTTTGGCAAATCTGGATATAATTTAATTAACCCATTTGCAACATCTCTGTCAAGTGGTACCTCAAGTCTTTTTATAACAACAATATTTTTTTTGTAGTCAGAAGATATATTAAGATAATCCGCTAAGTATTTATTATAAACAACATCCCTAAAAAACAAATTGAGTCCTTTACGTGCCGCTCCCCAACTTTTTGCTTTTTTAGGAAACAAATTAAGTAATTCTTTCGTGCATTTATCAAGATAATCAGGATAGTCATTTGATTTCAACTTACTTGCAAATTCTTTAAGGTCGATAGAATATTCAAAATATTGTCGGCAAATATTAATTAATCCACTTGCACCTTGATTTCTTATAGAGGAAGGTCCAACACAAGTTTGTGCTGTCCTCCTATGTATTAATCCAATGAATTGAGAAGATTTCATTTTGTTAAGGGCTAAGCATAACTCCTTATATATTTGTAATTCCCAACAAATATACAAAACATCCCTTCCCTTCAATATAAACAAAAAAGCCACATTTCCTAATGCAAAGTATTAACCGTAGTTTATAACTAAATACCCTGCAAGCCTTTGTTAATAAGCCATTATTGAGTAACTTTAGTATGTCAAACAAGTACTAAAAGGCTCTTTGAAAGTAAAAACAACGGATATATAAGTTCAATACCCGGATATCTAACTTTAATATCCGGAAATGTAACTTCAATATCCGGATATGTAACTCTAATATCCGGATATTTAAATTGAATAGCTGGATATATAACTTCAATATCCGGATAGGGAACTCTACTATCAGGATATCTAAATAGAATACCCGGAAAACTAAACAGGATTATTAATGATTTAAATTATAGTACCATGAAAACGAAAAAGAAGAAAGTCTATTGGATTCCGATTCAGCTACTTCGGTTCTACTTATGGCAGGAAACCTTTATGACGGAGATACAAGACTCTGTAATTGGCCCCTTAACAGGCATACCTACGGGCACGGGCAGTAAAATGGAGGCATTACTGGCTTTACAAGCTGCCTATGTAGCAGCCTATAATGATGCGCCCCCGCATACATACCCCGGCAGGGCATTAATTACGGCACGCAATAAAGCAGAAAAGGCTTTTAAAGAAGGTATACGCCTAATTACAGCCCAATACATTCGCAATAACGATGCTTTGACTGATTATCAAAAAGAATTGATTGGTTTGCCTATTACAGCTACTACCGGCACGAATACACACAGCACATCAACTTCTATCATAGAGCGTGAAGCACCCGAGTATCCGGCTATAGAGGCAAAATCAAACGCACCGGGCACGGTTACATTTACTTTTCATGAACTGGGCAATGCCAAATCTCGCGGCATACCCGCCGGTATGCATCATTGTTTGATACAATATATCATAACAGCCGCCAATGCCCCTCCCCCAACCGGAGAAGATGCCTGCAACAAACACGTAGAGGCACAAAAATCGCCCTTCACTAAAGATGTAAGCAGACAACTATCGGGGCAAAAACTGTGGGGCTTTGCCGCCTGGGTTGATACCCGCGGAGTCATACATAGCTGGAGCCCCGTGTTTAGTTGTATTATTACTTAGTTAGTATTGAGTACATAGAATTGAGTATAGAGAGCAGTCTCATATCTCAATACTCGTGTCTCAAATCTCATAAAAAGTCCTTCTCTTCCCGAGAGGGATTTTTTTGTAGGTTTGTTACTATGAAAAAAATATTCTTTATATCTCTTTACATACTTTTATTAAGTTGCTCTTCACAAACAGGGAAATGGAAAACGTTTAAGGGTGAGAATTTTACTATAGATTATCCTGCTGATTGGGAACTAAATGAAAACAACAAAATAGGAGCAAGCTTTGTTTTATTATCTCCCTTAGAATCGGCACAAGATTTATTTAAAGAAAATGTAAACCTCTTAATACAAGATTTATCAGGGCAAAGCATCGACCTGAATAAATATGTAGAAATAACCGAAAATCAAGTAAAAACAATGCTCCCCAACTCTACCCTTATTGAAAGCAAACGAATAAAGAACAGTTCGCAGGAATATCAACACATGATTTACTCGGGAGATCAGGGTACTAATCATTTAAAGTTTGAACAATACTTTTGGGTTATTAGCAATAAAGCTTATGTGCTAACGCTTACCTGCGAGGAGAACAAATTTGATGCATACAAACAAACAGGCGAAAAAATTTTAAACTCTTTTAAGTTTAGTAAATAAAGATTTACTTCATAAATAAAGTAATAGCACCTTCTTTAAGCGAATAAGTAGATAAGCTGATATGTTTAACCTGTGTGTTATCTAAAACAAAATCAATCAGAATAAAAGAAAGTACAATCATGTCGCGGCGCATGGGTATCAATCCTTTCATGTGCACACGTTCTTCGGCGGTAGAATGGATAGTTTTATGACTTATGCTGAAATAATCTTTTATATCAATTTCATAAGAAGTCTTTCCGGCAACTATATTTTCCTTGCCAATCATATGTAATATACTTTCAAACACACCTGCTGAACCAACCAGTCTTTTAACAGGGTGTTTTTTTATTTCAGTTAAAAGAGGTTGTAGCTCGGTTTTCAAATAACTAATAACACTCTGAAGGGTAAAATCGCCAATAGGATTTTCAGGATTAAACATTTCGAGCAAGCGGGCAACACCCAACTTAAAGCTTTGTTTCCAGAAAACAGTATTATTATTGGCAATAATAAACTCGTTGCTACCGCCACCAATATCCATTATCAAACAAGTCTCATCTGCCATATCAACTGCCATACGATTGCCATAGTAAATCAACTCTGCTTCTTCATCTCCATTTATGGCATCAACCGTAATACCCGTTAATTTTTTAATTTCAGTTATAAATTCATTCTTATTAGAAGCTTCTCTAACTGCTGATGTAGCAATAGCTTTAACAATTTCTGCATTTTCTTTTTTTACGATTGTATCCAGATGTTGCATAGCATGTACTCCACGTTTAAAAGCAACAGGAGCAATCATGTTTTTGGTAATGCCACCTTCGCCAAGCTTAACAGCCTCTTTAGCATGATGTATAATTTTGTAATCAGAGGCGTTTATATCTACAATAAGTAAACTAAATGTATTGGTACCTAAATCTATTATAGCTACACGCATACATTATTTGCCTTTATTGTCTGCTTCACTTAGCATACTCTCTAACTTTTTAGACAAAGCCTCACCATGCATGCTCACAGCAATGATAACACCTTTGCCATCTATTAACCAATTAGTAGGTATAGAGTTTACATTATATTTTGCGCCTGCATCTGAACTCCAATATTTCAAATCTGATACATGATAAGGCCAAGCTAATTTATCATTGGCAATGGCATTAACCCACGCACCTTTATTCATATCTAAAGAAACACTATAAACTGTAAAACCTTTCTCTCCGCCCTTAAAAGTTTTGTTTTTATATTCGTTATAAGCTTCAACAACATAAGGATTCTCTCTTCTACAAGGGCCGCACCAACTTGCCCAAAAATCTATTAAAACTATTTTACCATGCAAAGATGATAAAGCAATTAGCGAATCGTTTGGGTTTTTATATACCAATTCGGGTGCTTTATTTCCTGGTTTTAAACCTTCAAGGGCTTCAGCAGGTGTATTCCAGTTAGTTGATTGTTTTGTTTTGTCTTGTGCAAAAGATAAAAATGCTACAAAAACAAAAAATAGTGTTATAAAAGATTTCCTCATGCCACAAATATAATGTTGCTTATTTAATATCCATATTTAAAAATAAAATGTACATTTACCATTCATAGTGGTAGTATGGAGATAGAAAAAACATCTGCGAAAGAATTAGCCGGTTTAATTAACGCAGAACTTATTGGTGATGATACCAAATTGATCTCAGGATTAAATGAGATTCACCGCGTAAAAGAAGGTGATTTGGTGTTTGTCGATCACCCTAAATACTTTAAAAACGCCTTATCAAGTGCGGCAACTGCTGTTATTATCAATCAACAAGTAGCTTGCCCCGAAGGAAAGGTTGTCTTGCTTCACCCTGAACCTTTTACTGCATATAACAAGTTAGTAAGGCATTTCAGACCATTAGAGTATAGCAACGCAAGTGTTAGTCCCACTGCTAAAGTAGGAAAAAACACCGTAATTATGCCTGGGGTATTTGTAGGAAACCATGTAGTTATAGGAGATAATTGTGTCATTCATCCCAATGTTACTATCTATGATTATACACAAATAGGCAACAATGTGGTAATACATGCCAATAGTGTATTGGGCAGCGATGCTTTTTATTTTAAACGCAGGTTAGATAAATTGGAAAAACTAGAATCCTGTGGAAATGTAATTATTGAAGATGATGTAGAGATAGGTGCTTCCTGCACTATGGATAGAGGTGCTTCGGCATCTACTATTATAGGTAAAGGCACTAAAATAGATAATTTGGTACATATAGGACATGATACTACAATAGGAAAGAATTGCACCATAGCTGCGCAGGTTGGTGTGGCAGGTGTTGTTTCTATAGGAGATAACGTAATCCTTTGGGGACAAGCCGGTGTTGCCAATGATGTAAGTATACCCGATAATGTAGAAATATATGCCCAATCGGGCGTTGGAAAAGATTTAGAAAGCGGTAAGGTATACTTTGGTAGTCCTGCTGCCGAAGCCCGTGAAAAATTTAAAGAACTTGCTTATCTTAAGAAATTACCTTCCTTTATAGAAAACATAAAGAACAACACTTGATTTACTCCTTTACCTAAGCTAACATTACCTTGTTAAAAATTACCTCCATTAGGTTTTAACCATTTGTTTATTTAGCTAATTTAGCCGCATAGATGAAGAAACAACTTATTATTTTTAATTATTTATTATTGATAAGCGTTTTCGCATTTTCTCAATCAAGAACTAAATATAAATATGAATTTATTGGAGGGATTGGCCCCTCAGGTTTTTTAGGCGATTTAGGTGGCTCGTACGGAAGTGGTAGTCACTTTATAAAAGATTATAATCTTTTATCATCCAGATTCTGTTTTGATGCAGGTGTACGTTATAAAATAGCCCCAAGATTTGCGGTTAAAGGTATGCTAAGTCTTGCTATGGTATCTGGTAACGACGACCTTTCTAAGGATATGATAAGACAAAACAGAAACCTAAACTTTCGTTCCCCTATTATTGAATTATCAGCTCAAGCCGAATATTACTTTTTTTCTGAAGTTTCAAAAAACCTTTATACGATAGGCGGACTAAAATCAAAAAAGAAGAAAAAGAAATTATCAGGATATATCTTTGCAGGAGTTGGTACATTTTATTATAGTCCGGCTGAAAAATTAAATGGTGTTTGGTACAGTATAAGAAAATATCATGTTGAAGGACAAGGCTTACCCGGCGGACCAAAACAGTTTTCTAATTTTAATATAGCATTACCTATCGGCTTAGGTTTTAAAGAATCAATTAATAAAAAATGGAGTGTGGGGGCTGAATTTGGGTACCGTAAAACCTTTACAGATTATATAGACGGCGTTAGCCATAATTATTACGACAAAACAAAACTAACCCAAGCATACGGACCCATTTCTGCTGCCTTAGCAGACCCTAACTTAGGACATATACCAGGAGCAACCCTTGCGGGGCAAGAAAGGGGTAACCCTAAATTCAAAGATTCGTATATGTTTCTTACAGTTACTATAGGTTATAAATTTGCCAAACAACACCGCACACGTGCAAAATTCTAATTTTGCTGTTGAACACCCTTCTACTAAACAAGATTTTGAAACTTATTATCATTTACGTTATCAGGTTTTAAGAAAACCATGGGGACAACCTCTTGGCTCAGAAGTTGATGAAACAGATGACACAAGCATACATGCTTTTATTAAGGATAATAATATAGCCATTTCTTGCTCTCGTTTACACTTTATAGATGATAAAACCGCACAAATACGCTATATGGCCGTCCATCCAGATTATAGAGGCAAAGGCTTAGGTAAATTGATAATTACTTATATGGAAGATATTGCACAAAAGAATAATCGTAGTAAAATTATACTTCACGCAAGAGAAAATGCGGTAAAGTTTTATGAAAATTGCGGTTATACAGTTAAAGAAACTTCTTACCTCTTATTTGGAGAAATACAGCACTATTTAATGGCGAAAGAAATTTGAATTAAGGGAGGAAGATGGGGCTCGAACCCACGACCCTCGGTACCACAAACCGATGCTCTAACCAACTGAGCTACATCCTCCGTATATTCAGGCTGCAAATTTAAAGAAAATTCTTTAATAAAAAGGGGAAAAGTAAAACTCTCAAATATCATAGTTTACTACTCTAAAAAATAAATATCCTCAAAAGGAGAATTAATAGGAGAACCTAAGTTAACTGGCTTAGACCATGTTTGTGTATTTTCATCCCAAATGCTTTTAAAAATATCGTAGCCACCCATACTATCAAAACCTTTAGAAGAAAAATAAAGTGTCTTACCATCTTTTGATAAAGAGGGGTATTCTTCATCATAAGAAGTATTAACATTGATTATATTTAAAGGTGTGGTACTCCACTTACCATTGCCTAACTTCTTCAACTGGTAAATATCTTTTCCGTTTGTGTCATCTTCTCCGTAGCTCGAATACAGAATGGTGCTTTTATCAGCAGATAAAAACAAAAGTGATTTAAAGTTTTTCTTTTTATCAATGCTGCTCCTCATATCATCGGTAATAGTCAATATCTTGGATTTTGATTCTGTTTCAGAGAATGAGTGTTGCATATAGGTAATATCTACATGTTTTTTTTCGTATACCTCTAATACCATCGGATTGTTTACAAGCTTGATACAATTTGTACAATATTCAATTTCCTTATCAATGTTTAGTCTTTTTATATCGGCAGGTTTGCAAACCGATGTGAATTTTTTGTACCATTTAATAGCTGTACTAAAACGGTAGTTCATATAATTTGCTCTACCCAAATAATAAAACACATCAACTGAAGTATTCTTTGATGTGCAAGCCAATTCAAGCATGGTAATGCAAATGGTTTTATCTTTTCTAGCATGATACAAACTAATACCATAGTTATATGCATCTGTTGCTTCCAAATCAATATGCTGCTCTATGTTTTGATATAGTATGGCCGCTTCCTGATAGGTATTTTGTTCAAATAGGGCTCTGGCTTGTTTTAAATCTTCCTGGTCTTTTTTTGTTTCTTCCGGTGTGCGTGCAGGTTTATGAATTACTTCATGCTTTTTCACATCATGCTCTGCCTTAACTTTGGTTTTATTAACCTCCAGTGTGTTTGGTTTTTGCGGTACATTGCTAAAGTTTATTCTGGCAGCTTCCACCTCTGTAAAGTAATTAATAACCTTAGATGGTTTGCCCGTAGAATCTTTCCTGAATATAATGGCCTGCTTTAAAACAAACTCTCCTTTCTTTTCGGGTACTTCAAATTTGCTGAGCATATCGGGGTATCCTTCCGATTCAATCGTCATGGCATAATTTACGCCTGCAGGCAACACCATTAAATAATTTCCTGTAGTAGAGTTTGTTTTATAAACCCCAACCAATTCTTCGGTATTTACATTGTAAACCGATATCGTAGCATCTTTGCCGGGTATGGAATCCAATGTGATGAAATTACCTTTGATGATAGAATTAGTAAAAGAATGTTCTGGGAGTTTAACTTGTATATACTCAAACGTATTATTTTTTCGGTTTGAACAATAAGATGCGTATTGATTGGCCGTATCGGGAATAAAAAGAATATCATCATAAGTAGAGTTAATAGGGTAACCCATATTTTGTGGTTTAGACCAAGAGGATAAGGTATCATTGCGGGTACATTTAAAAATATCATACCCGCCCATGCTGTTATGTCCTTTTGACGAAAAGTAAAGTGTTTTACCATCTACTGTTATAAAAGGATAGTTCTCATCATAAGGGGTATTAATATCCGGGGGCAGTAGCTGACTTGCACCTATAGTTCCGCTTGCATCAGCCATGTTTTTATAGAGATGAGTTGTTTGTCCATTATCTCCATAACTGGCATGTATAAACTCGTGTTTATTATAGTTGGTTATAATTAATTTTCCCTGTTTCTTTTTATCCATGGCAGCATAAAAAAATTCGGTTTTATATGCCACTCTGTTATCTATAAACTCTGTATTGTAATTTGACAAAATATTATCTGACTGAGCGGGCATACGTTTTAAAATAGAAATATTTACCTGTTCAGTAATTAAGACAATTCCGTTTTTGCAATACTCAATTAGATGATGTACCTGGTTACTACTTACCTCAGTAGGTTTGGCACGTTTTATGTAATCGTCAAAAGCAGCGATAGCCTCCTGAAACAAATAGGATAAATGGTAGGCTTTACCCAGGTACAAATAAACATCATAAGGCACATCTTTATAGTTTGCTGCCAAACGAAGCGAGTTGATGGCTTTAGCCTTATTCTTATCTAACTTAATAAGCGATACGCCATAGTAATAATTCACAAAAGGGTCGCCGGCATCATTCTTCAATAACTCACCGTACAGCATACTTGCTTTTTCAAAATCACTGTTCTTAAAAGCTTTCAAGGCTTCGCCCGGTTTTTTCTTTTCCTCTTCTATTTGTTTTCTCACCAACTCATCAATGTTGGCATATTGCTTGGCGTTTTTTTGGTTGGCATTAGTAGCCACTTCGTTATCGTCTGAATTATCAACCACGTTTGTAGTATCGGTAAAGGATTTCAGGTAAAACACCTTTTCGTTTTCATCGGCAAAAACAATTATTGAGTGATAATACCGGTTTATGTTTATCATTTAATTTAATTTTTAATTGCTGCTGACATATTTCATAATCTATTTTAGACGGAACTTCAACCACTTCCTGCATAGTGCCATAGCCCTTGACTTCTACTTTAAAAACGTATTTTACGTTCGGCACCAGTATCAGCAAGTAATTGCCGGTATACGAATTGGTATTGTATATCCCTACCAACTCGTTATTAGATGCATTATACACATTTATACGGGCTCTTTTTAGCTTGGGGTCATCAAGTACCTGCATGTGCCCCCGCACAATAATAATATCGGGTGGGTTAGTGGTAGGTATTACTTTAAAAACATCATACTTGGCATCATCGCTTAGCCTATCCGAAACAAAGTAGGTAAACTTTCTTTTTTTGGCAATGCCTTCCTCTTCTTTTACGCTGTCTGTTTTTACTACACCTGCATCTTTAATTTGAGATACAACAGATGAATAAATAAAAAAAATAAAGATAGAAGGTAAAACTTCATACTAATCTAAGGATGCCAAATTTAAAACATTCCAATAGATAGCAAATTAAATGTTTAAAACTCATTTTATGAGCTTACACCTCTATTGCCTTAATAAGCGTTTCAGCTTTCAATAAGCATTCATTCCATTCTTCTTCAGGGTTGCATTGAGCTGTTATGGCACTACCCACGTGAAAAGATAATCGTTTTAATTTTGAATTATAAATAAGAGTTCTAATAACAACACAGAAATCAAAGTCTCCCATATCATCTATAAAACCTAAAGCACCTGAGTAAATACCACGTGGAGTGAGTTCGTGCTTTTTAATTAGCTCTATAGCTTTTAGTTTAGGGGCACCTGTCATTGATGCTGGAGGGAAAGTAGCTTTTACAATATCATTAAATCTTACCCCTTCCTTTATCTTACAACAAACCGTACTTACCATTTGATGCACATTTTTAAAAGTCTGCACACCAAACAACTCTGTTACTTGTACAGTTCCTTTTTGTGCCAACTGAGATAAATCGTTTCTCGCCACATCAACCGCCATCACGTTTTCTGTTTGCTCTTTAAGGTTGTTTCGCAATTCGTTTTTTATTCTCTCATCTTCTAAAACATCCGTGCCTCTTCTGGCAGTCCCCTTCATAGGCTGGGTAACAAGAGTATTGTCTGTTTTCTTTATAAACCTCTCAGGGCTTGCACAAATAATATATTCCTCCCCTACTCTTACCAATTGTGCAAAGGGAGCTTGGGTTAATGCATTTAGTTTATTAAAGACTTGTCGGGGATTAATAACCACATCTTCACAAAAGAATTCTATGCAATAATTTATCTCATATATATCTCCGCGTTTAATGTGGGCAAGCAGTTTGTTTACATTATCTAAATAGGTTTCTTTATTTATTCTGCATTGAATTTCCCCAACCTTAGTTTCATTAGTAAATACCTCGTCATTCAAAACAGGTTCAACTTCAACAACTTCTCCGCTTTCAAATAAAATAAGGTAGTGCGGCATTGCTTAGTTATCTTTATCAAAATCAAGCTTGCCACCCCAAAAGCGCATTTGTTGCAGCGTCCATTGTTTGCGACTTTGAATATAACTGCCACCTATGTTCTTACCATAAACACGGGGGTTAGGAAGCAAACAAGCCAATACTGCAGCTTCTTCTTTACTAAGTTTAGCGGCAGACTTCTTAAAGTAATGCTGCGAAGCTGCCTCTGCACCATATATACCATCACCAAATTCAATTACGTTTAAATACACTTCCATAATGCGTTCTTTACTCCAACAGGTTTCAATCAGCAATGTGAAATAAGCTTCAAAACTTTTGCGTATGTAGTTCCTGCCGTTCCATAAAAAAACATTCTTTGCCGTTTGCTGAGAGATGGTGCTTCCGCCTCTTATTCTTTTATGCTTCTCGTTATTAAGCATAGCCTTTTTCAAAGCTTCAAAATCGAAACCGTAATGCAGTAAGAAGTTCTGGTCTTCGCTGCAAACCACAGCAAGAGCAAGATTAGGAGATATTTCATCCAATGGTTTCCAACTCTTTAAAAGCTTCAGAGGCTTCCCGTCACTTTTTTGCTCTACACAACGAATAATCATTAAGGGAGTAAAAGGTACGGGTACGAAGCGGAAAAGAATGGTAGTTAAAACAGATAATACCAAGAAGCCAATAACAATTCTTAGGATGATTTTAAAGATGCGACGAAACATAGCGTAAAAGTATTGGCTAATTCTAAAATGACTTACTTTGTATAGGTTTTCTTTTCAACAATACATTATGATAAAAAAATATTGGGTGATTGCTGTGTTTGTGGTTGGGTTGTCATTGGTATTGCTTTATCAATATGACAAGTACAGAGTGGCGCCCAAAGCAGATTTGGTTAGCCTTTCTTGTGTTGATACAAGTGGAAAACCGGTAGACCTTACTCGGTTTAAAGGAAGGAAAACGTTACTTACCTTTTTTGCTACCTGGTGTGGCGACTGCTTACTGGAAATGAAGATGCTTAATGAAATAAAGAAAAATTCCCTTCAAGATGTGGATGTTATCGCTATCAGTGATGAACGTATGAATAAGATATGTTCATTTATGCAGAAGAAAAATTACCCCTTTACCTTTCTTAAACTACAAACTGTTTTTGCCAACATTCATATCAATGCCATTCCTGTTACGTATTTAATTAATACCAAAGGAGAGGTTGTTTACTCTAAAGTAGGTGCAATTAATTGGAAAGACCCATCTGTAGTTTCTTTTACGGAAGAACGTTTAAAATAGTCAATATAGTTTTATCATTTTTTTTCACCCAAACTGTATAAATTATAGGCATTTTCAATAAACCCCCAACCCAACCCAGGTAGAGTTCCATCTGTTGCCATTATAATAAATACATCATGATTATTAATTTCATCCTTTAAATTTAGTTGAGAAGTTTTAAATCCATTTTGACTGAACTCCGAAAAAACATCCATATTATAGAACCAAAAATGCTCTTTTGAAGAGGCCATAGCTAAAAAATGTTGCATACGTATGTAATAACTATCAGCAATTGTCAGCACAGATAGCTTTACCTTGCTAGAATCAGGATGTATTTGAACATCAGGATGGGCTAACGTATCGTCTGTAAAATTAAATAAGAGATTCATTCCTTTACCAGCATCATAATCGAACCCTTGTGCTGCCTCCAATTTAATATCATTACAATATAAATCCGGCATATCTATGTGCCTTTCCTTTTCTATATATTTTATAATAGAATCAGCAGCTAGATAAGCTCCGTAGTAACTCCAATGGCATCCGTATTTAGGGTATAAAGGGTACTTGGAAGTAGTTTTATTTTTAATAAAGTATTTATTAAAATCAATAAAATGGATATCAAATTCCTTAGCAAGTTTAATATGGTATCCATAATTTGTTTTATCTATTTGGGCTTTATATCTTTTGGGGATAAATTCCGGATAAAAGAAGCCTTTACCAGGTGCAAAAACAACCAATAATGTTTTGCCCAATTTAGTTAAGGTGTCCTGTAGAAATTTTAATCGTTTCATCCTCTCAAGTAATTTTATCAATACCTATAAAATCAGTACCATAATAGGCCTTGATATACATTTCTTCATATAATTGATTGTTTTTACCTATTACCAGACTATTAGCCTTAGCTTTATTAAATAAACTAAAAGCAAGCTGATTATTAATTGTATACATAAACTTCTAAAGCCAAAGGATTCGTTTAAATATTTTTCTTGTCGTAACTGATATTCACCAGAAAACCAACCTTTAAAACTAAAGGAACTATCATCAGTTTTAACAATAGCACCATTTAGCGAATCCAGTTTAATTAAATTTAACCTACTTTGAATATTGGGTGCAACTAATATTACAACAATTAAGAAAAATAAAAAACGGCGTATATAGATTGCTATATTTTTCATTTAAAACCTAAAATATATAAAAGGGTTAAAATCAAAAGCAGTAATAGAACATATTGAAAGGGTAAAAAGCAAAACACTTATTATAGTAAGAGCGATATGACGACTAGTGGTATAATCTGTATAATAAACAGCATTTTGGATAGTTTGACCTCGTTTAAAATAAGCAAAAAATGCAA
>CAVXOV010000053.1:0-6002 GCA_963763345.1 uncultured Candidatus Saccharibacteria bacterium
TTATTTCTTGCCAGTGTTTTTTCAAGGGTATTAAAATTATCCCAGAAAACTTTTTTCTTCCTAATAACATGCAACAATCCATTGTGCGTTTTATTTCGTTTGCTATACTCCATTACCCAAACCTTGTCTTGTTTATTAAACTCATACACTTTATCTTCTTTATTACTTTCAATCGTAACAGTGAAATGATTAGAAGTAAAAATGTCGTATAAATCTTTTTCCTGTGCTACAAAGCTTAGAACATTTAAAAGAGTGATAAATAAAAAAGACAACACTAATTTTAGCATAATACTAAATTACACAATTGCCCCATCCCCTATTGTTGCTTTTAGAATGTTTAACATTTTGCACTACCTTTGCCCTCCTCTAAATGCAATCATCTTACGATATAATTGTTGTTGGTGCAGGTCATGCCGGTTGTGAAGCCGCTGCTGCTGCCGCCAACATGGGTTCAAAGGTTTTGCTCATTACCATGAACATGCAAACCATTGCCCAGATGAGTTGTAACCCCGCTATGGGAGGTATTGCCAAAGGACAAATCGTTCGTGAGATTGATGCCATGGGTGGTTATTCGGGTATTGTATCCGATAAGTCTGCAATACAGTTCCGCATGCTTAACCGCAGCAAAGGCCCTGCCATGTGGAGCCCGCGTACGCAAAACGACCGGATGATGTTTGCCAACGAATGGCGCAAAATGCTGGAGCAAACACCTAATGTAGATTTTTGGCAGGATACTGTAAACTCTTTATTGATTAGTAAAGATGGTAAACGAGTTGAAGGTGTTGTTACCGGAATGGGCATTCAGTTTAAAGCCAAAGCGGTTGTACTCACCAACGGTACTTTTTTAAATGGGTTGATTCATATCGGGGAAAAGAATTTCTCGGGCGGAAGAACCGGAGAGAAAGCTGCTTTTGGAATTACTGAGCAATTAGCTGCGCTTGGATTTGAAAGCGGGCGCATGAAAACCGGCACACCCCCCCGCTTGGATGGCCGCTCAATAGATTATTCTAAAACCGAGTTACAGGAAGGCGATGAGCACCTGGATAAGTTTTCTTATTTGGATGGAACTTCCCCTTTTATAGGAGCAAACGCTAAAAAGCAAGTGCCTTGCCACATTACCTATACCAACCAACAAGTACACGATATATTAAAAACAGGCTTCGAGCAATCGCCTATGTTTGCAGGTCGCATTCAGGGTCGCGGGCCACGCTACTGCCCTTCTATAGAAGATAAGATTTCTCGTTTCTCGGAAAGAGAGCGTCACCAATTGTTTATTGAACCCGAAGGTTGGGATACGGTTGAAATTTACCTCAACGGTTTTTCTACTTCCCTACCTGAAGATGTTCAGCACAAAGCCCTTCAATTAATACCTGGTTTAGAGAACGCTAAAATGTTCCGCCCGGGTTATGCTATTGAGTATGATTACTTCCCCCCTACTCAGTTAAAATTAACTTTAGAGACGCAACTTATTGATAATCTGTATTTTGCTGGGCAAATCAATGGTACTACCGGCTACGAAGAGGCTGCTTGTCAGGGACTTATGGCGGGAATGAATGCTCATTTAAAAATTACTGAAAACGAAAGCCTTATCCTTAACAGATACGATGGTTATATTGGTGTTTTAATTGACGATTTAGTTAATAAAGGAACCGACGAACCCTACCGTATGTTTACCAGTCGCTCTGAATACCGCTTGCTTTTAAGGCAGGATAATGCTGATGTACGCCTTACCCCTATTTCGCATAAACTTGGTTTGGCCTCTGCAGAGCGAATGAAAAAGGTTGAGGAAAAGATTAAGAATGCAGAAACCATCATCAGCTATTTTAAGAATAACAGCGTTGATCCTTCAGAAATAAACCCCTTTTTAGAAAGCATCAGCTCCTCCCCTATTAATCAAAAGATGAGGTATTATAATGTGCTTTCTCGTCCTAATATTTCTATTCCGGATATGCTTCGTTATTGCAAAGAGCTGGACAAAAATGTTTCCGGTTACGATAATGAGACCATAGAACAAGCCGAAATTTTAATGAAATACGATGGCTATATCGAGCGCGAAAGTGAGAATGCCGATAAGCTAAAAAGGTTGGAAGAATTAAAACTAAGACCTGATTTTAATTATGATGAGGTATCTAGTATTTCTGCCGAGGCAAGAGAAAAACTAAAGAAAATAAAACCACAAACGCTTGGACAAGCATCTCGTATTTCGGGTATTAACCCATCAGATGTTTCTATACTGATGGTTTATATGGGCAGATAGTTCCACGTGAAACAATTTAGATTATGAAAGAAATAGGTACTTGTTTAATATGCGGTTCAACTAACATTGAGCCGTTTTTAGTTTGTAAAGATTACACGGTTTCTAAGCAAGACTTTGCAATAAAACGTTGTGGCGATTGCGGTTTTAAGTTCACCTCTCCCCGCCCCCAGGATGCCGATTTAGGAAAGTATTACAAGGCTGAAGATTATATCTCCCATTCAGATACTAAGAAAGGTTTGGTTAATAAACTATACCATTGGGTGCGCTCCTATACCCTTATAAAGAAGTTGCAGCTGGTAATGCAACACAGCAAACTAAAGAGTGGAAAGATACTGGATTATGGTGCAGGAACCGGTGCTTTTTTAAACACCTGCAAGGAAAATAAATGGGAAGCTTATGGTATAGAACCCGATGAGGTTGCCCGCAAGGTGATGAAAGATAAGTTTGGTATTTCTGCTTCGGCGTCTTTGGAAGAGGCACAAACCAGTCATTTGTTTGCTGATTTTGATGTGGTAACTGCCTGGCACGTGCTGGAACATGTACCCGATTTAAAGGAGACTATTTTAACCCTAAAGGAAGCCTTAAAGACTAAAGGAATTTTTATTGTGGCAGTTCCAAACCCAGAGAGTCACGATGCAAAGCATTACAAAGAGTTTTGGGCGGCCTATGATTTGCCCAGACATCTTTGGCATTTTGAACCTAAGGCCATGACCAAACTATTTTCCGATAATGGCTTTAAGTTAGAGAAAACCCTTCCTATGGTATTCGATTCCTTTTATGTGTCTATGCTTAGCGAGAAATATAAAACAGGCCCTAATAAGCTAATAAGTGCTTTTATGAGGGGTTTAATCTCAAACATCAAAGCTAATAAAACCGGCAAGGAGTTCTCCAGTCAGATTTATATTTTTAGAAAGTCCTAGTTAACCTAAGGGCATTTCGACAGGCTCAATGCCCACGCTATCCGTTCGTTGAGCTTGTCTAAACGAATACTCCTAACACAAAATAAAGTAAAGGTTTAATTCGTTCCACGTGGAACATGATTAAATAAAATCGGGTTTGCGCACTTTTCTTATATGCTTTTGTGCCCTTCGACAAGCTCAGGGTACAAAAACAAATATTCGTTTAGCTATACTTTTCGGACATTGAGCCTGTCGAAATGCCCGAAAATAAACTAAGTATAATACAAAATAAAGCATAAGGCGTTCCACGTGAAACATCACAATATTTCAAAGAGCAAAACAAAAGCCCCGCAAGAACTGCAGGGCTTTTTTAGTAAAGAGTAAACCGTATTTATTGGGTATTTGGCAAACTACCTGCCACACCAGATTGGTTACCACCTCCAGTGGTTTTTCCACCGGGACCTATAATTAACTTAAGCCAGGTACTCCAGTTATAGGTAGTTTTTTTGGTATTTACCTTACGGTTCCTAAAGTACCAAACATCGCCCGGGTTTAGTCCAGTTACTTTTGTGACACTGGTAGTGGTAGCGGGTAGGTTAATAATGGTGGTTCCGCCATCCTTACTCATTTCCCACTCGTGGTGACCCGCTTTATCGGCAGTAAGCAATACCGTGCCAAGCACCTCGGTATTTAGGGCCTGGTTTTGCCTTTTGCCATGGCTGCTGCGTGTTACTACATTAAACCCGGCGCTAACAATAATAGCGGCTGCATTAGCGGGGTTAGCATCGGCTTTTACCTGCACCATGGTTTTTAATGCGCGCAGGTCGGTTAGTACTACACTAAGTGCCGCATTGCGTGCTGCCACAGAGCCTGTTTTATTTACAACTGCAGTTTCGGTAGTTACCAGCGTGGTAACATCGGTACCAAACTGAGCTAAGCTTACTATGTTGGCAGGCCAGCTACCAACAGGGAAATTAGTATTGCCCGTAAGTTTGGTTTGTATAGATTGGGCGCGTATTATTTTATCGCCTATTTTTTCGGGCATATTTAATGCTGCTTTTGGATTGGACATAATTTTTGGTTTTTTATAGTTAATAATTATAAGGTTAAAAGAAATGAAGTTTATGCTTTTGTGCCACGGCGGACTTTTATTCCTATAAAACACAGCTCTTATGTTTTTTATAACACGGTTTTTAAAGCCGTTCACACTTTTTGTTAAACCTTGCAGACGGCTTTGCAACCCGTTTACAGGTTTTGTTAAACCATGCACACTTTTTGTGAAGCCTTGAGGAAGGTTTGCTAAATCGTTTAACTGATTTATTAAACCGTTTATAAGGTTTGTTAAACCATGCAGATTGTTTTGAAAACCCCTTACACGGTTTTGCAAACCATGTGTACTTTTTAGTAAACCATGCGGATGGTTTGATAAGCCGTTTACATGTTTTGTTAAGCCAAGCAGATGGTTTGTTAAACCGGTTATATGTTTTGCAAAATCAGTCATACTTTTTAGTTTAATTGTTAGTGCTTCTTTTTTCGGTTTTTACTTTCATCATCAAAACCCTTGGCAAAAGTAGGGTGGGGGCAAGGCGCTTTGCAAGGGCGTGGTAGCGTATGGCGCATGCCGGCTGCCTTTGGCGGGTTATGACCCTTTGTGGCGCGATATGGCTTTTAGCCGAACCTGTTTTTTAAGCATATTATTATCAGGTGGTTATGCAAATTGCTAAAAATTTTAGCTTTTTGTTGCTAATTATTTTGTAGTTTTAGGTTTGTAATATATAATGTAGATGGAACAGGTTTTAGTAAAAAAGGAAGTATTAAGCGGTGCAAAAATGTTGAACCCGGAAGTGGTGAACAAGAACAGACCACAGGGAATTATTGATAACCAGGAATTTATTATGCTAATGAATATATCTAAGCGCACGGCTTTGCGCTGGAGGACGCTTGGTAAGGTTGCTTATATAGTAATTGGAAAAAAGGTATATTATAAGTTGGAGGATGTGGAGCGCATGATTAACGAAAGTTATGTGAGGAGGGCTTAGGCTTTACTTATTTCTTTTTTGCACTCAGGTTTTTTGCTGTTTTGTTTTGTTGTAAAACCGCTTTTGCATTTAAGGTTGTTACCACTTTTTTGCCCGTTTTAGCTTCCAGTTCTTTAAGTGCTACTTTGGCTACATTGCCACCCTGCGCGGCTATTTTTTTGCTTGCGGCAAATGTTTTGGGGTTCACGGCTTGAGAAATATCTTTAGTAGAAGCCTCGGCAAGCATGTTTAAAATAAGTTCGGTGTTGGTCATGTTATCTCTAAGGTTTTCTTTTTTCAAACCCTTCAACACCTTATATTCTTTGGTGGTTTTGCCTGCCCATGCTTTGGTAATAATATCGGTAAGGGTGGCAAATTGTTGCCCTTGTTTTAAGCCCCGTTTTTTCCACTCGTCGGTAAGTTCTTTTCTTATTTCAATGCTTTTTAGGCGTTGGTTTATCCAGTTTTCAGAATAGCCCAATAGCAGGTATTGTTCCAAGGCGCGGTCTATACCAAGTTCGGGGTCTTGCATTTCGTCTAACCGCTCGTTGGCAACCTGCGCCAGCCATATTTTAAAAGGCTCTGCTTTGGGCGAGGGTATAGATTGTATAAGCCGGAAAAGCTGTTCGGTATCGGCTACATCTGTCATGCGCATTTTACCGTCCGGTGCTTCTAATTTCAACTGTCCGATTTTTTCGGACAGTTCACTTCCTTCTTTTTTAAGCTTAGCTTTTAAGTCGCTCCAATATTTTCGAGGTCTATCTGTATTGGTTAATATTTCTATCACATCAATAACAGATATATACCATTTTTCGTGTTCGGCATCCC
>CAVXOV010000054.1:0-47852 GCA_963763345.1 uncultured Candidatus Saccharibacteria bacterium
ATTGACTGAAGTATAAGTACCCGGAGGCATATTTTGCTGTGCAGATAAGTAACAGGTAAATAACAAGAAGAAATAGAAAATTAATTTTCTCATCAAATATTATCTCGTTAAATATTTTTGTGATTCTGTTGGGCCCAATTTTTTGCCATCTTTAAATACAGCAATAAAAGCATCCTTTATTCCTAAACCAACAACCTCTTCTCTTAATTTTTGTGCAAAGCGAGCTTCAGTAAAAGAGCCTACGGTATATAAATACAACTCATTTACCTGTAGGTATTTAATAGGCCATGCTTTTACTTTAAGCCAGGTATCAGCAATTTGTTGCGGCACCTGATTACGGAAAGCACCTATTTGCACTTTAAAGGTTATGCCTTCATCATTTGCTTTCACCCCATTATCAGCGGTCGGGGCAGGGCCTTCGGTAACTCCATTACTAAATGGTTGCACAGATGTTGTATTATTTTGTGTTGCATTATTCTCAGGTTGTAGGTTTGTATTATTAGTAGCCTCCCGATGTTGTAGTTTCATTCGGGAAAATAATAGGTTGTTGCGGAGGAAACTGAATGGTTTTATCATTGTTGGCTTTTTCTATAGCATCTGTAATCTTAATTTTTTGTCCGTTTAAGTATGCACTTACAAAAGCATTAACAGATACCAAATTCACGTACTTTTCTACGGTCGGTTTTAACTAAATCAAGATTGCTATATATACCGGCGGTATAACGGTAATTACCATTATCCATTTTTCTCGATAAATAGGTTTAAGTTTTTTAATAGCCCATTACTTACATTGTTTGTGTATACTCCTATTTGAATGGTGTACAATAATCCGTTCACTGTATTTATATTACCTGATTGTACCTGTTGTGATTCTCCCGCAGTGTTAGCAAACTGTGTATTATTAACCGGAACATTGTTGTTAGCCGTAATTCCAGCTGTAGCATTTGCATTTGTGTTTACAGGCTCTCCTTTTTGTTGTAAGGAAGCTAAAGCATCAGCTAAGTTTATTCTTTTACCATTCAAATATGCAACTACAAAGGCATCTTTATAGCCTAATTTTTTCAAATCATTTTTAACGGCGTTGGCATTATTATATTTATCAAACATACCTGCCTGATACCTTATAAAGCCCTGCGAAGTAGTTTCTCCGCCAATTGGTGCAAGCCCTTTAAACTGATCTGTAGCAATAGGGTTTTTAAATGCGCCTATCTGCACACGAAATACGAGTCCTTCGGGTAATTTCTCATTAATGGGAATAGGACGAGTCTTGTTATAAGCATTAGTCTGTTTTATTTCAAAACCTTTAGTGCCTATATATTTTTGAGCTTCAGTACTACCTTGTTCTCTGTTTACATTCTCTGTATTATTTATTACTGTTGAATTGTTGTTTTCCGAATTATTTTGATTGACAACTACAGTATTCGTATTAATTTCATTGGAGATGTTGTTGTTTTTGCTTTCATTTGTTTGAGTAGTAGTTTCTTTAATAGAGTTAGAAGAAATGACTACAATATTATCGTATGTTTTTTTATCTAAGGTTTCTGAGTAAGCATCTGATTCTTGCTTTTTAGATTCAGCAAAACTTCTTGAGTTAGAAGCTATTTCTTGTAAAGAATCTGCTTTTTCTTTTAATACAACTCCATTTTGTTCAAGCTTTTCTGCTTGCTTTAATTTATCTTGTTTTTCTGTTCCATCAGGTAGTGAAGCGGCATCAGTTTTCAATTGCTCTGCACGTTTTGAATTTTCTGTTGCTCTGTTTTTATATAAATCTGCCTGATTCTGTTCTCTTAATGCTTGGTTATTATATTTAATTGTCTCTTTTTGTAAAGTGTTATATTGTTTATATTCCGGTGTATTCTTTATTTCATTTACCTGTTGAGGACTTAAGTTACTTGCTGTTTCATTATTAGAGGGTATAACTGTATTACTTGCTATTGTATTATCATTACTATTTTGTGTTTGATTATTCGCAGGTTCAACAGTATTACTTGTTACAGTTTCCGTATTGTTAGTTTCGTTTTGTTGTTTGTCTTGAGTTTCATTATTTGTTGTAACAGTATTTGTTACATTAGCCTCACCTTGTAATTGCCTATCGTTAGTATTGCTATTGCTTTGTATTTCATTCGTTGCAACTTCATTCGTTATAGGAACACCTGTTATAACCTGTTCTGCTTGTTTAATTTTTTTAATGGCATCTTTTATTTTTAGGTCAGCTACAAGCAATTGGGTGTGTTTATTTTCTTCATTCTTATTTGCCGAAGCTTTTCCTAAATTTGCATTAGCTTCCTGAACATCTTTCATAGCTTGTATTTTCAAAGCTTTTATTTCAGGACTGGTTTTGTTTTCTTTCTCCAGTTTATTCAGTTCAGCAAGTAATGTATTGTATTCCGTTTTATTTTTATCTGCTAAATTTTTTAGGTCTTCGCTGTTTAATTGAGAGTCTTTTAATGAATCGGCTTCATTAGTCACTGCATTGTTTTGTTGTTGGTTATTTGGTATATTTTGAGTTACATCTGCTTGTGTTGTATTTTGAATTACATTATTCTGAGTCGGGTTTTGTGTAACATCAGTTTGAGTTGTATTATTCTGAGTTGTATTCTGTATTACATCTGTTTGAGTTATATTCTGTGTACCATCCGTCTTAAGCAATTTTAAAGCTTCTTGTTGCTTAGCTAAAGCTACTTTTTGTTTTTCATCAGCATTACTTAAACCACCAACCCGCGAATCAATAGAAGGATCTGCTTCAGATTCTTCTTTCAATTCCTGCGCAGCTTTATTAAGTATATCGGCTTCTTCGCTCAGTTGTTGTACCCTATCAGCATTTTGTTTGTTCTCAGGATTCTTAAGTAAATTCTGAATATTTTGTTGGGTATTTGTATACGTATTTTTATCTGCATCAATTTGCTGTTTAGCTGCTTTGTATCGCAAATCTGTAACTTGTTTCTCAAGCTCAGAAATTTTATTCATTGCATTTTGCTTATCGGTTCCGCTTAATGTTTTTGCATCCTTTCTAATTTGACGGGCTTGTGCTGAAAGGTCATCAGCTTGTTTGTTTAAATCATCTATTTGCTGTTGGGTATTATTTGAAGACTGGTTATTATTAACTATTTCATTGTTTCGATTACTTGTATTATTATCGGTAACTTGATTATCGTTAGTTGTTGATTGATTATTATTCTCTACAGTTTGTTTGTTTTCTGTAACTTGATTATTAGTGATTGATTGATTATTATTCTCTACAGTTTGTTTGTTTTCTGTAACTTGATTATTAGTGATTGATTGATTATTATTTTCTACAATCTGTCTGTTATTATCTGTTTCTTTATTATTACTTGTTAGCTGAGCGTTATTCTGCGCTTCTTGATTACCTCCTGCAATAGTCGCAGCAAAATCAGCCTGACTCTTTAATGTTTCAGCTTCTTCTTTTAAAGAGTTAATTTTAGATTGGGTTGTTGCCAGCTCTTTTTTCTTATCAGATAAATCACTTTCCTGTTCTTGCTTTTGGGTTTTTAAATTCTCAACTAAATCATTATCCTTAGTTTCTCCAATTTGTTTATCCAGATTACTTATCTCGTTTGTAATATTTTTTATATCACTTTCCTGTTTTTCCTGTTTTGTTTGCGCACTTTGTAACTCCTGTTGCTTATTATTGGCATCTGCTTTAATACCTTCTACTAAAGCGTTACTATTACTTTTTTGTTTAGATGCTTCTTCTAGTTGCTTTTGTAAATCTTCGAGCTTAGTTATTGCCTGCTTATTGTTTTTAGTTTTCTCTGCCTCTTCCAATGCTTTGGCATATTGCAAATTAAGGTCGGCTTCTTTTTGTTTATTGGTTGCATCAACCTCCAATTGTTTTGCAATGTTATTAGCTGTTGTTGATTGAGCCGCCAATAAAGCTGCCTCGTCATTTTGCTTAGAAGCTTCATTAACTAACTCTTGTTTCTTAGTAGCATCAGATTCTGTATTTGCTTTGCTTTGCGTTTGTTCCGCTTCCTGCTTTTTCTGATTAGCTTGATCTTCTTTAGAATTTGCTGCCGAGAACGCTGTTTTTGCATTTTCTTTTAAACTATCTGCTGCTTGTTGCAATTCATTGGCATCATCATAAGCCATTTGTATAAGCTCCTTATTACTTAGGTTCTTATTTTTATTCTCGTTTGTTACTTGATTGTTATTGGCTAAAGTTTCATTACTCGTATTTTTTACCTGATTATTATTCCCTGTCGCTTGATTATTATTAGCTAAAGGGTTATCAGGATTAATACCAAAATCAGTTGCATTAACATCCATTTTAGATTTTTGTGCAATCAAATCAAGATACTCTTTATAATTATTTTCATCATCACCTTTCACATCGAAGAAGTTGGTGAAGTATAATTTTTGATTCTCATACCCTAGGGCTTGTTTATAGGGTATATAATTATAAGCTGTAGGTATAGTTACACCTTCTGATTGGGTAGTAAAACCAGGCGTTTCAACTGTAAAAATAAATTTACCCCCATTAGGTAATTTTAGTGAATAAGTTCCATCCTGATTAGCATTAAATGCGCCAACATCTTCGCCAGTTTCAATGTTTTTTACTTTTATTTTAGACAGTATACTTTGACTGGGATCTTTTTTCAATACAGTACCTGATATAACAGCAAACTCTGCCTGACGCTTTTCGGTTAGTATTTTAAATACATCTACTTTTCCCCAAGGGCTTTGCCTGTCGCTTGATAAGAATGCAATCTTTTCTAATGAGTCGGTTACAAATAAAATATCATCGTCAGGGGAGTTAATAGGGAATTCAAGATTTACAGGTTCTTTCCATTTGTTGGTAGAAGGGTCCAGTTCACTTTTAAATAAATCATAACCGCCCATGCTGTTATGTCCTTTGGAAGCAAAATATAAAACGGTTCCGTTAGGATGTAGAAATGGATAATCTTCGTCAAACTCTGTATTTACAGGAGCTCCTAAACTTTCGGGTTTGCTCCAGTCTCCGTTAGGTAACTTTTTTACGCTGTAAATATCTTTATTATCGCCCTTCTCACCATAACCTGCATAGTATAGCTGGTCGTTGCTTTTGGGTAGGTATATAATCGATTTATCTTTCTTCTTTTTATCAGCAGCCGTTCTAAATTCATCAGGTTTTATCAAAAGTTTTCCGCCAATACTTTTCAAATCATAGCTTCTGTAATAGTCATTCTCACTTACCTGTTTTTTATCCAACACCACTAACTCATCTAAATTAGAAAGTAAGCGTTTTCCATTTTTGCAGGCTTGCATTTCTCTATCAACCTGCAATTTCTTAATCATAGATGCTGATGCAATATTCTTATACTGCACATAGTAACTAATGGCTTCATCAAAGCGGTAATTAAAATGGTATGCCTTTCCTAAATAAAAAAGAGCCTCTTTCTCATTCTCTTTAGCAGTTTTTGCCGCAACATTTAAATACGAAATAGCTTTCTTTTTATCCGGGTCTGTATATAACATACATACACCTAATCTAAAATTATATTTAGGGTCTTTGGGATAATTGGAAACTAACTGCGAGTATAACTTAAACCCGTTTGAGTAATCTTCATCCTCAAAATATTTATTGGCTTGCTTTTTTAACTCATCCTCATTCTTAAACTGACTATGCCCTACCGTATATGAAAACAGAAATAAAATAAACAGTATAACAGTTTTGCTGCTATGCATAAAAAGGGCTGTATGGCTTTTTCGCCTATTCAAAGTTAAGGCTTTTATACCTTAGATGCGAATTACGGATAATTTGCACAAAGTTTTTTGTCATCCAAAGCAACTTTTAAGCCATGCTTTGTTAATTGTATATGCTATGTGGTAAGGCATTCTTATCGTTTAGAAGAAATTTAGGTTAAATATTTTGTTATTTTTGCAGTCTTCATGAGAAAAGGCAAAGAACTGATTTTAGCTACCCGCGAATATGCTAAAGAAGTGCGGTGGAAGAGTTGGTACTATACTCTAACTACACTTTTTTTGCTAATTGCCTGTAATTCAGTTGCTTTTTTACCTATTTCATCCTATATAAAGCTACCTTTCAGCATACTTAATGGATGCATTATGGTACGTTTTTTTGTAATATATCACGATTATTTACACCATGCTATTTTACAGAAGTCTAAAGTAGCAAACTTTATCTTTACTTTATTTGGAGTATATATTTTGGCACCCAAAAGCATTTGGAAACGTTCTCATGATTATCACCACAACCATAACTCTAAAATATTCAGTTCCAGTGTGGGTGCGTATCCTGTATTAAGCAAAGAGAAGTTTTTAAGCTTGCCTAAATCCGAGCAAAAAGCATACCTGTTTGTGCGTAACCCTATAACCATATCCTTTGGTTATATTGTTATGTTTATGTATGGCATGTGTATTTTATCTTTGGTAAACGGAAAAGGTAAACATAAGGACTCTTTAGTGGCTTTACTAGTGCATGCTTTGCTTATTGGTGGTGTATTCTTCTTTTTTGGTTGGAAAATAATGCTTTTAGCCGTTCTTATCCCATTTTTAGTGTCCAGTGCTATGGGTTCTTATTTATTTTATGCACAACATAATTTCCCTGATGTAAAGTTTCTTGAAAAGGACGGTTGGACTTATGAGGGTGCTGCTTTAGAATCCTGCAGTTATATGAAAACAAATGCCTTTTGGCGTTGGGCATCGGCTAATATTGGCTATCATCATATACATCATTTAAATGCGAGGATACCCTTTTACCGTTTGCCCGAAGTAATGGAAAAATTCCCCGAACTTCAGCATCCGGCAATAACCACCCTAAAACCATGGGATATTGCCAAATGCCTTCGTTTAAAGGTTTGGGACTCTGATATCAAAAAAATGGTACCTCTTAAGATTAAAGCTTAAGCCATTTAGAGAGTTTTTCAGTACAAAATCAATCTAATTTCTTAACAACCTTTATCTGATTACAGACACCCCTTTACTTATCTCAAAAAAATAAGTCTGTTTTAGAGACAATAAATTATATTTTTGAAAGAAATGGTCATTTGTACGACAGAATAATTCATTTGTTTGAAAGAAATGAACATTTGTGTGATAGAATAATTCATTTGTATCGAATCAATGATCATTTGTGCGACAGAATAATTCATTTGTATTGAATTAATGATCATTTGTGTGACAGAATAATTCATTTGTTTGAAAGAAATGATCATTTGTGCGATAGAATAATTCATTTGTATCGAATTAATGATCATTTGTATTGAAGAAATGGATGTTTGTATCAAAGAAATGAGCATTTGTATGAAAGAATAATTCATTCGTTTTAAAAAATAAACTTTTGCTATGCAAACATTGTTTATTTATGTCTTACATACTAAAGTGAGCCTTTAAAATACCAGCGTAGTTTGTCAAAAATGATAGGATTATGCTGCATGAACAATCTTTTGTAATGAGTCAAATTTTCTACTTTTCCCTCCTCAAATTTAATCTTATGAACATACTACATAACTACGCGCTTGGGCAATGGGTTGCCGGTGCAGATAAAGGACAAGAGCTATTTAACGCCATTACCGGAGATGTGGTGGCAACTACCAGCAGCAAGGGTTTAGACTTTGGTAAGATGTGCGAATATGCCCGCACGGTTGGCGGTCCAAAACTGCGCAAAATGACGTTTCAGGAGCGGGGTATGATGCTGAAAGCCCTTGCCATACACTTACAAAACAAGAAAGAAGATTTTTATAAAGTAAGCTGGGCTACAGGTGCTACCCGTGCCGATAGTTGGGTGGATATTGAGGGCGGTATTGGCAATTTTGTTTAGTTTATGCATCGCTGCGCCGTCAGTTTCCTAACGAGACTTATTGTTTTGATGGAGAGGTTGCCAAGCTAAGTCAAAAAACAACACCTTTATCGGTCATCATATATTGCGTGCCTAAAGAGGGTGTTGCCATACATATTAACGCGTTTAACTTCCCGGTTTGGGGCATGTTAGAGAAGGTTGCTGTTAACCTGGCTTGCCGGAGTGCCCGCTATTGTAACAAGCCTGCTTTACGGTTACATCGTTACCTTAACCGAGGTCGGTAGTGAAAGAAATTATTGCTTTCTAACATTTTTGCCCGAAGGTGCTTTGCAGTTAATTTGCGGTTAGTGCCAAACGGTAAATTTTAGACCTAAAGTGAATGAATCAGGACGTGGTAACGTTTACAGGCTCTGCATCAACAGGTAAGTATGTTGAAAGCACATCCGCGTTTGTTGGAAGAATCGGTTGATTTTAATATGGAAGCTGATTCGCTTAACTGTCTGTGTGCTTGGCAGCGAGTTTACGCCCGATAAACCCGAGTTTGATATTTTCATTAAAGAAGTCTTGCAGAGAAATTACTACCAAAGGCCGGACAAAAATGTACCGCTGTGCGCCGCATTATTGTGCCTGCCAATATGGTAGAAGATGTGCACATTGCTTTAGGCAAAAGATTAGCTTCTAGCACATTATTGGCGACCTCTGAATGTGGGAGGGTGTTCGTATGGTGAAAGTCTTGCAGGGCAGAGCTCAGTTAAAAGAAGTAAAAGAAAAAGTAGAAACTACTTAGTAAATCGCAAAAGATTACTCATTGGCGATTTTGAGAAGTTTGAAGTAAAAGGTGCCGATAAAAATAAAGGGAGCTTTTATGCCTCCTATTATTTTCCTGAATGAGAATCCGTTTAAAAACCTGGATTGCCTATAGCGTAGAAGCTTTCTGGGCCGGTTAGGTACACTAATGCCTTACAATCAAGATTTGGACGAAGCTATTCCAACTCCCCCAGTAAAATGGGCAAAAGGCTCTTTGGTTAGCTCTATCATTACTGCTGATAACAGGCATTGCCCGTAACAACTAATACCATTGGTGCTGCCTGTATGCACGGACGTATTTTAGTGTTGAATGCAGAGTGTGCAAAAGAAAGCACCGGTCATGGTTCGCCAATGCCTATGCTGGTTCATGGTGGTCCGGGTCGTGCCGGCGGTGGAGAAGAAATGGGTGGTAAGCGCGGTGTGTTTCATTATTTACAACGTACCGCTATACAAGGCACTCCGACGATGATTACGGCTATATTAAATCAGTACCAACAGGGCGGTAAACAAATTATAAAAGATGTGCATCCTTTCCGTCAGTATTTTGAAGATTTGGAAGTAAGCGAAACATTAATTACCCACACACATACCGTTAGCGAAGAAGACATTGTAAACTTTGCTAACCTGAGCGGAGATAAATTCTACGCTCGATCTTCAACCCGAGTCATTAGACGGAACTATTTTTAAACGTACCGTTGACACGGTTACTTTATATCTTATCAAAAGCAGCAGGTTTGTTTGTAGACCCACCTAAAGGACCTGTTTTATTAAACTACGGTATTGATGAGTGTCGTTTTACCAAACCTATTTATCCAAGCATGACTATCGGTGTGCGTTTTACCTGCAAAGAAAAAATAGAAAACGATAAACCGCTTGCCGCAGCTAATGGAACTGAGGTTAAAGTTGGAATCGTTAAATGGTTGGTTGACATTTATGATGCCAGTCCGCAAGAAGTACGCAATAAGTTAGGAGTGGAAGGAGAAACAGGAGATACTGTAGGTATTGCAACCATACTTACCATGGTTAAGAAAAGGAAACAGGATTAAGCAATGCAAACTCTTTGGAAAAATAACATTACCCCTAAACCACCTTACTATGCCGTTATTTTTATCTCGGAGAAGAACGAGGATATAAGTGGTTATGCAGAAATGGATGAAAAAACTATGCAAGCTGCTCTTTCATTAAAAGGTTGTTTGGGATATAGTAGTGTGCCGGGTACTTTTATTTCGTATTGGGATACCATGGATAGCATTAATGAGTGGAGAAATAATGAACTGCACAGACAAGCTAAGGAGCAGGGTAAAAAGCAATGGTATAAATACTTTCATAGTATGATTTGTAAAGTAGAGCACTCACACGAATTTTTTAAGTAAAATGAAAAAGAAATATCGTCATAGATTATCACAGATAGTTTTTATCTCTTGCTTCTTATTTCTTGGCTCTTGCTTTTGCTACGCCCAGCAACATAAAATAGACAGCCTCACCAAACTTCTTAAACCCGGTGTTGAAGACACCAATCAGGCAAGAATATATTTAAAACTTGCCAATGCATACAGCACCAATAATTACGATAAAGGCATTGAAGAGCTTGCCAAAGGCTATGCTATGAATAAGAAATTGAATAATTATAGAGGCTTGATGAATTGCGCTAATATGTATGGTATTATAAATGCAAGAAAAGGAAATTATAAAGATGCACTTATATACTTTAATGAGAGTATTGATTTGTCAAAAAAGTACTTTCCAAAAAACAACGTAGGATTTACCTTAAATAACATTGGTATTGTTTACAGGCATATAGGAGATTACGCAAAAGCAGTAGAATACTTTTTAACTGCCATAAAGGACCATAATGAATGTAAAGATACCATGGGTTTATGTTCTGCTTATAATAATTTAGGCAATACGTTTAATGAGATGAACCAGTATAATGAAGCACTTAAATATCACTTTATGTCTCTTAAAATAAGAATGCGAAAGCATCTGATTAACGACATGCGCTCTTCTTATGGAAACATTGGCAGTACCTACGATAACATGGGTAAGCCCGACTCTGCCTTATATTTCTTTAAAAAAGCGCTTGCATTATTTACCGACAAAGATGACAAATCAAATCTTGCAGCGCTGTATAACCAAATAGGTGATGCATACAAAACCGGAAACCATGTAGATTCTGCATTAGCATACCTTCAAAACGCCGCTACATTATTTACCGAACTAGGCGATGGTAAAGGAATGGTATTATCTTCTTTCTCTTTAGCAAACCTTTACATAGGTTTAAATAACCTTCCGCAAGCCGAAAAGTATTCTTTAGAAGGGCTTGCCATAGCTACAAAAACAGAACAGAAAAGTGATGAAAGAAATTTTTACAAGCAATTGGCACAAATATATCAGGCTCAAAAAAAATACCAGAAGTCAATAGAATATTTTGTGATATACGATTCACTCGACAATCATTTAGCCGATGTAAACAGCGCGCAAAAAATATCCGACTTACAAACCAGTTTCGAAATAGAAAAAAGCCAAACAGAAATTAAGAAATTAGAACAGCAACAAACCATACAAGCTCTTGCCATTGAGAAACAACAAGGCGAAATCAACCGTCAGCGTTTGGGTTTAATTCTTTCGGGCTTATCGGGCTTGCTGGCATTGGGTTTTGTGTATGTACTTTTTAAAAGCAACAAACAACGCAAAAAAGATAACAAACAACTTTTCGAACAAAAAGAAATCATCGAGCAAAAAAACAAAGAAGTTACCGATAGCATCAACTACGCCCGCCGCATACAACAAGCGGTGCTTACGGGCGAAGATGTTTGGAACAAAATATCCAAAGAAAACTTCATTCTCTTTAAACCCAAAGATATTGTTAGCGGCGATTTTTACTGGGCATACATCTCTCCTAACGGACGTTGTATATGGGCTGCTGCCGATTGCACAGGGCATGGTGTTCCGGGCGGGTTTATGAGCATGCTGGGCAACAGCTTTCTCAACGAAATTGTAATAGAAAACCGCATTTATAAAGCCGATGAAATACTAAACCGCCTGCGTGCTAAAGTCATTCAGGCATTAGAACAAAAGGGCATGACCGAGCAAAAAGACGGCATGGATATTGCCCTTTGCGTTTGGAACAAGGTAGATAACACCCTCGAGTTTTCCGGAGCCAACAACCCCGCCTGTATAGTGCGCAACAAAGAACTGATAGAACTAAAACCCGATAAAATGCCTATTGGTACTTATATTACCGATAGCCAAAAGTTTACCCTTACCCAATACAAACTGCAAGCAAACGATGTTATTTACCTGAGCAGCGATGGTTACCCCGACCAGTTTGGAGGCAAAAACGGCAAAAAGTTTAAATACCGCCAAATGGAAGAACTGCTTACCACCCATAGCGAAAAACCCATGGCACAACAAAAGGAGATATTAGATACTTCTTTTACTACTTGGCGCGGCGAATTAGAACAAATTGATGATGTTTTAATTATTGGGATTAAAGTGTAGGGCGTTCCGGCAGATTTAGCTCCATAATTAGTTTCTTTGCGCTTCTATTTTTAACATATACTCTACTTTCTTACTAATAAGAAGCGAAACCATATTGTTAGGAACACCTCCGCGTCTATTAGAAGCTCTTCCTCGTTTAGTAGGAGCTTCTCCGCTTAAGTTAGAAGCTCCTTCGTGTTTAGTAGAAGCTCCTTCGCGTTTAAGAGAAGCTCTTCCTTCTTCAAGAGAAACTCCTTCTCCTTCAAGAGAAACTCTTTCTACTTCAAGAGGAACTCTTCCTTCTTTAAGAGGAGCTCCTTCGCGTTTAAGAGAAACGCTGTCTAATGACGTGGGGATGACGTCTAACAACCCCGGAATGATAAAATGTAGAGGTGGTAAACCCAAAATTTAACTCTTTTACCTACTTTTAAGGCGTGAAAAGGCATTATACATATTCTAAAATACTGCATTTGGCAACAATGTGCTGTTTCCTACTTCCTTTTCTTAAAACCTGTGCTTCGAAAGCTGAAATTGAAAGAAAGGAAAAAGCAAAGCAAGATTCTTTGATGGAAGTTGCAAGGCAAGACTCTTTAAATGGCTCAAACAAAAATACAATTCCTTTAAATAATATAGTAAATAAATCCGATACCTCAACCATTAAAAAGAACATTGTTAGGGTAGATACTTCAATTGAACAAACTCCACCTTTAAAATCAGACACAACTAAGACTGCTTATAAGGAATCTGGTACTTTCTCGGAACAAATTTCTAAGAAATATAATGTTTTGAAGCCGATATTAACCCCAAAGGAAGACACGTATACCGGAATAGCGATGGTAATAGATTCTACGCAGGGTTTAGTTTACCTTTCTGTTTTAATTCCTTTTATTTTATTGTTTATTAGCTTGATTGTAAAATTTATTGAAGTTAATGCAAGAAGGACAATCGTTTTACTGGAATTTTTTATTTTAACATTTCTTTTATTGCTTTTACCATTTAGTATTTTTTCGGAAATACTTTGGGGATATTGGGTTTGTTTTTCATTTGCATTTATTTTAATTCTTTACGACATATATCTACTTATATTAAACAAACGTCTGACAAAAAATAAATTATGAACTGGTTATACGTTTTTATAGGTGGTGGTATAGGTAGCGTATTGCGCTTTGCATTCTCTGTACTGTTTGCCCGCTGGCAACTAACGGGCTTAGCCTGGGCAACTTTGTGTGCCAATGTATTGGCTTGTGTTGTATTTGCTTTAGCCTGGATATATTTTGGCGACAAAGAAAGTTTTTTAGAAACACATCGCCCGCTAATACTGGTTGGCTTTTGCGGTGGACTATCAACCTTCTCTACCTTTAGTTTCGAAACCTTCGAGCTCTTTAAACGTGGTGATTATGTCATTGCCACAGGTACTATTCTGCTTAATTTAATCTTGTGTCTGGCTGTTTTTGCCATCTTTGCACGCAGATAAACCCATGTCTCAAGCGGCACACATCCTTTGTATAGAAACAGCCACTACCATGTGTTCGGTATGCATTACCGAAAACGATAAAGTAATTGCCTCTAAAGAACTTAACAATGGGTTCGGTCATGCTGAGAACCTGCATGTATTTATAGAAGATGTGTTGAATGAAGCCAATCTTACTGTAAAACAAATAAGCGCAGTAGCAGTAAGCAAAGGCCCGGGTAGTTATACAGGTTTGCGCATTGGAGTTAGTTCGGCTAAGGGCTTGTGTTACGCCTTGCAAATTCCTTTATTAAGTATTGATACCCTGCAAAGTATGGCTTATGCCGTTGCACAAACCAAACAGCAAGATATACTCTTTTGTCCTATGCTGGATGCCCGCCGTATGGAAGTGTATTGCGCCGTATACGATAAGAATTTAGAAACTATTTTACCTGTAAATGCCTTAGTACTGGATGAAAAATCAATTGAAGTCTTTAACTTAAACAAACCTGTATGCTTTTTGGGAGATGGTATGACCAAGGCAAAGGCATTGCTTCAAAGTAAAGGGCATTCTCTTTTTATAGAAGGTTTTTTTCCTTCTTCATTAAGTATGGCTGCTCTTGCTTTTAAAAAGTTTAACGCCAAACAATTTGAAGATGTGGCTTACTTCGAGCCCTTTTACCTGAAAGAGTTCTTTACTACCGCTAAGAAATAACTCCTTATTTCAGGGCATTTTACCGTTCGTCTAAAGAGCAATTTCCTCAAGCCCTAAAATGTATATATTTGCGCCTTTAATTTTCAAAACATGGACAGAAATTCCCTTGTAGGGTTGGTGCTAATAGGCGGTATTTTAATTGGTTGGTTGCTTTTAAACGGACCCTCTAACGAAGAGATAAAAAAGCAGAAACAAAAACACGATTCTTTAGCGCGGGTTGATATGATGGAAAGAGCTAAAGCCGAAGCACAATCAACTGCCGCTGCTATTGTGGCTGTTGATACGGCCGAAGCACACATTAATAAAGATTCTATAGCAGATGCAAACCTTAAGAGTACCTACAAAGATTTTGTGGTTGCCGTTAAAGGAGAGAACAAACAAATTGTTTTAGAGAATAGCAAAATAAAAGTAGTACTGCAATCTAAGGGTGGTAATGTGGCTTCGGTTGAGTTGAAAGAATACACTCGTCCGGATAAAAAAACAAAGGTGGAGTTGTTTACAGCCGATTCATCTTCACAATCGTTGGTGTTTTTGGCTTATAACAATACCCTTCAGGTGCACACCGACAGCCTATATTTTATTCCAAGCGATGTAAAGAAAACAGCCGATGAGCAAATTATCAGTTTACGATTGCCAACTGCCAATCCTAAAAGTTATATAGAATATATCTATACCTTAAAGAATGATGGCTACATGCTTAACTACCAGGTGAAAATGGTAGAGATGCAAAACATTATCTCACAAAATACTGACCAACTTACTTTTAACTGGAATGTATTAACTCCGTCTCAGGAAGAACATATTGAGAAAGAAAAACAAAACTCTACCGTGTATTGGAAACTTGCCGGAGAAGATGCTGACTACATCAATCCAAGTAAAGACGAAGAAAAAAGTATTTCTGAAGCCTCCGTTAATTGGGTAGCTTTTAAACAACAGTTTTTTACCACCGCTGTTATTTGCGATAAAGGTTTTATGAAAGATGGCAGCATGGTAAAAACCGCTTCCGATAAATATTCTTTGTCTTATGTAAAACGCATGAAGACAGAATTAGGCGTGCCATACAATCATGGTGCCAACGAGACTTTTGAGATGCGTTATTTCTTTGGACCTAATAATTACAATGTATTATCGAGTTACGATTTGGGCCTGGAGAAAATGATAAGCATTGGTTGGCCTGTATTTAACCTGATAAATAGATTGCTGGTAATACCTGTCTTTAATGCCTTTAGCAACACTACGGTAAACTACGGTATTATTATTTTGATGCTTACCATTATTCTTAAAACGTTGTTGTTTCCTATTGCGTATAAAACATATATCTCATCTACTAAAATGCGTTTGCTAAAACCGGAGATGGATGCGATAAACAAAAAGTATTCTGACCCGGCCGATGCCATGAAAAAGAATACGGAAAACATGGCACTGTATAAACGAGCGGGTGCCAGTCCGTTTAGCGGGTGTATTCCTGCATTAATACAATTTCCTATATTAATTGCCCTGCTTAACTTCTTCCCTGCATCTATTGAGTTGAGACAAAAGGCTTTCCTTTGGGCAGCCGATTTATCTACTTACGATTCTATCTGGACGTTCGGAAACATTCCTATTATAAATTCTATCTATGGAGATCACGTTAGTTTATTTGCCCTGTTGATGTTTGCTTCTACCATTGCTTATACCTGGATGAATGCTAAATATTTAACTCCTGCCTCGCAACAACAAATGCCGGGTATGCAGGTAATGATGTATTTAATGCCTGCTTATCTTTTTAAGCTTTATGAACTCTTATTCATCAGGGTTAAGCTGGTATTATTTCTTAGCCAACGTAATTACGTTTGCCCAAACTATGGTTATGCGTAAGGTTATTGACGATGGTAAACTGCGTGCACAAATAGATGCCCACATGAAAAAGCCGGTTAAGAAATCGGGCTTTGCACAACGCTTAGAAGAAATGACCAAGCAAAGACAAATACAATCTAAAGTAAAAAAATAAATCTAAAATCTAATCTGTATGAAAAAAACTACTAATCTGGTATTAGCATCCTTGTTGGTTCTAACAAGTATCACAACATTTAAAGCACAAGATCAAGCTACAAAAACTGATGCGGCAAGTCTGCAGGATCAAAAAGCCGATTTAAAAGCTGCGGCAGCCGATACATCTAAAAAACACTGGAAAAAAGGCGGCATTATTTCTCTTAGTGGACAACAGGTATCGCTTACCAATTGGGCTGCAGGTGGACAAAGTGCTATATCAGCAGGTAGTTTGGTGAATATGTTCTTTAATTACCACAAAGGAAAAATTATTTGGGAAAGTAATATTAATTTGGCTTATGGTGTTATTAAACAAAGCTCTAATAAGAACTGGTTAAAGAATGATGACCGCATACAGCTTACTACTAGGGTAGGGCGAGAGGCGTTTAAAAATGCTTACTATACTATGCTTGGTGATTTTAAATCTCAGTTTGCGCCCGGTTATAACTACCCAAATGATTCTACTAAAATATCTGATTTTTTAGCCCCTGCTTATTTCTTGTTGGCAGCTGGTATGGATTTTCAGATAGATACTAACCTTTCATTTTTTGTTTCTCCCGCTACTGCACGTATTACCTTAGTACACAATGACACTCTTGCCAAACAAGGTGCTTATGGTGTGCAGGGAGATGTAGTTACAAATGGAGTTATCACTACACATTATAAAGAAGTACGTGAGCAAATAGGGGGCTATGTTAAAATGCAATATCGCCGTAACGTAATGCACAATGTTAGTTTAGGTACTATGGTAGAATTGTTTAGTGATTATATACATAATCCACAAAACCTGTATGTAAACTGGACGGTTCTTATAGCCATGAAAGTAAATAAGTATATCAGTGCTACGCTTAATACCCAATTAATATACGATCCTGCCGTAAAAATTAAACAGGCAGACGGAACCGAGGTTGGACCCCGCGTACAGTTTAAACAAGTACTTGGTGTAGGGCTTGCTTATAAGTTTTAAATGATAAATATGGAATCAAATAATCATGTATGGAATTTTTCTTCTGTAGGAGGAGTAAAACGTGTTAATCTTGAGTCAGGCGCTGATTTATTAAATCTTGCTAATTTAGATCCTAAATTATGGACGGCATTAAGTTGCCCTGTAACAGGTCTAGAGATTGATAAAAAAACCCTTGAAATAATAGACTTAGATAAAGATGGTCAGATAAGAGTACCCGAAGTAATCGAAGCTGTTAATTGGATTACTTCCGTATTGAAAACCCCCGATGATTTATTAAAACAGGAAGCTGTATTCAATCTGTCTGCTATTAATGATAATACAGAACTTGGTAAAATACTTTTAAGCTCTGCAAAAACAATATTAAAGAATTTAGGTAAAGAGGGAACTTCTGTAATTACTGTTGAAGAAACTTCAGATACTGAAAAGATATTTGCTGCCTCTCGTTTTAATGGAGATGGCATTATTACTGAGGATACTACTGCTAATGAGGAACTAACAAAATTTATTAATGAAATTATATTATGTGTAGGTTCTGAAACAGATAGAGGAGGTAAACAAGGTATTAGCCTTGGTTTTATTGCAAACCTTTATAGAAAACTGCGAAAAGTACGCGGCATGGTTTATTAAAAAAGATGTCGACCTAAATACCATTTTACCTTTTGGAGAAAATACAGAAGTCGCTTACCAAAATTATACGGCTATAAAGTCAAAGGTAGATGATTTCTTTATTCGTTGTAAACTGGCTGCTTTTGATACACAATCTACAGAAATGCTTAATCTGCAAGTTGCGCATGTGGAAGCGATTACTTCTAAAGATTTATCAAGCTGTATAAATGAAATTGCCGCTTATCCGTTAGCAAAAATTGATGCTAATAAATCTTTACCACTTTCTTTAGGTATAAACCCTGCTTGGGAAAAAGCGATAACTGATTTTAAAAATCTAATAGGAAATATACTTTTTCCTAATAAAGAAAGTGTTACGGAGGCAGAATGGAATAAAAATATCAGAGACTTTTTCTGCTTATATCAAATGGAGATCAGAAAAAGAAGGAGATGCGGTTGAGGCACTTGGTATCGAACGGATAAAAGAAATTTTATCCGGTAATGAAAAGGAACAGTTAATTGTTTTAATAGGACAAGATAAAGCCTTAGAGAGCGAAGCCAATAATATTATTTTAGTAGATAAGTTGGTTCGTTATCATCGTGATATTTTTACCCTGCTTAAAAACTTTGTTACCTTTTTTGATTTTTATACACCAGGTTCTAAAGCTATTTTTCAGACAGGAACTTTATATATAGACCAACGCAGTTGCGACCTTTGCATTAAAGTAAGCAACATGGCTAAACATGCTACCATGGTTTCGTATAGTGGGATGTATTTAATTTATTGCGATTGTATTTCGCGCAGTACCAATGAAAAAATGACCATTGTAGCTGCGCTTACAAATGGCGATATTGATAATTTAGTGGTTGGTAAAAATGCCTTGTTTTACGACAGGAATGGGTTGGATTGGGATGCTACGGTAGTTAAAATAGTAGATAATCCTATAAGTATTCGTCAGGCTTTCTTTTCTCCGTATCGCAAGGTTTCCAGATTCATTGAAACACAGATTAATAAATTTGCTACAGCTCAAGATGATAAAGTTACGGGCGACTTAACAAAAGGAATAGAAACTGCGCCTGCAAAGGTTGAAGAAACGAAAGCAAAAAAAGATCCGCCTCCTCCTTTTGATGTGGGTAAATTTGTGGGGATTTTTGCTGCCATAGGTTTAGCATTTGGTGCCATTGGTACTGTAATTGCTTCTATTGTTGGTGGTTTTATGGGATTGGTTTGGTGGAAAATGCCACTTGCTCTGATAGGAATTATTTTAGCAATTTCTGGTCCTTCAATGATAATTGCATACCTAAAACTACGGAAACGAAACCTAGCTCCTTTATTAGATGCTAATGGATGGGCTATAAATGCCAGAGCTATTGTTAACATTCAGTTTGGTAACACGCTTACACATTTAGCTGAGTTACCAAAAGGAGCAAAGTTAAATCTTAACGACCCTTTTACCAAAAAGAAGAAGCCTTTGCTGCCTGCTATTTTAATTATTTCTTTTATAGCCGGAGTGGTACTTTATTTTTTATGGAAATATGAGTTTATCCATATTAGATTTTAGGTTTAATAAAGCTTTAGATTTTCCCAAAGTAAACATAGAGCACAAAATCTGTCATTCCGTCATTCAAATTAACTTTGGCAAAGAAATTGACAAGGCAATAGTCTAAAAAAGTATAATTATGCAAACAGGTAAGATAAACGTACAAACCGAGAACATTTTCCCCATTATTAAGAAGTTTCTATACTCAGACCACGAGATATTTTTGCGTGAGCTGGTAAGTAACGCGGTAGATGCCACTAAAAAGCTGAAAGCCCTATCATCTATGGGTGAGTTTAAAGGCGAAGTGGGCGATACCAAAATAGAAGTTATTTTAGATAAAAAGAAAAAGACACTTACCATCCGCGACCGCGGTATTGGTATGACAGGTGATGACATTGTTAAGTACATTACGCAGATAGCTTTTAGCGGTGCCGAAGAGTTTGTAAATAAATACAAGGATAAACTGGATGCCAACGCCATGATAGGGCATTTTGGTTTAGGTTTTTACTCTGCCTTTATGGTGGCTAAGGAAGTGGAGATTATCTCTCTTTCTCACAAAGAGGGTTCGGTAGCTGCCCGTTGGATATGTGATGGCAGTCCGGAATATAAATTGGAAGATACCAAAAAAGATTTCCGCGGTACGGATATTATCCTTCATATAGCCGATGACAGTACCGAGTTTTTGGAAGATGCCAGAATTGATACGTTGCTTAAGAAGTATTGCAAATTCCTTCCGGTTGAAATAAAATTTGGTACTAAAAAAGACTGGGTAAAAGACGGCGATAAAAAGGACAAAGATGGTAAGGATGTAGAGAAGGAAATTGAGATAGATAATATCATCAATAACCCAAATCCGCTTTGGACACGCAAGCCTGCCGATTTAAAAGACGAAGACTACAAGGCTTTTTACCGCGAGTTGTATCCGATGAATTTTGATGAACCTCTTTTCTGGATTCATTTAAATGTAGATTATCCGTTTAACCTGACCGGTGTTTTATATTTCCCTAAACTTAAAAACAACTTCGAAGCTCCTAAAGACAAGATACAATTATACAGCAATCAGGTATTTGTAACCGATAATGCAGAGCATGTAGTGCCTGATTTCTTGATGCTGTTGCGCGGGGTGATAGATAGTCCGGATATTCCTTTAAACGTATCACGTAGTTATTTGCAGGCAGACGGAAACGTGAAGAAAATATCGGCACACATTACCAAAAAAGTAGCCGATAAGCTGGAAGACCTCTTTAAAAAAGACCGTCCTGATTTTGAAAGCAAATGGAACGACATTAAAATATTTGTAGAATATGGCATGCTTAGCGATGAAAAATTCAACGAAAAAGCACAGAAGTTTGCCCTGCTTACCAATACCGAAGGCGCTAAATTTACTTTAGAAGAATACGAGAATAGAATAAGACCCAGCCAAACCGATAAAGACAAAAAACTGGTTTATTTATATACTACCAACGTTACCGAACAACACAGCTACATACAAGCCGCTAAAGACAGAGGTTATGATGTAATTGTGTTTGATACACCTTTAGACCCTCACTTTATTGGTAAACTTGAAAGCACTTTAAAAGAAGTTTCTTTTGTACGTGTGGATGCCGATACGGTTGAAAAACTGATTAAGAAAGATGATGGACAGGTATCTAAACTTAGCGAAGACCAAAAGAAAGAACTGCAACCTATTGTAGAAGAAGTAATTTCTAAAGAGAAGTTTACTGTAATATTTGAAAGCCTGAGTGAAAAAGATGCACCCATGATGATTACCCGCCCCGAGTTTATGCGCCGTATGAAAGATATGGGCTCTATGGGTGGCGGCATGAGTTTTTATGGCGAGATGCCAGATATGTATAACCTGGTGGTAAACACTAACCACCCGCTTATTGGCAAAATATTGGCAGAAACCAATGCCGATAAACGCAAAGCAATCAGTAAGCAAGCTGCAGATTTGGCGATGCTATCGCAGGGTTTATTAAAAGGCGAAGAACTTACCAAGTTTATCAAACGCTCGGTAGAGTTGATTGACTAAGAACCCAACTTAAAAATCTTTTTTTATATACTAGTAGCCTGTAAACAAATGCTTACAGGCTATTTTATTTACTTAAACAACTAGCTTTTTTGCTTTAACAGCTTCATGGAACATTTTTCCATGCACATGGAAAAAAGCTCCACGTGCATGTAAAGGTTAAACATGTATATGTAAAAAGTTTCCATGCTCATGTAAAGGTTAAGTATCTACATGTAAAAAGTTTCCATGCGCATGTAAGACTTAAACTTCTGCATGTAAAAAGTTTTCATGCCCATGTAAAGGTTAAACATGAGCATGAAAAAAAGTTCCATCTCCATGTAAAAGTTAATTGGCTACATGTTTAAATTAAACAGCCTTATGGTAATTGTCTCCGTTTTGCTTGTAAACCTGCGCAGCTTCATGGAATATGTAGCCACCATCCTAAACCTATAAAGAGTCAAGGTGTAAAATTTCTCAAGCTTGCCTGTATACTTAGAAATGAGGGTTGTTTTTTGTTGCTTTAAAGGGACACAATGTTTTGCTATATTTGAAGGGATGAACTACCTTAAATCTATTATATTAATTTTTATATTTTCTTATCCCTATAGAGTTTGTTGTCAAGATACAATATTAATATCAACAAATAAGTTAGATAGTAAATTGGGTTGTTTTAATTCAAAAAATAATGGTTTGATAGCAACAAAAGAAGAATTTAAATCAAATGTCTTTCTATCCACTAACTCCTCTCCCAAATGTAAAACGTATGATTTACCTGATTTTGATTTCTCTTCTAATAATCTTATTTGGTTTGACTTAAGTATTGGAAACTCATTTCCTAAAGAAACAGAAACTTATCTTTATAAAATATCCTCCCAAAAGAAATATTTTTTTTAATTAAAGTTTTTGCATTTGGCGGTAATACAAGGTCCCCCAATAACTTACTTCATATAAGGGAATTAAGCAAAAAATTTGAATCGGGTTATACCTTTGAATATAAAATTCAAAACGTTTATAAATGAATTTGCGCTAGGGATTGAAACGAAAATCCTTTTATGTAATCATAAAAGATTGGAGTGAAAAGCCCGCCGTTGTAATCAACGGAACGCCCAACTATTTTTAATTACTCTTGCTTAAAATAATCAAACACCAATTTGGCTTTGGCTTTGCCAATGCTGCTTTCAAGGGTTTCAAGGCTGCTTTCTTTTATTTGCTTTACCGATTTTAGTTCTGCCAAAAGCTTCTCTGCCGTTTTATCGCTAATGCCTTTTATGTTGCTTAGCTCGGTAACAATGGTGCCTTTACTGCGTTTTTTGCGGTGGTGGGTAATGCCAAAACGGTGGGCCTCATCGCGTATGTGTTGTATAATGCGCAGCGTTTCCGATTTCTTATCCAGGTACATGGGTATAGAATCTCCGGGGTAATAAATCTCTTCCAGGCGTTTGGCAATGCCAATAATGGCTACTTTGCCCATCAGGTTTAATTTCTCTAAACTATTTATGGCAGCGCCTAATTGTCCTTTGCCGCCGTCTATTACAATCAGTTGGGGCATGTCTAAGTTATCTTCCAGCACGCGTTTGTAACGGCGGTAAATAACCTCTTCCATGGTGGCAAAGTCATCGGGGCCTTCTACTGTTTTTACGTTAAAGTGGCGGTATTCTTTTTTGGCAGGTTTGGCATCAATAAAAACCGTCATGGCACTTACGGCAAAGTGCCCCTGTATGTTTGAGTTATCAAAACACTCAATGCGGCGGGGTTCCTCTTTCATGCGCAAATCTTTTTTCATTTGCTGCATAATGCGCTCGGTGTGCTCCTCGGGGTTTGTAAGGGCAAGCTGTTTATTTTTATCGCTTCGGTATTGCTCGGCATTACGCTGACATAAATCCAGCAGTATTTTTTTATCGGCAGCTTTGGGTACAAAAAACTTAGCATCGGGCAATTCACTTTCGGGGTAGAAGGGCACTACAATTTCTTTGGCGGTGCTTTGCAAGGCGGTGCGTATCTCATAAATGGCATAGAGTAAAATCTCGTCATCGGTTTCATCCAGCTTCTTTTTTATCTCCAGCATTTTAGAAGCTATGATAGCCCCGTTTACCACATGAAAATAATTTACATAATACACATCGTTTTCTTTTACAAAAGCCGCCACATCAATATTATCAATGGTATTGCTTACCACCATGCTCTTTGCCTGAAACTTTTCAAAGGCCTCTATCTTTAACTTTAACTCATGGGCTTTTTCAAACTCAAACTTCTCGGCGTGGGCATGCATTTGTTGCTTAAAGTCGCGTATTACAGAAGAGATGTTTCCCCTGATGATACTTTTTATCTGTTTAATGTTATTGTCATATTCTGCTTCTGTTTGCTCGCCAATACAAGGGCCTTTGCAGGTACCGATGTGATAATCTAAACAAGCACGGAATTTCTTTTGCGCAATGTTTTTTTCTGTCAACTCTAAACTACAAGTGCGCAACGGAAAGGTTTCGCGCAAAAAAGCCAGTATAGCTTTCATGGCATACACCGAACCATAAGGACCAAAATACTCTGAACCATCATTAATTTTAGTGCGGGTAGAAAACAGCCGGGGATATGGCTCTTTCTTTAAACAAAGCCATGGATACGTCTTATCGTCCTTTAAAGCAATGTTATAACGCGGCTGGTATTGCTTGATGAGGTTATTCTCCAACAACAAGGCATCATACTCGGTATTAACCACTATGGTTTTTATGTTGTGTATTTTCTTAACCAGCAAACGCAAGCGGCTATTATCGTGCTCTTTATGAAAATAAGAAGATACTCGCTTTTTCAGGTTCTTGGCCTTACCCACATACAGGATGTTTTCTTCCACATCATAATACTGGTACACCCCGGGCTTTTCGGGCAGAGTCTTTAAAATGGTATCTATTTGTGGGGATATTTCCAAGATAAGTATTCTCCTCAAAATTAATCTACATTACTCAAATACGCGCCTTTTTAAGTAAATTTGTGCTCCGAAAATTTAAAGAGAAGATTAGTATATGAGCAACGCAATAGAAAAAGTAGATTGTTTAATTATAGGTTCAGGTCCTGCGGGTTATACCGCCGCTATTTATGCAGCACGTGCAGCCCTAAAACCATTGATGTATACCGGTATGCAACCGGGCGGACAGCTTACCATTACTACCGAAGTAGAGAATTATCCGGGTTATCCTAAGGGAATTCAAGGGCCTGAAATGATGGAAGATTTTAAAGCCCAGGCAGAACGTTTTGGAACGGATATACGTTTTGGTTATGCCAGCAAGGTAGATTTTACAGGCCCTGTGCACAAAGTATGGGTTGATGAAACTACCGAAATACATGCCAATACGGTAATTATTGCCACAGGCGCATCTGCCAAATGGTTGGGGTTGCACAGCGAAGAAAGACTGAACGGTTTTGGTGTATCGGCTTGTGCGGTGTGCGACGGGTTCTTTTTTAAAGGACAGGATGTAGCCATTGTAGGCGCCGGAGATACCGCAGCCGAAGAAGCTACTTACTTAGCTAAACTGTGTAAGAAAGTATATATGATTGTGCGCAGAGGAGAAATGCGTGCCTCTAAAGCCATGCAACAACGGGTACTTAATACACCAAACATAGAAGTGTTGTTTGACAGCGAGACCAAAGAAATTTTAGGAGAGAAATCTGTTGAAGCTGCTTTGATTTATAATAACAAAACCAAACAGGAACGTAAACTGGATGTAACCGGATTTTTTGTGGCTATTGGTCACCAACCTAACACAGCTATTTTTAAAGACTGGTTAGACATGGATGAAAGCGGTTATATAAAAACCATACCCGGTACCAGCAAAACAAAAATAAAAGGTGTGTTTGCCGTGGGCGATGCGCAGGATAAAGTGTATCGACAGGCAGTTACCGCTGCGGGAAGTGGCTGTATGGGTGCTTTGGATGCCGAAAGGTATTTGGCCGAAGTTGGAATTCATTAAAATGTTTACATTTATAAAATGATTCTAAGGCTACTTTTTGCTTTTACTTTATTTTTATTCGGAACATCTCTGTTTGCGCAAACATACTCCGACCAGGTTCCTCAGCTAAGAAGATATAAACCATCCGAAATCGTTGATTCTACCTATGGCATAACCCGTTTTGATAAAATGGCCCCTTCTATAGGCGGCGATTCTGTTCGCTACGATAAAAAAGGCTATAGTGCACAGGGTTGGATGGAAGATTACTATGTAAGTGGCAAGTTATTGCACAAAGGCTTTTATGTGGATGGAGAACTTCGCGCCTTTAAAAACTATTACGAGAATGATCAGATAGAACGTGCCTTTAGAGTGGTAGATTTTAAGCACAGTGAAGTGATTGTTTATTTTCCGGATGGAAAACTAAAATCGCAAATACATTATTACAACAAAAATGTACAAAAAGAAATTGATTATTTCCATAACGGAAATGTAGATATGATAGAAGAAAGTTTTGGCGATAATGATTACCTGATAAAAAGAAATTCTTTTTTTGAGAATGGTTATGCCGAAACCATTTTTGAATTGATTGACAAAAAGAAGAAAACGTATATGCATAAAGAGTTTTATGAAAACAGCAAACTAAAAGAAGAAGGAACACTTAAGTTTTATAAAGATAAGAACGACTACCTGAAAGAAGGCGAATGGAAAACCTACAACGAGCAGGGAGAACTTAAAAAAACCGAGCAATACCAGCAAGGAGAGTTAAAGGGATAACCATCCTTTTACACCATAGAATTACAGAGCTTTCATTACCTTTGACCTGAATTAGCCTGCATGAATTCTTTTAACCAATTTATATATCAGTTTAAAGAGTTTTTCGGCAATTATATTCCATTTACTAACCCTGTTTTAATTCTTTCCTTAGTACTCTTAATTATTCTGTTTGCCCCTTTAATCTTTCGTCGCTTCCGTATACCGGGTATTATTGGTTTAATATTGGCAGGTGTACTTATTGGCCCCAATACCCTACACTTGATAGATAAATCTACCAGCTTTGATTTGTTTAGCAATACAGGTTTGCTCTACATTATGTTCTTGGCCGGGCTTGAAATGGATATGCAGGAGTTTAAACAAAACCGAAGCAAAAGCATTGTGTTTGGTGCGTTTACTTTTTTCATTCCAATCATTATTGGGTTCTTCGTATGTGTATATGTTTTGCAATATTCCTTTTGGGCGGCATTGCTTTTGGCAAGTATGTTTTCAACTCATACGCTTTTATCATACCCCATAGTAAGCAATATGGGTATTATAAAAAATCGTGCCGTGCAAATTACTTTTGGCGGAACTATTATTACAGACTCTGCCGTACTTATTTTATTGGGTGTTATTACCAATCTTTCTCAAGGAAATTATTCCAATGGGTATTGGATTAAGCTTGTGTTAATGATAACTGTGTTGGTTGTTAGCACACTTTACTTATTACCTAAACTAAGCAAGTGGTTTTTCCGATATTTGGAAGGACAAGGTAGCTCACAATATTTGTTTGTTTTGGCTATGATGTTCCTGGCGGCTTTCTTAGCTGATTTAGCTGGAGTAAAGGCCATTGTGGGAGCATTCTTGGCAGGATTGGCTTTTAACCGAATCATCCCCCACAATTCTGTTTTAATGAACCGTTTAATCTTTATTGGAAATACATTGTTCATCCCCTTCTTTTTATTAAGTGCAGGCATGTTGGTTGATTTGCGTTTGTTTTTTGCAGGCACCAACGAGCTTGTATTTGCAGGGGTTTTAAGTGGTGTGGCACTTCTTACCAAATATTTTGCTGCACAAATTACAGGCTTCATATATAAATACACCAAGTATGAGCGGAGAATTATTTATGGTTTAAGTGCCTCTCATGCCGCAGCTACACTGGCTGTTATTAAAGTGGGGTATGATATTGGCTTGCTCGACCAACACGCAGTTAACGGAACTATTATTTTAATTTTAATCACCTGTCTAGTAAGTTCTTTTGTAACCGAACGTGCTGCCCGGCAAATTGCCATTACCGACAAAGACACGGATGTGAAACTTAAAAAGAAAGTAGAGCGCATTTTAATTCCTATTGCAAATCCGGAAAACTTGCAGCGTTTGATGGAATTTGCTTTGCTTATTAAAGATGAAAAATCTACAGAACCTATTTATCCGCTTACGGTGGTAGAAGATGCCGATGATGCCAATGAAAAAATTAACTCCATAAAAAAAGCTATTGATACAATTACTGAACAAATCATTTCATCAGATACAAAGATTGAAATCCTCAAGAAAGTAGATTTGAATATTGTAGATGGAATTGTTCGTACGGCAAAAGCTTATGGGGCAACACATCTTATTATAAGCAGTCGTACTACACAGAGCTCCTCAAATTTCTTATTCGGAACATTCTATAATAACCTCTTAGTTAAAACGCAACAAACTATTTTCCTTTCAAAATTAGTACAACCAATAAATTCGTTTACAAGAGTGTTGGTAGTATTTACACCCAATGCTACTTTGGAGCCGGGTTTTAAGCGAAGTATTATAAAAGTAATCGGTATCTTAAAACAAATAGGAAGCAACTCGGTTATTTTTGCCGATGATAAAACAATAGAACAATTTAAAATCACAATTAATGATAAGCACGGAACTTTTTACAAATATAATATCCTCCCTGTTTTTGAGCATATTGATGATATTATTACCGGTGAAATTAGGGCAGATGATTTAATCTTAATTATCAGCGCGCGTAAACAAACTGTATCGCACAATTTTAATGTGGATAACCTACAAAATTACTTAATTAAAAACAGAGAGTTTCAGAGCTTTGTGGTTTTATATCCTGAAATTGTGGAAGCTACTCTAAGTAATGAGTTTAGCGATATAGCTACTGCCCCAGCGAGTGAAAATATCGAGAAATTAAAAGAACGTATTACCGGGATATTTAAAAAGTAAGTTAAGTGTTACAGCTTCATTTGGGTAATTGCATAAAGCAATGCAACTGCAAATGAAGCTAGCATGAATGTAATGGCACCTCTAAACTTATTTATTTTTCTAGCGTAACTCATATGTTGTTTGTTTAATTGGTTATATCAAAAATAGCTTTTAAGCCTCCTTTAATAGTAAAGAGTAGTAAGATATATAAACACCGATATGTTAGTTTTGATTGCTTGTCTTCTTTTCTACCTTTACAAAAAATTTACTCATGAATTTGGATTTAAAAAATAAACGTGCCTTAGTAGGTGGAAGTACTCAAGGCATTGGTAAAGCTGTTGCTATTGAGTTGGCATTATTAGGTGCTAACATAACATTAATTGCCCGTAATGAAGAAGCTTTAAAAAAAGCAAAAGCAGAACTTAATACGGATAAAGGACAGCAACACTCCTATATAGTAGCTGATTTTAGCAACCCTGATGAGGTTAAAAAAAATGTAACCCATTACATACAGAGACAAGGTACGGTAAATATTTTAGTAAATAATACAGGTGGACCTCCTGCAGGAGCTATCAATTCTGCTCAAACAGAAGAGTTTATGACTGCTTTTACAAGTCACCTTATCTGTAACCAAATTTTAGCACAAGCTTGTTTAGAAGGTATGAAACATTCGGGTTATGGGCGTATCATAAATATTATTTCCACTTCGGTAAAACAACCTCTACATAATTTAGGTGTTTCTAATACTATACGTGCGGCAGTTGCCAACTGGGCAAAAACCTGGGCTAATGAGGTTGGGCAATTTGGTATTACTGTAAATAATGTACTGCCGGGGGCTACCCACACACAAAGACTGCAAGGCATTATAGAAAATAACGCCAGCAAAAATGAAAAACCTTTAGATGAGGTTAAGCAACACATGTTAAAAGAAATACCCATGAAACGTTTTGCCGAAGCTGCTGAAATTGCCAACGCAGTAGCCTTTTTGGCAAGCCCTGCTGCAGCTTATATCAATGGTGTTAATCTACCTGTTGATGGAGGAAGAACGGCTTGTTTATAAGATAGACTAAGCTTCTAATAAGCTTGATAACACTACCCTGTTAGTTTAAAGGTGTTAAATATTTCAAACAACCTTTGCTTTTGTTTACTTTTGAGTAATGCAAAAATTAATCATTAAAGCATTTTGTATTATTTGTCTTATACGGGTAAGCATTGCTATTGCGCAAAACGATTCTATCTTACCCAAAATTAGTACCCGAAAAGCTGTAGTCTGTGAAATAAAAATGAAGGACGGCTCTTCGTACACAGGTTATATTCTACAACAAACCGATTCTGTCATATCACTAAAAAGTGAGGGAGGAGTTGTGGTGCAAATACCCAAACACAATGTAAAAGATATTTTTTATGTAAAAAGCCACCCGATAGGTGATACAGCAGGGGCAACAACCCCCTACCCTCCCCTAATTGCCGATAAATATTATGTTGCTGCAAGCAATGCGTTTCTTTTTAAACCAAAAGAGTTTTATGGCAGCTCTAACGATTTAATTTTTTATAACCTTAATTATGCGGTTAGTCAGCATATTTCACTTGGCGTTTCCACAGGTATTATACTTGCTCCTGTTGCTTTTCATTTAAAAGCAAATTATCAGGTTTCTCATAAACTCTATTTAGGTTTTGACGGGCTTTATGGCAGCGGCTCTTGGCTTACCTATAAATCGTATGGCGGTGGAGGATTGATGAAACTTACTTACGGTGAATATAAAAAGAACTTTAGCGTTTTTGCAGGTTATGGTGATGTAAATTATTATTCAACTGCTTTTCTAAGCAGAGCATTTAGTGGCGGAGGTTATCCGCAAGGCGGTGGTGGATACCAAAAAGGGGGAGGATATGGAGGACATCACCATCATCATGGTGGTTTTGGTGGCAGACGAGTAGGAAACGTTAATCATATCTATGTTTCTATTATTGCAGGTGCGGCAGTTTCTATACCAATTTCTAAAAAACTTTATTTTGTAGGAGAAGTTTTTGCTTTTCCTCAAATTGGAGCTTATTCCATTTGTCCGGCTATTAGAACAGCAGGCAAGAAAAACATATCGTGGGTGTTTGGTTTAGAAGCAAGTTATCAGGCTAATATAGGTAGTAATGAGTTTGGTGTTTTCCGCCAACCGCTGCTTCCATATGTAGGTTTTTCTTTCAAATTATAGCTAAAAACTTATTTGTATATTTGAAACTCATTTTAAAAACGGGTACTCGCATTTATGCGTAAGGTATTATTATTATTTATAGCCTTCCTTTCTTTATCAGCTGATTGGGTTGAGTATCCTTTGCTGCAACAAAAAGATGATACACAAGCAAAAATTAAAGCCGTTTATATTTATGGTTTTACCAAATACTTTGAATGGACTAATAACAAAGAGGGGAATTTTACCATTACTGTTTTAGGCGAAAACTCCAATTTGATGACTGAGCTTAATATTACGATTAGAAATAAAACGGTTGGAGCTCAAAAAATTGAAGTTAAAAATTACACTTCTATTGCTGATATTGACAAGGTTAGTATTCTTTATATAACGCCTGATAAATCTAACCTATTGGCAGAAGCACTTGCTAAATTTAAGGGCAAAAGCGTTTTAATTATTACAGAAAAACAAGGTCTTGCCAAAATAGGAGCCACTATCAATTTTATTGTTAAAGAAAATATTCAAAAATTTGAATTAAATAAAACAGCTGCTTCAAAAGCAGGGTTAAACATGGGGGCAGGAATTGAGAAACTTGCTGTAAATGTTATTGATTAAATGAAAGGGCTAAGAAACATATTATTAATTTGCTTGCTATTTGTAATAGCAGAGCAAAGTTGTTTTGCCCAAAAGAGTAAGATAGAAAAGGCTATTGAATTATACTCAGCTAAAAAATTAGATTCGGCTAAGGTATTAATTGATGAGGCTATTCAAAATCCTGAGACAAACAAAGATTATCAGGCATGGATGGTACGTGGCTTTGTATATAAAGAGTTATACAAAACTAATGAAGCTAAAAACCCAGCATCATCATTAAGAGATAGTGCCGCAGTTTCTTTAATACAATCTTTGCAATTAGATTCAGGAAGCAAAAATCCACAAAAAGATAATGTAACACAATCACTAAAATATATCTCGTCAACTTATTATAACGATATAAGTAAAACGCTTGATACGATGGGTTATAAGCAATCCATGATAAATTCGGATAAGCATAAAGCCATTAAGAAATTAATTGACCCTGCTTTTGATGAGAAAAAATATAACTATGATATTTACTCTACCATTGGGTCTATATTTGAGAAAGGATATGAGCAAAAAGCATCTAAAAGCCTGCTTGATTTAGCTAAAACATATTTACTGAAAGCTTATGAAGTAAATAATAATACTGATTTTATCAATAAAAACTTAGGTGTATTGTATTATAACCAAGCAGTAGATATTATCAAAAAAATGGATTATGATGTTCCGCTTGATCAATTACCAATCTATCAGGAGCAGTCTGTTAAGCTGGGTCAGCAAGCTTTACCTTATTTGCAAAGAGCCAATCAAATTAATCCTTCAGATAAAGCAGTTATTGAGGGACTTGCAGGTATTTATTATTTATTGAATGATACAGAAAAATACAACGAGTATAAAAAGAAGTTTGAGGAGATGAATAAACAATAAATGGCTTTTAAATTTACCATAGGAAGAAAAATAGGGGCAGGTTTTGGTCTGGTTATTTTATTTACGGTTATAGCCTTTATTTATACCAACATAATTATAAACGATAGTAAAAGAGATACCGATCAGGTAGTAAAGGTAGTAACTCCTAGTGTTGCTTCTTTAGAATACCTACACTCTACTTTACAGCGTTCTCAGATTTTAATTACCAAATGGTTTCATGTGCAAAGTCCCGATGACGACCCCTTTAAAAAAGATTTAAGGGAACTTATTAAGTATAAGTATCCTGAACTTAAGAAAAGAATAGACAGCCTTTCTGTTAACTGGACAGATGAAGAGAAAGGAAGTATAAAAACTATTTTTGGGTTAACCGATAATCTGTTTAAGAAATATCAGGATGAGATAATGAGTAAGATAAACTCATTTTCTGCATTCGATGACGCTGCTGTAAAATTCCCAGCACAAATGTCTTTAGAAGCTGCAGATGATGAGCTAAAAACAATTTATAGTCAGCTTAATGAGCTTATTGATTCTCAAAAAAACAACGCTGATGTGGTTACCCATAAAATGTTTACCTCATTTAATTACTTGCTTGAATTTGTAAAATACTTAGGTGCAATTTTAGTTATAGGTGGTATTCTTATTGCCTTCTTTACTATTAGAACCATTGTAAAACCAATTCGTAAATTAAAGGGTGTATTACAAGATATGAGCTTTGGTGTTTTACCCAAAACTCGCATGAAATATAAGACAGATGAAATTGGTGATATGAATATTGCACTTAATGGGTTGGTGCAAGCTATGGAACTTACTACTGATTTTGCCAAAGAAGTTGGTAGCGGAAATTTTAGTTCTTATTATAAACCATTAAGCGACCAAGATAATTTAGGGCATGCCTTGCTTAAAATGCGTACTGATTTGGCGGAGAATGAACGTGTGCTTGAACAAAAAGTAATAGAGCGTACTGAACAGGTAGTAAAACAAAGCGAAGAGATTAAAAGTAAAAACAATGAGCTTGAAATACTTTACAAACACGTAACAGATAGCATACGCTATGCTAAACGTTTGCAAGAAGCTATTATACCAACCGATGTTGCCGTAAGACAAATATTGCCTCAATCGTTTGTATTGTTTAAGCCAAAAGATATTGTTAGCGGAGATTTTTATTGGATAAAACAAGTAGAGGGAAAATCGTATGTAGCTGCTATTGATTGCACAGGACATGGAGTACCAGGTGCATTTATGAGTTTGGTGGGCTACAATATTTTAAAAGAAATTACCCTTAATGATGAAGTTGCTATTGCCCCTTCTATCATTATGGATAAGATGAGCAAGGGCGTTGTAAAAACACTAAATCCAAAATCGGGTGCAGCAGAGGCTACAAACCAAACCAAAGATGGTATGGATATGAGTTTGTGTTGTGTAAATTATGATACTATGGAATTGCAATACTCCGGTGCTTTCAACCCCCTTTATATAGTGCGTGAAGGAAAGTTAATACAATATAAAGCCAATAAATTTCCTATAGGTTTCAGATCTGATGATGTTATTCATAACTTTACCAATAATATAATACCTCTACAAAAAGGAGATATTTTCTATATATTTAGTGATGGATATGCCGACCAATTTGGCGGACCTAACGGAAAAAAATACATGACAGGTAACTTCAGAAACCTGCTTGTAGAAGCCAGTAAACAACCTATTGAAAAGCAAAAAGACTTTTTAAATACCACTATAGAAAACTGGCGCGGAGAATTAGAACAGGTAGATGATATTCTTATTATAGGAGTAAGGGTTTAATAAGTTCATCCGCAATAATCGACCGTTTAATTTAACACACCTTTATTGCTTTGTAGGCTTATATTATAAACTATGGTTTTATTTTAAGGCGTAGGTAAGTTAGGGATTGCAAAGGAAATCGTTTGCTGTAATCCGCAAAGATTTAAGTGCAAGGCTCGCCGTTGTAATATGCAGGAACGCCCAATTATTAAATTACCTTTACCTTTGCTTATTGAGCTTTAAAGAAAACATACGTGTGTTGGGCAAGCTAAGCCCTAAAAAGGTTTTTAACGCCGCTGCTGTTTTTGCATCCTATCATTACTCGCGTATTACTAAACAAAACAAGCATGCGGGCATGCCCCTTTCCTTAAACTTTGAACCTACTACCAGCTGTAACCTCCGTTGTCCTGAATGCCCCAGTGGTTTGAGGTCTTTCTCGCGCCCTACCGGTATGCTGGAGCAAAAGTTCTTTCAAAAAACTATTGATGAGTTGTATGCTAAACTAATTTATCTAACCTTTTATTTTCAGGGAGAACCCTATCTTAATCCTAACTTCTTGGATATGGTAAAGTATGCTTCGCAAAAGAACATCTTTACGTTTACTTCCACCAATGCCCATTACTTAAACGATGAAAATGCCAAGAGAACCATAGAATCCGGATTAGATAAGTTGATTATCTCTATTGATGGCACTACGCAAGAAGTGTATGAGCAATATCGTGTTGGTGGTAATTTAGATAAAGTGATTGAAGGAACTAAAAACATCCTGAAATGGAAACGACAATTAAAAAGCAAAACGCCTTACATCGTATTTCAGTTCTTGGTAGTAAAGCCAAATGAGCATCAGATGGAAGATGCCAAACGACTGACCAAAGAGTTAGGTGTGGATGAAATTAAATTTAAAACTGCCAGGTTTATAACTACAAAAACGGTAACGAATTAATACCTGATAACATTGCCTATAGTCGTTATAAAAAGAATGCAGATGGTACCTATTCCATTAAAAACAAATTACTCAATCAATGCTGGCGTATGTGGAGTGGCTGTGTTATCACGTGGGATGGCTTAGTGGTTCCCTGTTGTTTGGATAAAGATGCACAGCACCGTTTGGGTAACTTAAAAGAAACTTCTATTAAAGAAGTTTGGCATAGCGAGGGTTATAATCGTTTCCGTTCGTCGATACTAAACTCCCGCAAAGAAATTGATATTTGCAGCAATTGCACAGAGGGAACCAAGGTATGGGCTTAACAATTTGCTAACAATTTGTTAGTGTTATATTGTTTTGCCTATTGATGTAAATAGTTAATTTGGCCCTTAAATTAAAAATTATGCAAGAAGTATATATCGTATCAGCCGTTAGAACTCCTATTGGTTCATTCAACGGTTCTTTATCAAGTTTATCAGCGCCTAAAATAGGTGCAGCAGCTATAAAAGCAGCTATTGAAAGAATAAAACTTAACCCTACCGAAGTTCAGCAGGTATATATGGGTAGTGTGTTGCAGGGTAACTTGGGGCAGGCACCAGCCAGACAAGCAGCTAAGTTTGCAGGTCTTCCAAACGAAACACAATGTACTACCATTAACAAGGTTTGTGCATCGGGTATGAAATCTGTTGTAATTGCAGCTCAAAATATTAAGCTTGGTGATGCTGAAGTAGTAGTTGCCGGTGGTATGGAAAACATGAGTGCCGTTCCTTATTACTTAGACGAAGCCCGTACGGGCTATCGTTTAGGTAATGGTGTGGTAATTGATGGTTTGATTAAAGATGGTTTAACGGATGTCTACCATCAAAACCACATGGGTAACTCTGCTGAGCTTTGTGCTAAGGAATATGGCATTACCAGAGAACAGCAGGATGCTTTCGCGATAGAATCCTATAAGCGTGCTGCACAAGCTTGGAAAGATGGTAATTTTAAAGAAGAAGTTATTCCGGTTACTATCTCTACCAAAAAAGGAGATGTGGTTGTTGCCGAAGACGAAGAATACAAGCAGGTAAATTTTGAGAAAGTTCCTCAACTAAAACCTGTATTTGATAAAGCAGGTACGGTAACGGCTGCCAACGCCTCTACACTAAATGACGGAGCTGCCGCATTAGTTTTAATGAGCAAAGAAAAAGCAGATAAGTTAGGTTTAAAGCCTCTGGCTAAAATAATTGGTTATGCAGATGTAGAGCAAGCACCAGAATGGTTTACAACTACACCTTCCAAAGCTATACCGGCTGCTGTGCAAAAAGCAGGTTTAAAAGATGAGTGATATTGAATATTTTGAAATAAACGAGGCTTTTGCAGTAGTATCTATTGCTAATAATCAGTTAATGAAATTAGATCCTACCAAAGTAAATATTAACGGTGGTGCAGTTGCTATAGGGCATCCATTAGGTTGCTCTGGCGCACGTATTGTGGTTACGTTGCTTAATGTATTGAAACAACAAAACGCGCGTTATGGTGCAGCAGGTATTTGTAACGGTGGTGGTGGTGGAAGCGCTATTGTTATTGAAAGACTTTAATGTTTGGCATTTGTAACCAGAGCATAGTTCCTTGTCGCAGTGAGGCTTCTCACCGCAGCGAAATGGTTACACAACTCTTATTTGGGGAAACTTTTACCATTCTTGAAGAAACCGAAGAGTGGGCACATATTCTTACCGCCTATGATGAATACGATTGCTGGATAAGCAACAAACAATACCAATCTATTAAACCTGATACGTTTAAAAAACTTCAAAGAACGCGCAACATTTATCTACAGAGCCCGTTCAACTTATTCAAGATAAGAAAACAAAGGCCTTTTTTCCTATTGTAGCCGGTAGTTTGCTTCCTTTTTTATCAGGAAAAGAAATTCAGTTAGAGAATAACCTATATGAATTTTCCGGTGAGATCAATCTTAACTGATACGCAACATATTTCTCGAAATAAAATTATTGCCACTGCGCATCCTTATTTAAATAGTCCGTATTTGTGGGGTGGACGAAGTTTTTTCGGAATAGATTGCTCGGGTTTTACGCAGATAGTTTATAAACTAAACGGATTTAAGTTGCCTCGAGATGCCTCTCAGCAAGCTCTTTTAGGACTTTCTTTATCTTTTGTGGAAGAAGCGCAAGCTGGCGATTTAGCCTTTTTTGATAATGAAGAAGGAAGGATAACTCACGTAGGGATTGTATTGGATGATAACAAAATAATGCATGCTTCGGGTAAGGTTAGGAGAGATAAATTAGACCACTACGGCATATTTAACTTAGATACTAAAAAATACTCCCATCACCTTCGGGTAATCAAGCCAGTTTTGCAAGATGCTGTGTAACATGATACATAAAGTATTATGAAAACTTTTACCATCTGCATAATCATTGCATTTATTAGCCTAATCGCTACATTCTTTCTCCTGAATACTCGTGCTATTCTCATGGAACCTTTTACCATTAGTTGAATTACTGCAATTTGTAGTGTGACAGCTACAATCTTTATCATAGAAACTCATCCGGTAGGCATAAATAAAGGAGTAATTGCCATAAAAGCCTTTTCAGTAAGCATAAATACCGGAGCAATTACCTTGAAAACTCTTTCTTTCAACATAAAAGATTTAGCAGCCATGGTAATCATTGCAGCAATTGGTACAATTCTTACAATTATTACAGTAAATAATCTTGGTGTCTGACAATAAACCTCGCCGTTGTAATCAACGAACGCCCATACTTCGACAAGCTCAGTATGACCTAAGAATTATAAAAAGGAACGGCATTAAAGTTTTAGATGCCCAGCATCTTTGCAGAAACTTCAACAAACAGCTTTTCCTTTGCGCGTCGCACCTTTTTAGCTTTAACCAAATAATCATTGGTTTCGTCTCTGTATCCTAAAGGCAACATCGATACACTTTTCAAGCCCTTTGTTTCCAACTGCAAAAGCTCATCCAAAGCAGGTGCATTAAAGCCTTCCATAGGTGTGCTGTCAACTTCTTCCATAGCAGCAGCTACTAAACCATAACCCAAAGCAATATAAGCTTGTTTGGCAGCCCATATAAAGTTTTGCTCTGCCGGGCGAGAAAGAATCAATTTACCATAATTATCTTTTAGAGGTGCTAAAGATTCTGCAGTAACACCACGTTGGGCAATAATATCATTTACATAATCATCTAAGTGCTTTTCGGTAACATTACTCCAAGCGGTAAATACTAATAGATGCGAGCACTCCACAATTTGAGGTTGTTTGCAAATGTTTTCATTTATTTTTTTGCGAAGCACTTCATCTTCAATTACCAATATAGTATAAGGTTGTATGCCAATAGAAGAGGCCGACAAGCGGATGGCTTCTAAAATGTTTTCTACTTTTTGTGCAGGCACTTTCTTACCATTCATACGTTTGGTAGCATAGCGCCAGTTTAGTTGTTTTAATAATTCCATTGCTGTGTTTTTAAGGGTACAAGTATCGTGAATATAATTCAGGTAAATAAAAGCGGTATCTAAATAGTTAGTAACTATATAAAGTTTTTACTACTTCTTTTCTTTTTCCTTGACTAAAAAGAATTGGCGAAGGCGAAACCCAGGCCGGTGATGACGATGGCGATGATGCCGATGGCCTTGGCCACGGTCCGGAAAGCGGGTCCTGCACCGTCTGCAGCGGGGTTTCCCACGGCATGGCGGTCGAACTCGTCGTCCCGGCGAGGGCAGGGGAGGCGAGGATCAAGGCGGCGGCGACCACCAGGGTGGGCGCGGCGGCGCGCCTCAGAAGACGACGGGCTGACGCCCAGCGCGTGCGGGACATGGAAGGCTCCGGGTCAAGCCCGGCAATCGCGGGCATCGGTATCTCGTCCCAGCAGCGGGGGAAGGTCAAGGGCCGTTTTGCTACTTTTGGCGCATTATGTCCATTTTATACGGTTTTGTGATTTAGCGCCGGGGAGCCGCTCGATGGCGCCGGAGGATCAATGAGGGCGATCAACTGCCGAACCATTCGGGTCCGTTCTTCGGCGGACATCCCCCCAAGCTCAGAGGCGGCATATCGGACAAACTGCATCGGACTGCGCGCGAGGGCCGGATCGACAATCGCGTGGGTCAGGATGCGATGAAGGTAGGCGACGACGGCGCGCAGGCTAACGCCATCCGGGTGTTGAATATCGACATGCAGGCAGACCGCCGTGAGCACTAACCTCTGGAAGGCCAGGCCGGGATCGGAGGACGAAGGACCCTGGAGGAGGTCGACCGCGGCGCGGCGCGCCCTGATCACATCGCCGGCGATGGGGCGGACCGGAGGGACTGAATTAGAAACGAACGCTGGGGCACCACATTACCATGAGCCATGGATACAATGTGGGTGCGGGGCAGCGTGGGTCGCCGAGGGCCGACCGTGCACCATGCCCCATGGTCCACGCCTGTTGATGCGCCTCGCGGCCCAGCAACCACGGATAGAGGCTACCGCCCCTAATCTGACGATCTACCCGTAACCTTACGGGTTGCGTTGCAGACCGGAGACGTCCGCCGCGCGGTAGGGTAGCAGTCCCAGCGCCAAGGCTGTTGAGACGGCCTGCACCCGCGTTCGGACCTCCAAAACCTTGCAGGCCATGGCGAAATGCTCGTCGACCGTGCGCGGAGACAGGCCCAGAATCTTGCCGATATCGGCCGAACTTTTCCCCCGTCGTGACCACTCCAAACACTGAAGCTGGCGGATGGTCAGCGCCGGGCGATCCAATTTTTCCGACCCGCCGATCGCCGCCGCCTCGATTCTCAAGGCGGCCAGCAGGAAAGCCGACGCGAGCGTGTGGACGGCGACGCGGTAAATCCCGTCGATTGGCCGGCCCGGCCCGATCAGGGCCGCGGCGAACTGGCGGTTGTCGGCGTCCCGGTGCGGCAGGACATAGCTCTCGATGATCCCGAACGCTTCAGCCTGCTGGACCATCGTGCGCTCGGCCTCCTGCACATCGGCGGCGGCCAGGACTTCACTCAGGAAGAAGGGCTCCGACGACGTCAGCGCCCGGCGAAGCCGGGGATCCTGTTGGGCCAGCCGGTCTTCACCATAGAGGGTCTCCCACTCCGGATTGACCTTGCCCATCATGTAGCGAAGCACGCGCGCCTCGCCATCGGAGACGGCCTCCACCACCCTGAAATAATCAAAGCCAAGCAGGGCCGAACGCGCCCTCGAGCGCCTCGATCAGCTCCTGAGACGTGCGCGCCGCTCCCGCGGCGACGGCGGCGTCAAAGACCGTGCTTTCGAACTGCGGCCGCTGCACGAAAAGGCGCTATCAGCCTGCCGGCGGGGGCGGAGCAACCGCCTCGGCCACAAGCAATTCGGCGGCGGGAATCTTCAGCGCGTCAGCGAGGCGCTCAAGGTTGTCGATCGACAGGTTGGTCTCGCCGCGCTCGACGTGGCCGATGAAGGTCCGGTGCAAACCGGCCTCATGCGCCAGCGCTTCCTGGGACCAGCCAAGCGCCAACCTGGTGCGGCGGATATTGGCGGCCGCGACGCCGCGCAATATCTTCCCGCGTTCGGCCATGGGCCGAACTTCCCGGAACGCCGCTTTTAGATCGACAGCATATACCTAGCATCTTCCCTCCTCCGCGCTGAATGGTGCAGCGGCATACCGAAGGGGCGAACAGATGAGCCGCCGGATCAAACCATAAAACCGCGCCACCCGCGAAATTGCCGAACGGCGAGACTATAATTCAGGCTCGAGTAGCCTCAGAAAGGAACCAGACCCTCTGCTCAGCCTCATCGACCCAATGCCTCGATCAGGCTGGCGCTTGCGATGTCGTCCGCTTGCTCGCAAAGCCGATGCGCCGCCTTCAGGTGAATGACCAAAGTGGCGTTGTCATCCTGCAGCTCGCGCAACATATCCTGGGCCGAGACCACTTCCGCGTCATTGTCGGCAAGTCGCTGCATCCTTGCGATGTCACCGACGGATCGAACGGTCCGCGCGCCGATCTTGCGCACCCTTTCAGCGATCGCGTCGGTCGTGGCGGCCAAACACCATGTTGGCCTGGGCGTCCAGCAGCAAATGGTAGTCACGGAAATTGGGACCGCCAACGTGCCAATGAAAATTCTTTGTCTTTAGGTAAAGCGCGAACATCTTGGCCAGGAGCGTATTAAGCGCCATTGCAAGCCGGTCGATCGCGTTCGAGTTTCGCCCTTCAATCGTCGCCAGGCTCACTGCTAGTTGATTGTCCGTACCCATCTTGGTTCCTTTCAGCTCGGTTGGCACGAAACTTACGACTTCCACAAATATTCCGACGTGAGGTGGCATTAGATTGTGTTGTGACCTGGAGGACAACGAGCAGCCGCTGTGACCGGCCTGGCCAGCCGGGGTTTGAGGGGGTCCAGACACGTTGGGGCACAGGCTCAACCGAGGTGTGGAGATGACACGGCGATGGACCTCGTTACCCGTTCGCTCGCGGGTGGGCGGAAGGTCGGCTCATGCAGAACTACGACCGGCGGCAAATCGGGCCGGCAAGTAGCAGCTGTCAGCGCGGGTCATATCGGGCAGGAGGTTAAGGTTCGACGCGATCCGCAGCCTGGACCTGTAGCGCCGGTCCTGGGTCGGCTCGGGACGCCCGACGCGACGACAAGATATCGGCGGGAGGTTGCGCCTTCGCCGCGGACGAGTTGGCGGATGGGCCCGGTCGCGTTCACGATCGCTGCGCCGGCGGGATTTGTCAGAAACGCCGCGAGCGGTTGAAGGGCGCCGCTTCCATCCTGATGGTCGGACAGAGCCAGCAAGTAAGGCGCATTGGGCTGCAAACCTGTCACGGCGGCCTGGACGACCTGGACCAGGCCCTGGTCGAACAGGCTAACGCTGGTTGTGGCGGGGCCACCCCGTGGGCCGAGAGAAAAGTGGGCGGCTGCGCCGGCCACGCCCAGGGGCTGCAGGCCATCCCGGCCGTTTCCGCTTGGCACCGCGCCCGGAACGTAGTTCACCGCCTGCGCCGCCTGGCCGATGGGGATGGTGGCGATCACCGTGTTTGTGGCCGTGTCGATCGCGTCCATCGCATCCTGGTTCTCAAGACCCACGTAAACGCGGGTCCCGTCGCCGGAAGGCCAAATGCCATGTGGAAGATGGCCGACGGATATGGTCGCAATCTTCGAGAAGTCGTTCCGTCTGAAGACCTGCACCTGGTCCAGGCCGCCTACGGTGACGTAGGCGAACTTGCCGCGATCGGTGTCGACGAAATTGACATGATTGGTGATCGGGCCCGTGTCGATCACCGTCAGGGTGTTGAATGGCGGGAGCGCGTTGATCACGACGGTCTTGCCAGTGTCTTTTTGCGTATACCAGACCTGCGTACCGTCGGGCGTGGCAGCGATGTTGGGCAGAACGGGCTAATTGAGGAACGCGCCCGACTTCGGTGTGGGTCTTCACGTCGAAGACAACGATCTCGGGATTGAATGAGGAGCAGACGTAGCCGAACCGGCCATCCGGCGAAAAGATCGCCATGCCTGGGCCGCCGGGCGTCTTGATGCGGCTCGTCTCTTCGAACGTGCTGGCGTTCAGAACAGAGACGTAGTTCTCCCCACGTATTGTGACCCAGACCTCGCGCCCGTCGGGCGTGAAGAAGGCTTCGTGCGGCGAGCGCCCGACATAGGTGGTGTGCAACACACGGTTTGTGGCCGTATCAATAAACGTCACCGAGTTCGACCCGATCGAGACCACGGCAATGGTCTTGCGGTCAGGTGAGAATCCCATGCCGTGCACCAACACCTGGCCACGGTAGAGCGGACTAAAGTTAGTGGGTTGAGGATCGCCCAGACGGATAACGCCCAACAGCTCATTGGAGGCCGGATCGATCACAGAGACCGTGTTGGAAAATTGCTCTGCGGCGTAGACACGGTCAGCATGGCTGATCGCGATGTTGGGCGCGCCGGACGCGTATGGAGCCTGGCCGGCTTGGCAGGCCGGGCCGATGAATATGGTGCTCAGGAGCAATAAGGTCGGCCAAGTCTTCATGTCTATTACTCCGTCAGTGGGTCATCGACATGTGCATTTGCGCAGATGTGGTCGGAGCGGGCGCGGACGGTGGCAGCGGCTGTCCGAGCGCCAGGCGCATGGCGGCGATTTCCTGCTGCTGGTCGACGATGATCTCCTGGGCGATCCGGCGGAGCTGTTCGTTGCGGCCGTAACGCAGTTCCAGCACAGCCATGTCGACGGCGCCCTGGTGATGCGGGATCATCATGGCGGCGAAGTCTCGGTCCACGTCGTGGGAAGGCGTGATGTCCATGCCGGCCATCATGCGGTCCATCGCCGGCCTGTTCTCCGCCAGAAAGGCCAGGTCGTCGGCGTCAGAGCCAGAAGCCTTGAGCGGTCCTGTGACCTGATGCTCCGCGATGCGCACTCTCCCGTTCGCGTCTGCGGCCAAGCCTAGCGTTGGTGAGGCGAAAACCAGCAATACAGCGAGCCGGAGACTTTTCGACCTCTTCGCGCGTGCAATCATCGCTATCTCCAACGGCCAGACCCTTTGGTGCGTCCGTGAGAGAGACCCGCGATCGGCGGGGCCGTCGATCAAATTTGCACGATTTTCAACTGGCGGCGCGCTGATGGATCACGCCGGAGGTAGGCTCACGACAACTCACATCGGCTCGCTTAGAGCGGCCGCGCGGCGGGCGTTACCTTTCATCGCGCGCCGACCATTAAGGTCGGCGGCCTCGGCAAGGGCAGTGTGCCGCCGGGCGACCATTGAAACTGTCCCAAGGAGCCGCTCATGACCAAGGTCCTGGTCCTCTATTATTCCGCCTATGGCCACATCGAACTGATGGCCCACGCCATTGCCGATGGCGCGCGCGAGGCGGGGCACAGGTTGATGTGAAACGCGTGCCGGAACTGGTGCCCGAGGATGTCGCCAAGGCTGCGCATTTCAAAATCAACCAGGCGGCGCCGATCGCGTCCATCGAGGACTTGGAGACTATGACGCGATCATCGTGGGTGTCGGGAAACGCTTCGGCCGGATGGCCTCGCAGATGGCGAACTTTCTCGATCAGGCCGGGGGGCTCTGGGCGCGGGGGGCCTTGAACGGCAAGGTTGGTGCGGCGTTCACCTCCTCAGCGACACAACACGGCGGAAACGAGACGACCTTGTTTTCGATAATCACCAACCTTCTGCATTTCGGCATGGTCGTCGTGGGCCTGCCCTATAGCCACCAGGGCCAGATGACCCTAGACGAAATCGTCGGCGGCGCGCCCTACGGGGCCACGACGACGCCGGGGGCGGACGGCAGCCGCCAACCGAGCATGATCGAGCTGGCCGGGGCGCGTCACCAGGGCCAACTCGTCGCCCAAACGGCAGCGAAGCTGTCCAAACAGTGAGGCGGATTCCAGAGCGAGCGCCGGCATTCAACGAATTGTTGGGGCCACCCTACGAAACCCCGACAAGCATTGTGGCTGGTCTACGATGTCGTTGTCCGCGATGCGGACGCGGCAGGCTCTTCGCCGGGTTCCTCACCTTGGCGGCCCGTTGTGGTGTCTGTGGACTGACTTCAGCTTCGCCGACCCCGCGGACGGTCCCGCCTTCTTCGTCATGACCTTTGTCGGGCTCGTGGTGACAGGCCTTTGGGCTTGGTGGGCAGTGGCTTCGACCCCGCCGATCTGGCTCGAGTTCGCCGTGGTGATGCCGTTGGCAAGCGCGGGTTGTCTAGGTCTCCTACGTCCTGTGAAGGCTTGGCCCGTCGCTGAACAGTACGTTCACAAGGCGGGGAAGGGCATCGGGATAGTATCGGCCCGCACCGTGAAGGCGGCTTTGTAACGGATCGCCGTAATTTCTCGAAGTGGAAGAGACTGGACCCAAATAGGCGGTTTTTGGGCCTAAGACGTCGCCCCGATATTCAAGACGACAAGTTGGCCCTGCTGCATAGCTAAGCCCCAATGTCAGCGCTTACCAAGTTTGCGCGACGGCGAAGGCAGTCCCCGATTGTAAAGGCGGCGACGTCTACACCCGAATCGTAAGATGCCTCTCTCGGTCCGCCTCCCCCGAACAGACCGCCGGGTACACCGTCCCAGAATTCGGTGCCCGGGGTTAGCCAAAGGAACGGGCAGTCTCAGATCGAAATACGCGCTAATTCAATTGGTTGAAAGTCACTCAGCGCTAGTTACATCTCGCCGCGTTGGAGACAGCAAAACTGTCTTCCAGCATCAAAAATCGAGAGATCTTGCCCTCGCTTACGGTAAGGATGATGGCGAATGACATCTCGATGAGGCGGCCGGTAGCGACGACCCGGCTGGCCAACTCGCCCAGAACGGCCGCCCGCGTGTCGCTGGCCAGGATGTCGAGGACATCAAACCGCTCGCGCGCGAGCAAGTCTCCTGCGTTGGCCACGAAATGCTCAACGGCCGCCCGTCCGGTTTGTCGCCCAATCCAGGGGAGCGCGCCTAAGTCGCCTGGCACTTCGAACACCACATCTTCGGTAAACATGGCGGCAATGTTCTTGGGGTCGGCGTTTGATCCGATGGCGCCAAGGAGCTCATCCGCGATCGCGGGCGATTCTGGTCGACAGTCATGATCAATTCCCTCTGTCGTGGAACGATCGGTCGGTAAATTCGCCAGCAGTGGCATCGCAATGTTGGCATCAGCGCTCTGACGTCGTCTTTCGCTTTTGCATTGCATAGTGGGGCATTGACTGGTGGCTCCAATTTGCGAACCGGCCAAGTTGAGCATCGGTGCTGAAGGCGGGTCGTCAACCATGCCTGCGCGTCAGTGGAATATCACCGGCGAGTTCGGCGGCGCTCAGCGCTCATCTCGAAGGTTTGCAACAGCCCCATCAACCAACACGCCGGACATCCTCTCAAAAGCCAGAGGACCACCGGTGCGGCGAGCAGCACCCACCAGCCGATCTTCGGGATCACGGCGATCCCAATAGCCGAGATGGCCAGAGCCGCGCCACCTCGCAGTAAATGTATGGCGAGGTTGCCGCTAGCGTAAGAACGGGACGGAAACGTCGCGCGCTCCCAGATTGGAATATTGCGCATGTGTTCGCCCTCAACAGGTGGCTGCCAGTGTAACGGTCGGTGGCTCAGCGGTAGCCGACGCCCATGATGTAGTCGCGAAGCATGACATCCTCGTCTTCAGCCTCTTCGAGCATCGCAATCAGGGCGTGCCTAGCATTGACGATTCCGAGGGGTTCGAGCTCGGCGCAGGTTATTGGAATGTTCCGAAGATCGAGCGCGTGCATCATGTCCCAGACCCCGCCCAGTCGGTCGGTCGGGGGCGGCAACGAACAACATCGCGGCTCATGAGGACAGAGGCCGGGACGTGGTGAGGGCAGACCGGCGTATCTGCGGCAGGGTTAGATGAGATAATATATCAGTTTTAGTGAGAACGCCGACAACGGCGCTGTCGCCGCCGACGACCACCAGCATTTCCACCCCAGCCGCGAACTTGCCTGCGGCGTCGCTGACCGACAGTTGCTGATCGATGACCACCAGACTTGTCGCCGCCTGTGGAAAGAGGCGTTCAACCAGACCTGTTCGTCGCGCCGGCCAGCTTTCATAGGCAGTCGACGGCTTGACTCGAACCCAAGTGGGCGATCGACGCCGCGCTCCAAGATGCCGGCTGATCGGCTCGCTGCGTAGATGGCCCGCTTTGCTAACGGATTGGCGGACATTGGGCGTCTCCTTAAAAAGGGCCGGAGGTTGTCGGCCGCCACCCGTTGGCCGGCGCGAGGGCTACATGCTAGCTCCGATCCCCCAGGCCTTCCCGAGAGGCGATGTTGGAACTTGCTAGCCTGGCATAGGTGACTGGCACTTCGCCGCACGGATGCTCGCAGCGAATAACGTCATCTCACCGCGCCTGGACGCCTGGACGGGGCAAACTTCGGAGGTTTGGCGGAGGTTCTCGCCTGAGAACCGCCGACATACAGATCCCGACACTCGAAAACAGGAGAACCGTAGTGGGCAAGCTCAAGGATAAAGTCGCCGTCATCACTGGAGGAAGCACCGGCATTGGACTCGCCTCGGCAAAACTCTTCGCTCTGGAGGGGGCCAAGGTCTTTATAACCGGTCGACGCCAAGCCCGAACTGGACGCGGCGGTGAAATCGATAGGGTCGCTCGCCACCGGGATCCGTGGCGACATTTCCGACCCGACGGACATTGATGCACTCTACGAAGTCGTGGGCGCGCAAAACCAGAAGATCGATGTTCTGTTCGCTAACGCCGGCGGCGGGAGCTTCCGTCCACTCCAGGCGATCGACGAAGCGCATTACACCGCAACGTTCGACACCAATGTGAAGGGGACCCTCTTTACGGTGCAGAAGGCTCTGCCTCTGCTCCAGGACGGCGCCTCGATCATACTGACTGGATCAACAGCCGGATCGACGGGCATCCCATCGTTTGAGCGTTTACAGCGCGAGCAAAGCCGCCATTCGCAGCTTCGCTCGCAGTTGGATCTTAGAACTCGCCCCGCGCGGGATCCGCGTAAATGTGCTAGCCCCAGGCAGCACTTCGACCCCGGGTTGGCACGACCTAACGCCAACCTCCGAGGCGAACGAGCAGATGCAGGAGATGGTGCGCAGCACGACGCCGCTCGGGCGGCTCGCCGAGCCTAAGGAGATCGCCCAGGTGGCGCTATTCCTTGCCTCGATAGACAGCAGTTACGTGAACGGCATCGAACTGTTCGCGGACGGCGGCAGCGCACAGGTTTGACCCGCGCCGCGCGCTGGGCTCACGCGAGCGCAATCTTAGAATGACTCCGCCGCTATCCCTGAACCCAATCCTTCGCGACGCCATCTGCTGGCTCGGCGGCGTCGGGCTTGGTCGCCGGGGCGACACTAGGATCCGCTCAATTCACGTTGCCGCCGACACAGTTCACTTTGTAGATGTGGTTCCGTCGGAAGACCTGGATCCGGCGGAGGCTGGTCGAGCTGGCGAGTTGACCGTCGCCGTCATGCGGCTCATCGCCGAGAGGTAGGTCAGGACTTCCCGGGCGTCATCGTCCGTGACGCTCGCCTTGTAGAACTCCACGCATTTTGTCGACTTCCGCCTTCCAGTCTTCGACCGTGAGCGCCGGCTGATTGGTCACCATGCTTGCGGAGTGACAGGCCGTACAGTTGGCGTTCATGACATCAGAACCGGGGCCCACGAAGAACAGGCTGTCATCGGGAAGGTCGACGCTCTCGGACACCAATGTGACCCCACGCCCGACAACTTTCGCACGCGCAGGTGCGGCGCTCACGGCTCCTGG
>CAVXOV010000055.1:0-46684 GCA_963763345.1 uncultured Candidatus Saccharibacteria bacterium
GTATTGTTATTGTGGCACCGGTGCCGGTTGCGTATTGCTGGACGACGCCGATCGACTTCGCCAACGTGATTGCAAAAGCGCCGGAAGTGCACAGTTGCTACGTGCAAAACTGGGCATCGTATCTCTATGGCCGCCCGGTGGCCGACGGTGCAACCGGTGCCCTTTTGCCGAACGACGCGCCCTATTTGCAGTATCTGGCGCAGCAATCGCTGGATAGTGAGCTCTCCGTCAAAGGCATGATCTTGTCGATCGCGACGGCCGCCCCATTTCTTGCCCGCTCACCCGAGGTTCCCGAGACGCCCCCACCGATACGGCGCTCGACGCGTCCGTGGAGAACTGAGATGCGTAATGCCATCCCGCCGACCATGCGACGTCGTCAATTTCTCCGCGGCATCGGAGGGGTCACCCTCGGGCACCTCCTATGGCGATAAACAGTTCGGCAATATGTGCAGGACAGCAAACAGCTACTTTAACGGCAACCGGAGGAGCAGTTACCTATCTGGATCCCTTCGGGAACGTTGAGAAGCGGAATAGGAACACCTGCAACAGGAACTCCCACAACAACAACAAATTATACCGTAACCGGTATCGATGCTAACGGATGTATAAACACAGCGACATCTACCATAACCGTAAATCCTTTGCCACCTGTAACGGCTAACAGTTCTACGATATGTGTAGGGCAACAGATAGCTACATTCACAGCAACGAATGCAAGTATATATCCTTGGAATCCTGCCACAAGATTAACCAGCGGTAATGGAACCCCTGTAACAGGCACTCCAGTAGTAACAACAAATTATACCGTAACCGGTACAGATGTTAACGGATGTACAAACACAGCAATATCTACCATAACCGTAAATCCTTTGCCGGTAGTGGCAGTAAACAGTTCTACTATATGTGTAGGACAAGAGACAGCTACTTTAACAGCTACCAAAGCCAATACGTATAATGGAATCCAACCACGGGATTAAACAAGCGGTGGAACCACTGTAACTGGAACTCCCGCAACGACAACTAACTATACCGTAACGGTATAGTTGCTAATGGATGTACAAACGCAGCAACATCTACTATAACCGTAAATCTTTTACCACCTGTAATGGTAAACAGTTCTACTATATGTGTAGGACAACAGACCGCTACTTTAACGGCAACCGGGGCTAGTACGTATATATGGAACCCAACCACGGCCTTAACACCTACCGGCGGAAGCCTTGTAACAGGGACCCCCATAACAACAACAAATTATACCGTAACCGGTACCGATATTAACGGATGTATGAACACAGCAACATCAAGCATAACCGTAAATCCTTTGCCAGGTATGATGGTAAGCAGTGCAACTATATGTTTAGGACGAAGAAACAGCTACATTAACTGCCGGAGGTGCAATCACATATACTTGGACTCCTACTGCAACATTAAGCAGTAGTACATGGAAGCTCTATTGCTGGAACCCCTACAACTACAACTAATTATACAGTAACAGGAACCGATGCTAATGGTTGTGTGAATATAGCCTTATCAACTATCACAGTAAATCCATTACCGCCTTTAACGGTAAACAGTTCAACTATATGTATGGGCAACAAACAGCTACTTTAACTGCTAACGGAGCGGTTACTTATATATGGAATCTTGCCACGAACATTAAGTAGCCGGAACGGAAGTCCTGTAACAGGAACCCCCACTATTACAACTACCTATGTAGTAACCGGTACAGATGCTAATGGTTGTACAAACATGGCAACATCAACCATAACCGTAAATCCATTGCCTACGATAACCGTAAACAGTTCTACTATATGTGTAGGGCAACAAACAGCTACCTTAACGGCTCACGAATGGCATTACATACACTTGGATTCCGCTACAACATTAAGCAGTAATATTGGTATCCTGTAACAGGTACACCTACAACTACCACAAACTATACGGTAGTAGGTACTGATGCTAACGGTTGTATAAATTTTGCAACTTCCGGTATAATCGTAAACCCATTACCTACTATAACGGTAAACAGCTCTACAATATGCGTTGGGCAACAAACAGCTACTTTAACTGCCAATGGCGCAGTTACATATTCTTGGAATCCTGCAGCAACGATTAAGTGGCAATACCGGAACAACTGTAACAGGTACTCCTGCCATAACAACCAATTACACAGTAACCGGTACAGATGCTAATGCTTGCATAAATACAGCAACGTCTACCATAACCGTAAACTCATTACCAGTAGTTACGGTGACCAGCTCTACGATATGTATAGGGCAACAAACGGCTACCTTAACCGCTGCTAATGCCAGTACATATACTTGGACTCCGGCAGCAACACTAAGCAGAATAATGGAACAACTGTAACAGGTACTCCGGCAATAACAACCAATTATACGGTAACGGGTACTGATGTTAATGGTTGTGTAAATACAGCAACTTCTATCATAATCGTAAACCCATTACCCATCATAACTGTAAACACAGCCACCATTTGTGTAGGACAACAAATAGCTATATTAACAGCAGGTGGGGCAAATACCTATGTTTGGAATCCGGCAAATACATTAAGCGGTAGTTTTGGACCTACTGTAAATGGAATGCCTGTAACAACAACAAATTATACCGTAATAGGTACAGATAATAACGGTTGCCGAAATGATACCACTACTACTATTGTTGTTAACCCCTTACCTATTGTTACTACCGGAAGTGTAACTCCGGGTTGTGTGCCTTTATGTACACACCTTAGTGTATCAAGCAATTCCCCACTAAATAATTATACCTGGAACTTTGGTAGCGGGCCAAGTCAAACTGAGCAAACACTCAGTCCGCCTTCTTTATCGTTTATAACTGCAACCTGTTTTTCGGTTGCAGGCACTTATGCCATTAACCTATCGGTAGCAAATATCAACGGTTGTATAAATACAGCCACTACCATAGCAGTTGCTTATCCGCTGCCTATAGCCGATTTCGATTTTCAACCGCAACCCGTTACCATTCTTGCTCCGCAGGTACAGTTTATTAATCAATCATCAGGCATCATAACACACTATACCTGGAACCTAGGAGATATATATAGTACTAATGATACATCCTCGTTAATAAACCCTTCTCATATATACTCCGATACAGGAACTTATATGGTTAGCTTATTAGTTACTACCCAAAAGGGTTGTTCGGCTAATGTTACAAAACCACTTATAGTACAAGAAACTTATGTAATATATGTACCCAATGCCTTTACGCCCAACAACGATGGTATAAATGAATCATTTAAAGCAATGGGCGAAGGAATAAATAGTTTTAAACTATATGTTTTCGATAGATGGGGGAACAGATTATTTTATTCGGAAGATATCAACAAAGGTTGGGATGGTACGTATCTTGCCAAAGGCAGCCAAATAGTGCAAGAAGATGTATATGTGTGGAGGATAAATTTGACAGATTATACCAACAAAGGCCATTCACTGCACGGCACAGTTACTTTGCTTAAGTAACATTACTTATCGTCATTCCAGGAGTTCGCTGAACCTATCGAAGGGGGGTACGACGAAACAATTTGCTCTTTAGATTTCACGCTTCACTCAAAATGACAAAATTGATAATAACTGAACCAAAGCCTCTTAAGAGCTAAAACGGAAAATTTTCGTTTGTTTATACTAACAATCCACATCAATCTTCAGTCTCACTTTAGCTAATAGCTTATCTGTTTTAAAGGCGGTAATTATTTTATTCAGTTCTTGTCTTACTTGCTTAGAAGAATAATTGCGCTCTACCTTTAAAAGTATTTGTTTGTGGTATTCATTCTTAATACGACTAACAATAGGAAACTGTGGGCCCAGCACACGTTGCTCGAATATTTTTCTTAATTCAACCCCAAACCAATCAGCTGCGTAACCCAGCGCATCGGCATCTTTGCAGATAAACAAGAAATTAAACAAACGAGTAAAAGGCGGATATAAAAATTCCTGTCTTTCAGCGAGAAGGGTATTATACATCTGTTTGTAATCGTGGTTTATTACCCAACCAATTACCGCATGCTGAGGTTGTGTGGTTTGTATAAATACTTTTCCATTAGAGTGCTTGCGCCCTGCCCTACCGCTAACCTGTGTCATTAACTGAAAAGCTCTTTCGTGCGAACGAAAATCAGGGTAACTTAACAAATGGTCGGCTTGCAAAACACCAACCAAGCCCACATTATCAAAATCCAAGCCTTTGCTAAGCATTTGTGTACCGGTAAGTATATCAATATCTCCAGCATCAAACTCTTCTATAATTTGTTTGTAAGCATGTTTGCTTCGCGTAGAATCAATATCCATGCGTTTGGTTTTTACCTCCGGGAAAAGAATACTGATTTCTTCCTCTACCTTTTGTGTACCAAAACCACGGTAACGCAAATCGATACCCCCACAAGCCCCACAAGCCTTTGGCGTGTCGGTAGTATAACCACAATAATGACAAGTTAGCTTATTGGTTGCTTTATGATAGATAAGCGACACATCGCATTGCACACAAAGAGGAATGTGTCCACAAGTAAAGCATTCGGTATAAGGTGCAAAGCCTCGTCGGTTTTGAAACAAGATGATTTGTTCCTTTTTGGCAAGTGCAGCAGTCATTTCTGCAAACAAAGGCTCGCTTATTACGTCATCTGTTTTTTTACCATCCTCTCTGCGCATATCGATCACTTCAATAATGGGTAAAGACGATTTACCAAAACGCTCGTTCAACTCAACCAAACCGTATTTGTTTTGCAAAGCATTATAATAACTTTCAATGCTGGGCGTAGCTGTACCCAATAATACTTTTGCTTTGTGAAGTGATGCTAAATAAAGCGCTGCATCTCTGGCATGATAACGGGGTGCAGGATCTTGTTGCTTGTAAGAGGTATCATGCTCCTCATCAATAATAATTAAACCAATGTTATCAAAAGGAAGAAACAAAGCACTCCTTGCTCCCATTATTAACTGATGGTTCTGTTTATTAAATGAATTGCCTTTGGTTTCTTGTTGCAAAACAGCATTCCATACTTCCACGCGTTCGTTCTCCGAAAAGCGAGAATGGTACACACCTGCTTTATCACCAAAGTATTTTTTAATGCGACTTACAAGTTGAGTGGTTAAAGCAATTTCGGGCAAGAGATATAACACTTGTTTACCTTCGGTAAGTGCCTTTTCAATAAGTGCACAATATATTTCTGTTTTGCCACTACCTGTAATACCATGCAACAAACAGGTTTGCTGTGTTTTAAAACTCTCTTCTATTTGTTGCAGAGCTTTGTTTTGCGCAGACGATAAATCTTTTTGAAGATGTGTAACATTACTGTTTTCAAACCTGCCTGTTTCAAATTCTTCCTGAATAAATACCTTCTTTTTAATAAGAGCATTAATAACAGCACTATCAAAATGTTTCAGCACATGACTACGTTTTAACCAAGCGTTATCCTCTTGCTCGTCTCTTTTTGTTTCTTTTAAATAAAACAACAAAACCTCCAGTTGCTTAAAGGCTTTTGTTTCTAGATTGGTAAAGAGTTCCTGCAAAGCTTTCTCGTCCGAATTATAGGTGTCATTCAATCTAACATATGGAATAATCTTAGGCTTGTACCTTTCCTTTACTTCTTCATACAGCAGAATAAGTTTTTTAGCCAGCAGTTGCTTTATCGTTCCCTGCGGGTTCTTAACGGCTAATACTTCGGCTGCTTCCGTAAAAGATAATACGTTTCGCTTTTCAATAGCTTCCAGCAAAATGTATTCGGGATCACTTAGCGCTTTTGCCTTCTCTTTTTCTAAATCTACATCAGGGTTAATAACCAGCTTGGTCTCGCTGCTTAATTTTAATCCCGAAGGAAGGGCAGCGTTCATCACCTCGCCTGTGTTGCAGAGGTAGTAGGCACTCATCCAATCCCAAAACGCAAACTGCGTATTATTTACTATGGGTTGCGCATCTAAAATATCTTCCAGGTATTTGGCCTGATATTTTTCAGGCGGGTTTTCGTGTACGGTTTTAATTAATGCCGTATAAAACTTATTCCTGCCAAACTGCACCAAAGCTCTTACACCCGGTATGACAACTTCATTCAACTCAAGCGGAACGCGGTACGTATATAAATTAGGAACCGCCAGCGGAAGCAGCACATCAACAAAAAGTGTTTTACGGGTCATTGTTTCTTCAGCGCCTCAATAGTCATGCAAACCCACCCTGCAATAAGCAACACACCACCCAATGGGGTTAACGGTCCCAATATAAACCCTGCGTTAATACCCGTAATGCCTCTGGTGGTTAACAAATAGATAGACCCGCTAAACAACACAATGCCCGCCACCATTAGGTAAGATGCCACCGTGTATAATTTATATTGCTTGTCTTTGTTTATGTATGCCAGCAGCAGCAACACTATGGCGTGCATCAACTGGTATTTTGTTCCCGTATCAAATGCGCTAAGTTGCTCGGTGGTTAATAAACCTTCCTGCATTTTTTGCTTCAATGCATGTGCACCCAAAGCGCCTAAGGCTACTCCGGTAGCACCAAATAATCCGGCTAAGAAAGAGAATGTGTTTTTCATGAATAATTTTTATTTTTAATGATGCTCTCATGTTATACCCTATTTACTTTATTATTTTAAGGGTAAACAGAGGTATTTCATGGTAATTTTCTAGTATTATAAAAATCTTCTAATTTCTTTTGATCAGTTATATGTTGTAACGATTTTAATAACTGCATAAAGTTGCTTTTATCATACAGGTAATTATATGCAAATTCAGCTAATTGTAATTTAGAATCTTCATAGTCAAAAGCGGTAAATACTTTTTGTGTTTGAGCAACACTCAGGCAATTATTACTTATAAACCACTTGGCATCCTTTATTCGGTTAATTTCTATATGATTATTCTTTAATACAATTAATTGCTTTACAACTATAGAATCGCTGATTGTTTTATTACATTGACTAGGAAGAGGGTATTTTTCAGCAAGCCTGTTTTTAGTATCTTCCTGTTTTTTAACTGAGGTAAAAACTCCCTTAATGTGTTCTGAGGGTTTCTCTTTACCGATTGAAGTATCTGTTGCCAAATCATCTGTAGAAATATATTTTAATGCAGTTTTTCCTTTTATAGTTCCAATAGCATACCTAAACGAAAGATTTTTGCAAGCTTTCCCTCTTTGCAAGAGATAAACTTTATCACCAACAGTTGGTACTCTATTGTTTTGGTATGTAATTCTTACACTACAGGTGTCTTTTTTAACCTCGGTGGCTGTAACAATAGCTTGAGCACTATCGTTTACTTTATGTTCATTAAGATATAACCAAAAAGGCTCTCCGTTTTCGCTTATTATAGTCAGGTTGTTTTGTGCTTTTAAAATACCTGTTAAACAAAAGATAAGTACTATTAAAATCCTTACAGACATCTTGTCAAAATTAGGCTATTTTTGCGGCTGTAATTTAGCAAGATGAAAAATATTTTAGTTATAGGCGCAGGCCGTTCTACGGTTTCGTTAATTGGTTATTTGCTTGAAAACGCTGCTACCAATAACTGGCAGGTAACGGTAGCTGATATGAGTTTGGATTTGGCAAAGAGCAAAACGGTGGGTTACCCGCAAGCCAAAGCTATTCAGTTGGATATTGATAATAAAGAGCAACGGATGCAGGAAATACAAAAAGCAGATTTTGTAATATCTATGCTGCCTGCTTTTATGCACCTTGCGGTTATTAAAGATTGTGTGGCGGCAGGCATACATGTGGCAACAGCCAGTTATGTATCGCCCGAAATGCAGGCTTTGGATGCGGAAGCTAAAAAGAAAGGTATTTTATTGCTGAATGAGTGCGGCTTAGACCCGGGTATTGACCATGCATCAGCTATGAAAGTAATTGATGAAGTGCAGGGCAAGGGCGGTGAGATTGTTTCTTTTAAATCGTATTGCGGTGGGTTGGTGGCACCCGAAAGTAATGATAACCCTTGGGGTTATAAATTCAGTTGGAACCCGCGAAACGTGGTAGTGGCGGGTCAGGCAACGGCTCAGTATCTGGATAATGGAGAGATTAAATATATTCCTTACAACCGTATTTTTACCCAAACAGATGCTGTTGAAGTGGAGAGTATTAAGTATGATGCTTACGCCAACAGAGATTCTTTAAGTTATATACACCCTTATAAGTTAGATACGGCAAAAACTATTTTGCGCGGCACACTCAGGCAAACAGGTTATTGCAAGGCATGGAACGTGTTTGTTAAACTGGGGTTGACGGATGATACCTTTACGATTAAAGATACCAATACAAAAACGTACACACAATTGTTGCAATCATTTCTTCCAAATAAAGCCGGTTCTGTAAAACAAAACCTGGTTGACTTTATGGGTAACGAAGCTGATGCAGAATGTATAGACATGATAGAGTGGCTGGGCTTTTTTGATAACGTAAAAATAGAATTGGCACAGGGTACGCCTGCTCAGTTATTACAACATCTTTTAGAAAAGAAATGGTTGCTGAAACCAAACGATAAAGACTTAGTTGTGATGCAGCATCAATTTGAAATTGATAACAGCAAAAATAAAGCACTTCCTAAAAAGATAATATCCTCATTAGTAGTAACAGGCACAGACCAGCATCATACAGCTATGGCTAAAACAGTTGGCTTGCCGCTTGCTATAGCTGTAAAGAATTTTCTTGCGGGTAAGTTTACCTTAACAGGTGTGCAAATTCCTATTCATAAAGAAATATACGAGCCTTTATTACACGAATTGGAACAACACGGCATCAGCTTTAAAGAAGAGCATATAGCGTAATCTATACTTACATCAACCTTTAAATTGACTTTTAAGCAACATATAAAAGCTACGGGTATATTGTCTATACCTATTATCATTAGTCAGGTGGGGCATATTGTTACCTCTATGGCAGATAATATTTTCCTTGGCTTTATAGGTATAGAAGAGCAGGCGGCGGGCATCTTGTCGGGCAATGTATTTACTTTGTTATTGGTTTTCTCTATTGGTATGTCGCAGGGCTTAACGCCACTGATAGCAAATGCGCACGTAAACCATCAGCTACATCAAAAAGCATCGTTGCTTAAAAACTCCTTGGTGCTTAATGTTGTAATAAGCATTGTGTTGTTTGGCTTAACCGGACTTTTTGCTGCCAATCTTAATTTGCTTAATCAACCCCCGGATGTCGCCATCCTTACCCGACCTTTTATAGAAGTTATCTCTTTCTCTTTAGTTCCGGTAACGGTTTTCTTTACGCTGAAGCAATATGCAGAGGGTTTAACCAACACGCGCGCATCCATGTATATCAGCGTTATAGGCAATATTCTTAACATCATTTTAAATTATGCGTTGATATATGGTAAGTTTGGTTTGCCTTGCATGGGCTATATGGGCACGGCTTGGGCAACTTTTTGGTCGCGGGTGTTTATGGCAATTGCTTTTGCGCTTTATATCTTTTATCACAAAAAGCTAAAAGAAATTGTAAAACCATTTATGCAGGAAAAAGTTACGCTGCCCCAACTAAAAAATCTTTTTAACATTGGTATTGGTTCGGCTTTGCAATTTGTATTTGAAGTAGCCGCCTTTGCCCTTGCGGGTATTATGGCAGGTTGGTTGGGTAAAATTACCTTAGATGCGCATGGCATTGCGCTTAGCATTGCAGCATTTACGTATATGTTTACAAGTGGTATTAGCGGTGCGGCATCCATACGGGTTGCCAATTACAAAGGACTAAACGATTGGAAGAACATTAAAATTGCTGGACGAGCCGGCTTTGTATTGGCAGCTTGTATTATGTTAGGCTTTGCTGCCGTGCTTTTATTGTTTTACGAAACACTCCCTACCTTCTTTAATAAACATCAGGAAGTAATTAAAGTTTCATCGGGTTTACTTTTAGTAGCGGCGGTGTTTCAGTTGTTTGACGGCATACAGGTTACGGGCTTGGGCATTTTGCGCGGACTAAGTGATGTAAAGATACCCACTGTAATTGCCCTTACTGCCTATTGGGTTATAGCCCTACCCTTAGCTTACTTTTTTGGTTTTACCGAGAAACTTGATATCTACGGCATTTGGTACGGGTTAACTGCCGGACTTATTTTCTCAGCTATTACGCTGTATGCAAGGTTTTCTTATCTTATTAAGAAACAAGTATAATTCTTGTTTTGAGTTTTTTTTGACTGGAACGGCTGGCTTTATAATTTGATATTTTTCTGATACTAACGATATTATGCCCCAAAAAACCACTTAGGTAGAACCAAAAACACACAGCGGACTGGTTGTTTACAGTTTAGAAGATTAAAATCCTCCTCTTTTTCAATTCCCGTGGAATGGAGCAAAATCCCGTGGAATAATGGCTGTGCCCGCGGAATAGAGAAAAATCCCGCGGAATAAAGAAAAACGCCGCTAAATGTTGTTTTTGCCCATGGCTAAAAGAAGCAGGTGGGTGGTTTTTGTATATTTGCTTGATTTCAAATAATGTTTACGGATAGCTCGGATATATATGATTTAATCTACAGTTTCAAGGATTACGAAAAGGAATCTAATGAAATAACGGAAACTATTAAAAAAGTTAGACCTGATTGCAAAACAATACTTGATATTGGTTGCGGAACTTCCGAACATCATAAATATTTAAGTAACCACTTTGTTATAGATGGTATTGATTTGAATGAAAAGTTTATTGAAATATCTAAACGCAAGAATTCAAACGGTTTATATAAAACTGCAAACATGATGCATTTTGAAATGAATAAGCAGTATGATGTTATTATATGCTTGTTTAGTTCAATCGGATATTTAGAAACATTAGAAGAAATTAAATCAGCACTTACATGTTTTAATAAGCATTTAAAACCAAATGGACTCTTAATTGTAGAGCCTTGGTTTACTAAAGAAAATTGGCACAAAGGGAAAGTACTTATGTTGCCTATTGAAAAAGAAGATATAAAAATATGTAGAATGACTCGAAGCTATTTGTCGGGCGATTACTCCATATTAGATTTTAATTATTTAGTAGGAACTATTGAGCATGGAATACAAGTATTTAAAGAAGAACATAAATTGAGATTAATATCAAAAGAAGAAATGATTACGCTATTTAAATCGGCTGGATTTGATGTTAGCTTTGACGAAAAGGGATTAACAGGTCGTGGTATGTATTATGGTGTAAAATTTTCAAACCATGAGCATTAAAGAAAATCTTGAAAGAATAAAAGCCCAATTGCCTGCGCAGGTTACTTTGGTGGCGGTTTCTAAAACTAAACCCATAGCACTTATAGAAGAAGCTTATGCTGCGGGACAAAGAGATTTTGGCGAGAATTATATACAGGAGCTGGAAGAAAAGCATAAACAACTCCCCACTGATATACGCTGGCATGCCATTGGGCATTTGCAAAGCAATAAGGTAAAATACATTGCGCCTTTTGTGTATTTAATTCATGGGGTTGATAGTCTGAAACTATTGCAGGAAATAAACAAACAAGCGCAAAAGAACAACCGCATAATAGATTGCTTGCTTCAAATATTTATAGCCAAAGAAGAAACCAAATTTGGTTTCAGTTTTGAAGAATGCGAGAGTTTATTTCAATCGGGTGAGCTGGATAAACTAAAAAACATACGTGTGGTGGGCTTTATGGGAATGGCCACCAATACCGATAATGAAACACAAATAAGAAACGAGTTTAAGTCTTTAAAGAATTTCTTTCATAAAATCTCACATCTCAATTCTCATATCTCGATACTAAGCATGGGCATGAGCAGCGATTACAAAATAGCGATAGAGGAGGGGAGTACTATGATACGTATTGGCAGCAGCATTTTTGGAGAGCGAGATTACACTAAAATGTAACAACTAAAACTCAACGTGCCCACGTATAGCAAAAATGCTCACAGGCCCACGATCTTTATTATATCCGGGGTTCATTACAAACTGATAATCGGCGGTTGCCCACATCCATTTAAGTAAACGCACTTTATAAAAGGCTTCTAAAATTTGCTCTATGCCATAATTGGTAAGCTTGCCATCACCCAGCATAAAGCCATATCCACCCGAATTAAGATACTCGCGGTGCGAAGATGATATGCCATTTACCACACAGGCAAGCCCGAAATTATCATCAGGGCGCTTAATAATATCTCCGCGTATTCTGATACCTGCACTAGCCGTTTGGTCAATTTCGGTAAAAGCCCAGGTAGCGGTTTGTCCGTTGTTCCAGCTTGTGCGGACAAAAATACCTACGTTGTTTGTAAGCTCCTGATTAAAACTAATTCCGAAACCATATTTTAATGCGCCATATTGGTTAATTGACTGATGCCCGCTAATTACAGGAATTAAAGAGCTATCGCCCTTGCGCATTTCATTTATGGCAGTATTATAAGATGGTGCAGAAGAAAAATTGGCGAAGCCCAACACCCTTAAATTACCGGTATGATTCTTAATTTTATATTTCTTTTCAAACTCGGCCGTATTACCATTTGCCTGTTTAATATTCAAATCATAAATAGAAGAGTTTGCAATTTTTGGTACCAGTGTACTGGATATTCGTAAGGCATAACCCGGTTCTACCAATTCAATTACACCACCCCAGGTATAACCTCGGGTATTGGCAGGATAATCCCAAGCACCGTTATCCATCAAAGACCAGTTCATAAACTCACTGCGCGGGTCATGACTATAAGCATTATCATCAAAAAAATCGGCTAAACTGAATTTACCCACTGTAATTGTTATACGCGATGAAGGAATATTGTCTGCTATTTTGTTTTGCTCTCCATCAAGATGCTCGATCTTGGATTTACGTAAAGCAATATGCTGTTCAAAAAACAGACGCGCCATATATAAAGCCGGTGCTGGGTTTCCTACCCTAAAAGTTTCTCCGTTGGCAGCACCTGCAAGTCCTAAAGCAGCGCTTAAACCGCTACCACCCGCAATTTCGGGGTTAAAGAAAAGCCCTGCATTTTTCCATAACTTTCTTCCTAAATATAAGGTAGAAGTAACCGATAAAGCACTCTCTGATGCACTATGCAAACTATTATTACCTGAATACTTGGCACTAAACTCAGGATGTCCCTGCCAGATGGAAGTAAACTGAAAATGCAGGCTCCATTTCTCTAACGAATCGAATCGGTTAGACAAAAGACCTTTGTAGTGGTTTTCTTCATCTGTGCCTTGTGCTTTAATTTCTTGGAAGAAAGAAAGAAGCAATGCAAGCAGTATTATTGTTTTAATTAATTTCATATACCAATAATTGTTTTGCTGGCAAATATATATAAGTTAGGTTAATCTAACAAATAAAATTACTATTTATCTAGTTTCTTGTTTCCTTTTTTATTCAGATCAACTTCAGTTTGCCAGTTGTATCGGTCAAAATAAATTTCATCTCTTGATATTTTATCTCCTTTCATCTCAACAATATCCACTCCATAAATAAGAAAGGCTTTATCTAAAACGGGTATAATAGCTTCCCATTTAAGTACAAACCCTTTTTCGGTAGGAAAAATTTCTACCACCCTCCATTTCCAGTTAGCATTTTTGCTAAGCAATTTGGTAAAGTAAGCTTCTAATTTTTCTTTTCCCCTTATCCCATCCTGATTAGCCGGGTCAAGATAAAAAACATCATCGGTATAAAATGCTATCAAGCGCTGGGGTTTATTTCCCGTCCAGGCAGAGAGCCATTTATCTACAAATACGTTTAAATCCTTTTTATTCATATTATTTTTTTTGGCGTGTAAAGGTAGTATTTATCGAAAAGAGCCGAAAAATAAAGCATGATTTACCTATCTTTATACTTTAGTTTATTAGGTTTTGAAAAAAATAATATTAGTTGCTTGTTTTTCCTTTCTCTCCATTTATTCTTATTCGCAGGCTGGGACTGATTTATATGATAGTGGTGCTGATGCTTATTATAAAAGCGGCATAGTTAAGTTCGATTTAAAGGATTATAAGGGAGCTATAGGTGATTATGATAAATCGTTAGAGAAGAATCCGAATTATAAATACACTTATAGAACCTATTATAACCGCGGTGTGGCTAAAATTGGACTCTCAGATTTTGAAGGGGCGGTTAAAGATTTTACTAAATCAATAACACTCAATAATTATGCTAAAGCTTACTGCATGCGAGGGGTTGCAAAGGCCAAATTAAAAGACAACAAAGCTGCCATAATCGATTTCACAAAAGCCATTCAGTTATTTCCAAAATTCGAAGGTGCTTATTTTAACCGAGGCTTAGCCAAAGTAAGCTTGGGAGATTACAAGGGGGCCATACCCGACTTTACAAAAGCTATAGAGATTAATTCCAATTTTCCTGAAGCCTATAGAAACAGAAGCATTGCCTACAAAACAATAGGCGATGCTATAAAAGCAAAGGAAGATGCTAAAAAATATAATCAGTTAAAAGATAAAGCAAAATAATTAAGATATATAATGAAACTAATCTTCGCCACGCATAACCAACACAAGCTACAGGAAATAAAACTACTGATACCACAAAGTATAGAGCTTGTTTCTTTGGCTGATGTTAACTTTACCGAAGATATTGCAGAAACGGGTAGTACATTAAAAGATAATGCCCTGATGAAAGCAAGATATATTTATAACAGGTTTCATACAAACTGCTTTGCCGATGACAGTGGTTTGGAAGTAGAAGCTTTGAATGATGCACCGGGTGTTTATTCTGCGCGATATGCCGGATTACAGAAAAGTGATGCCGATAATAACCAAAAGCTTTTATTGGAATTAAATGGTAAACCTAACCGAAACGCCTGCTTTAAAACCGTTATAGCCCTTATTATAGATGAAAAAGAATATACTTTTGAAGGCATCATTAAAGGTGTAATATTAAGTGAAATGAAGGGCACACAGGGCTTTGGCTACGACCCGCTATTTCAACCGAACGGTTACCATAAAACATTTGCGGAGATGAGTACCGAAGAAAAGAGCAAAATTAGCCATCGTGGTTTGGCTGTTAATAAACTCGTTGATTTCCTTTCGGCTAACACGCATTAAGATTTTTTCTTCTCCCTATCTTTGAAAGAGTGCATTAACTGTTAACATATTACAATGTCTAAAATAAAAGTCGGAATATTATTTGGTGGATTCTCAAAAGAACGTGAAGTTTCTTTTGCAGGTGGTCGCACCGTTTATGATAATTTAAACAAATCTATTTTCGAAGCCATTCCTTTGTTTGTAGACAGCTTCGGTAATTTTGTTTTGCTTAACTGGCAATTTATTTACAAAGGTTCTATCAGAGATTTTTATCCTCCGGTTGAGTTTCTCCCTTCAACTAATTCTCATTTTCAGTTGTATGCTGAAAGTCTTGGTGCGCTTAACGTTTCCGAGCAAGATGCCATGATTGCAAAAATTGGCAAAAAGGTATATGCCGAAGAATTACATAACTTAATTGATATTGCTTTTTTGTGCCTGCATGGTCCTTATGGTGAAGATGGAAAACTGCAAGGCTTGTTAGAGTATCATAAAATACCTTACACAGGTTCGGGCATTTTATCTTCTGCTATTGGTATTGATAAAAGCGTGCAAAAGCAACTGATGGTAAATGCCGGTTTTAACTCACCCCAATATTTTACCATTGACAGAAACGATTACATCAACGGAAATTGCAAGCAAGCATTTGCACAAGCAAAAGAAAAGATAAAGTTCCCTTTGGTCGTAAAGCCTGCTAATCAGGGCTCTTCCATAGGTGTAAGTATTTTGTTGAAAGAGGATGAGTATGCTTTTATGTCTGCTATTGAAAAAGCTTTGTTTACTAAATGGGTTGATGCAAAAGAATGGAACGCACTAAACGACGAACAAAAGTTTGAGTTTACCCGCACACTTTCCGATATACGCGAGGGTATTGGTATGCCTTGCAAGATTGAAGAGACCATCATTTATGACCCAAACAAACTGCTTGATTTCTTTAATACCGAATTAAAAACTAAAGAAGGTTTGGTTGTTGAATCCTTAGACGGAGAAAGCACCGTGCTTGTAGAAGGCTTTATTGAAGGCAGAGAATTTTCCTGTATTGTGTTGGAAGATGAAAGCGGAAAAGCCATTGCCCTCCCTCCTACTGAAATAAAGAAAGGAAAAGAATTGTTTGATTATCGAAGCAAGTATTTACCTGGCTTATCAAGAAAGATAACGCCCATTGACTTACCTGCAGAGCAAATAAATCAAATACGAAAAGACTGCGAGAAATTATTTTATGCCTTACATTTTGATGTATACGCCCGTATAGATGGCTTTATCAGCAAAGAAGGAAAGATATTCCTGAACGACCCTAACACCACTTCGGGTATGATGCCATCATCGTTCTTCTTTCATCAGGCGGCAGAAATTGGTTTAAATCCTTCGCAGTTCTTAACGTTTATTATTCATGCCTCATTAACTAAACGCATTAAACAAAGTAAAGGTGCGTACATATACGAGCCTGTGATGGAGCGTTTGGAACAACTTATTCATAATGATAAACATGCCGTGCAACATAAAACACGTGTGGCCGTTATCTTGGGTGGCTATTCAAGCGAACGACATATCTCTGTGGAGAGTGGAAGGAATGTGTATGAAAAGCTGGCTTCTTCCGAGAAATATACTCCATTACCAATCTTCTTAACGGGCAGCAATGAGAAACATTTGTTGTATCAAATACCCATCAATATTTTACTGAAAGATAATGCAGATGATATCAAAGATAAGATTGAAAACTATGCCGTGCATCCGGTAGTAAAAGAAATCATTAACAAGTGTAAACACATTACCGAAAAATACTCTTCGCCTGATACGCTTGCTAAACCAACCGCTTTAACGTATGAAGAGTTGGCCAAGAAAGTGGATGCAGTATTTATCGCGCTGCATGGTCGCCCCGGCGAAGACGGTTCTGTACAGGAAAAACTGGAAGCTTTTGGTTTGCCTTATAACGGTTCGGGTAAAGCAAGTTCTGAGATTACCATTAATAAATATGTTACCAATGAGATTCTGAAACAAAACGGTTATTTGATTGCCGAACATCTTTTAGTTACCGAAGCTGATTGGAATACCAAGCATGCCGACATAGAAAATACACTGAAAGAAAAAATTAAATACCCCTTTATTGCCAAGCCGGTTGATGATGGTTGCAGCAGTGCTGTAAAGAAAATAAAAACCTTTGCCGAGTTTGAAGCTTTCGCTAAACTGATTTTTAGAAAGAGTGAAGCACTTGATGCGCAAGCGGCAGCAATACTTCACATAAAAGATAAAGAAGAGTTTCCTTTAAAGAATGTAATTTTAGTAGAAGAGCTTATCGCTAAAAAAGATGCCGTACATTTTTTAGAAGTAACGGGCGGCATGCTTACCCGCTACAACGCAAAAGGAGAAATTGAATACGAAGTGTTTGAAGCCAGCGAAGCGCTTAGTGAAGGTGACGTACTTAGTTTAGAAGAAAAGTTCCTGGCCGGACAAGGACAAAACATTACCCCTGCACGTTACGCAAGAGATGCGAAAGACAGACAAAAAATATCCGACCAGGTAAAAGAAACCTTAAAAGGTGCCGCGCGTGCTTTAAAGGTTAGTGGCTATTGCCGCATAGATGCTTTTGTGCGGGTGTATGCCAATTGCAAAGCCGAAGTTATTTTTATAGAAGTAAACTCCCTGCCCGGCATGACGCCCGCCACCTGCATCTTCCATCAGGCGGCTATTGATGGCTACAAGCCCTACGATTTTATTGATAAGATACTGGAGTTTGGTTTAGAAAGAACCAAGGTAAAGGCTATTGCATAACAAAAAACCTTTCGACATGAAAGGCTTTTTTAATCATGCTACTATAAGGAGATTATTTAGTAGTTATTAAAAACTTACTTCTAAAAACTTCTTTTTGATTAATTGTAACGGCATAAAAATACGTGCCGATGGGTAGTTTGGTTTTTATTTCTGCAACGCCCGAAGTCAAAGAATATGTTTCCATAAGCTTACCTTCTGTATTATAAATAGAAACTTTTCCGTTATCTGTCATACTTTCTGTTTTAACAGTAAACTCTCCGTTAACCGCAGGGTTAGGAAACAAAGTAGCCTTGTATGTATTTGCCCCAAACTGTTTTATACCGGCGGTTGTAACATTTATCTGTCCTTTCATACCCATGCTTGCCATGTGGTTAGCACAACCGTAATAAATCGTGTTGGCAGATGAAATAGTAAACGTATAAGTGCTGGTTTTGGTACCCCATCCACCTGATAAAGGCGTTGCCGTATTAGCATTCCAATTAGCTTGATCTACCTGCACAAGTGGGTGCGTGGTACTTCCTACAATAGAAATGGTGTCTCCTACAGATGCGTTAACAGTTGCAGGACTATATGCAAAGCCGCTGGTTACTACAGTGTATTTAGTTGCAAATACATGCTGAGAAATAAGAATTAAGCAGACTAAAGATGTAATTATTTTTTTCATGGTTTTTTTATTTTTTACCAAATATATAAGTATTTAAGTTATTTGCAATAATTATAAAGATATATTTTGGATATTTAGGGCTAATAGCTATTTCCCAAACACCGCACTAATAGCCAGCGGTATAGTAGTTTGGTTGTTGCTTATTTTAGCTTTGGCCTGCTGGTAGCGTTTTATAAAAGCAGGGTTGCTAAAAAAGTGTTCTCTTATTTTTTCCTGTACTAAGCTTTCAAACCAGAAGAGTGTTTGCTCTTGTCGCTTTTTGGTAAAGTAATTTTTTGCTTTTGTATGTCGTATGTATTTCTCAATCATCTCATACACATCTTCAATACCTTTGTTTTGGGTGCTCGAGCAGGTTTTAACTTCGGGTATCCATCCACTCTCGGTTGGTGGAAATAAATGCAAAGCATTGCTGTATTCCACGCGGGCAGCTTTTGCTTTATCAGCGTTTGTGCCATCTGCTTTGGTAATGGCAATACCATCAGCCATTTCCATAATGCCGCGTTTAATGCCCTGCAATTCATCGCCGGCACCGGCAAGCATCAGCAATAAAAAAAAGTCGGTAAGGTTGTGCACCTCTGTTTCGCTTTGTCCTACGCCAACGGTTTCAATTAAAATATAATCAAAGCCGGCCGCTTCGCACAATAAAATACTCTCTCTAGTTTTGCGCGCCACACCGCCCAAACTACCACCCGACGGCGAAGGACGTATAAATACATCGCCTGTAGAAGAAAGTTTTTCCATTCGGGTTTTATCGCCCAGTATGCTTCCTTTGCTAAGCGTGCTGCTGGGGTCAACTGCCAGCACGGCCACACGGTGTTTCTTTTCTAGTAATACCTGCCCGAATACTTCTATAAAAGTACTCTTGCCCACACCCGGCACGCCTGTAATACCAATACGCACAGAGTTACCCGTGTGCGGCAGTATCTTTTCAATAACCTGTTTAGAAATTTCCTGATGCTCTGCCTTGTTAGATTCTGCAAGGGTTATAGCCCTTGCCAAAATAGAAATATCTTTATTCAGAATACCCTCTACATACTCTTTTATAGTGAGGGTTGGCTTCATTTACACTAACGCAATATCAAACTGAACAAGGTCAACAAACTCCTGCACACGTTCTTCCACATCAGCCTTACTCAATCCAATTAAACGTTCGGTACCAAATTTCTCAACCGTAAAGCTTGCCATAGCCGAACCGTAAATAATAGCTCGTTTCATATTCTCAAACGATATATCCTGCGTTTTAGCTAAGTAACCTATAAAACCACCTGCAAAGCTATCGCCGGCGCCGGTTGGGTCAAACACATCTTCAAGGGGCAGGGCAGGGGCAAAGAAAACTTCATCCTTATTAAACAACAAAGCACCATGTTCACCCTTTTTAATGATAAGCGTTTTAGGTCCCATCTTTAAAATCTTTTGTGCGGCTTTTACCAACGAGTATTCACCTGATAACTGACGTGCCTCACTATCATTAATAGTAAGCACATCTATTTTAGTAATCACCTGTTTCAAATCATCCATCGCAATATCCATCCAAAAATTCATCGTGTCTAACACAATCAGTTTCGGACGGGTTTTCAACTGCGCCAACACTTTTAATTGCAGCGACGGCATTAAATTACCCAGCATCAAAAACTCGCAACTCTGGTACGATGCAGGCACCACAGGGTCAAAATCGGCCAATACGTTTAGCTGTGTATCAAGCGTATCGCGCGTGTTCAAATCGTTATGATACTTACCTGCCCAAAAAAAAGATTTCTCACCTTTTTTTATTTGAAGACCCTCTAAATTAACGCCCTGCTTTTTCAGTACAGACAAAAACTCCTGCGAGAAATCCTCGCCCACAACCGACACCAAATTAATATGATTATAAAAATAAGAAGCCGCCAAACTAATGTACGAAGCCGCACCGCCCACAATCTTATCTGTTTTACCAAAAGGCGTCTCAATGGCATCAAACGCAACAGTACCAATAACTAATAAACTCATATTTTTTTCTGCAAATATATTGCTTATTTATAAAAATGGTAGTAATATTGCAGCCCGTTTAAAAAGAAATGGAACATTCCTTGGTAGCTCAGCTGGTTAGAGCACATGACTGTTAATCATGGGGTCACTGGTTCGAGCCCAGTCCGAGGAGCAACAAAAGAGGCGATTGAAAGCCTCTTTGTTTTTTGAAATAGATGCGGATGTGGCGTAATGGCAGCCGCGCCAGACTTAGGATCTGGTGTCGAGAGACGTGGGGGTTCGAGTCCCTTCATCCGCACTTAAAACAAAAGACCGAAGTATTGCTTCGGTTTTTTATTTTTGTGAAATGAAGAAACCCGCTTTTGATGATATATACATGGAGCTTGCCATTAACCTCAGCAAGCGGTCGCATTGTGTGAAAGCGCAGGTTGGTGCCGTACTAACAAAAGATACTCGCATTATTTCTGTGGGGTATAATGGTCCGCCGGCAGGTACACATAACTGCGATATAGAATGGCCCGAAACCGGTTGCCCTCGCGATAGCAAGAACAGTTGCTCTTTAGCCCTTCATGCCGAACAGAACGCTATATTATATGCTACTAAAAGCAATGTATCGTTAGAAGGAAGTACGGTTTATGTAACCCTTGCTCCCTGCATTGCCTGTGCCCGTGTTATTTATACAGTTGGCATAAAAAAGGTAATTTATTTGAATTCGTATGCCGAGATGAAAGGTTTGCCAACCGAAGAAGGTGCCGATTTTTTAAAGAAATTTGGCGTAGAGGTAATAAGGTATAAAAAGTAAAGTATGCGTAAAGTTATAGTTACCATAATTTTTTTGTTTGCTTTAATGGGTACTAACCATGCCATGGCACAGGAAGCTACTAAAGAGGGTAAAGAGAACCAAATATTATCTAACCGCAAGCAGCGCAAAGCCGATAGGATTAAAAGAAAAGAGGAACGCAAACAGAAAAAGGCGGAAGAAAAAGCCATAAAAGAACACCACAAACGCCTGCAAAGCAAAGCCGTGCTAAAGCGCATGAAAAAGAACAAAAAGCGCGATAAACAAAACAATACCAAAAACGTTAATTAATTGTTTTTTACCTTACAGTCTAAAGGTTTCACTGCACACTGAAAGAGTTTTACTGAACGCTGAAAGGGTTTCACTGAACACTGAAAGGGTTTTACTAAACAGTGAGAGAGTTTCACTGAACACTGAAAAGGTTTCACTAAACAGTGAAGGAGTTTCACTGAACACTGAAAAGGTTTCACTAAACAGTGAAGGAGTTTCACTGAATACTGAAAAGGTTTCACTGTACACTGAAAGGGTTTCACTGAACAGTGAGAGAGTTTCACTGAACACTCAAAGAGTCTCACTGTAAGGTGAAAGGGTTTTATTGGAGGATAAAAGAAGTCTACTTTTAAGTATTAAAATGTTGTTTTAAAGTTTAGTTTCACCAATTTATACCCTATTAATTCCAACCAATTTTTGACCAATTTGACCGTTTTTTTGTTAAAATCGACCGTTAAAAAAAAAAATTGCCTGTCGTATAGTTATTTTAGTAATATTGCGAAAGGGTCGTTAATAATTATTAAAAACCGATTAAACCGAAACTGAACCGATTATTTAACAATGTTCTTAAAATTAAATGAAAATAAATTTTGTGATATTTTAACAGGATGTTACTTTTAGCCCCTCAAAAAAGATTGATAGATATTAATATATATAAATAGAGCAATATGAAAAAAGTTTATTTACTGCTTGTAGCCTTTGTTTTTTTAGGTCTTAGTCTAAGTGCACAGGACAATGGAGGTATCATAAAAGTTACCCTAACCGATAAAGCTAATAAAGAAACCATCCCCTTTGCTAACGTAGTTGTATATATTGGTAAAACTCAAGTTGCGGTAGCTACCACCGATATGGATGGGGTTGCTTATATTAAAAATTTAAATGCCGGAAAATATAATGTTAAAGCGGTTTATGTGGGTTACCAACCTCAACAGCAGAACGATGTGCAAATACAAAACGGTAAAACGGCTTATGTAAATATTGGATTATCAAACGAAGGTGGAGTTAACTTAAATGAAGTAGTAGTAACTGAATATGCTGTGGCTTTAATAGACCCGGATACAAAAAGCGGTGCCGTGGTTGACAGAGAAACTTTTCAACACGTTGCCGATAAATCTGTAGAAGGTGTAATTGGTATGGCTGCAGGTGTTGTAGTAACCGATAATGGTTCCAGTAACCAAATTCAGGTGCGTGGTGCTCGCCCAAACAGTACAAATTATTTTGTGGATGGTGAGCGTTCTATTGGTACTAACAACCTGCCTCAGCAGGCTGTAGAGCAAATGAGTGTTATTTTGGGTGGTTTACCGGCACAATATGGCGATATTACCGGTGGTGCTATCTCAATAACCACACGTGGTGTTCAGCCTAAATTTTTTGGTGGGGTAGAGGCTATATCATCAGAATTAACTGACCCTTATGGTTATAACTCTTTAGGTTTTAGTTTAGGAGGCCCGCTTGTGATGAAAAAAGATTCGGCTAATAATAAAAAGCCAATTGTAGGTTTCTTTGTTGGTGGCCAGGGTAACTACATAAAAGACCCTCGCCCATGGTATGAAGGAATTGCACAAGTAAATCCAGGTAAATTATCTCAATTAGAACAAAATCCTATTCAATATAATTCTGCTAATCAAACCTATTATACGGCTGCTTCATTCTTAACTCCAAGCGATTTATATACAGCTAAAGTTCGCCCCAATGTGGCAAAAAAACAAATAGAATTAGCCCCAAAACTTGATTTTGCCATAACCCCCAATTTAAAAATAACAGTAGGAGGCAACATTGATTACAATAACTATCACACTTTTGTTCAAGAATATTCTCTTTTAAATAGCGAACACAATCCGCAGGTTATAGAAAGAACATTGCGTGGCTACGCACGTTTAGTGCAGTCGTTCGGCTCTAAAAATGCTACCGAACAAGAAAAATCACAATCAGTAATAAAAAAGGCTTATTTTACCTTGCAAGCTGGATACCAACAGTATAAATATACGCAACAGGATGAGCAATTTAAAAACAATTATTTTGATTATGGGTATGTTGGGCAGTTTACTGAAAGCCGTATTCCTATTTATGCTTTAAAAGACTCTGTTAAAGTTGGAAATGTTTATAAGAAGAATGTATATGCACTGACAGGCTATACAGATTCATTAATTACTTTTAAACCTGGTACACAAAACCCACTTACGGCTAATTACACCAGTCAGATAATTAATGATATAGGTGCAAGTAATATAAGTAGCTACGGACAAATACTTAATGCACAGGGTTTAGTTAACGGATATGCACCTAATAATGTACAAGGCTTATATTATGGTACAGGCAGATCAACTCCTGATTATTACCTGAGAGATAACCGTATGTTTAGGGTAACATCCAACTTCTCGGCAGATATTAAAAACCATGCCGTAATGGTTGGTGTTGAGTATGACCAACGTAACGAATCAGGTTTTCAAGTTAATGGCAGAGGTTTATATACCCAAGCACGCCAGTTAGCAAATTTACATAACCAAGCTCTTGATACTAATGCTACGTACTATGCTAACCAAGCTCAATATGCACAGGCAACAAATATAACTACAGGACAAGGTACAAATGGTAGTTTAACTTTAAATCAAACACAAGGTAGCCCTATAACAGGTAGTGAGGGTGTAGCCACTTATACAACGGCAGTAAACCTGTCTTTAATGTCAACATTTGCTAAAAACTTTTACGATCAGGAAATGGGTATACATAATAATAACAATGGTGGATATTCTACCTATATTAATGTTGATGCTTATGACCCATCTCACTTTAATTTGGGTATGTTTTCGCCGGATGAGTTATTAAACCGAGGTTCTCGAGTTGGTAACAGCTTATGGTTATGATTATGAAGGAAAACGTTTAAAATCTAATTCCGTTACTTTCGATGATTTTTTAAATAAATTTCATACAGATAAATTTGGAGATAAAATATATGACCGAAATACAGCTGCTTTTACTCCCGTATATATGGCAGGTTATATACAAGATAAGTTTGACTTTAAAGATATTAAGTTCAACGTGGGTTTACGTGTTGATAGATATGACGCAAATCAACAGGTTCTTAAAGATCCTTTCTTATTAAAGGATGCATACAGTACTGGAGATCTTGGATCTTTATCAGGACAGTATAGCGGTACAATACCATCTAATATACCTTCAAATGCAGTAATATATGTAGCAGATAATAATGCACAGGTAAAAACAATCACTGGGTTCCGTACAACAACCGCTGCAGGAACTACTACTTGGTATGGCCCTACCGGTAATGTGATATCTGACCCAACACTTATTTCAGAAGCAAGTGGTGGGCAGGCACAACCTTGGTTAAAGAACCCAACCGATAAAAACCCATACTCTAACTCTGCTTTTACAGCGTACAAACCTCAGATTAAATGTGATGCCCCGTGTAGCTTTCTCTTTCCCTATATCTGATGTTGCCAACTTCTTTGCTCACTATGATATACTAACCGAACGCCCGCCTGCTTCGGGAAGTGACGGAAATAATGGAATTCCATATTCACAGCAAAATAGAACAAATCCTCAGGATTATTACTTTTTATCATCTAATCAAGGAGCTGTAGTGAACAATGGTAACTTAAAACCACAACGAGTAGTTGATTATGAGCTAGGTTTTAGTCAGTTATTAAATGAAAAGAAAAGCGCATCACTTAAATTATCCGGTTTTTATCGGGAGATGCGTAACATGGTAGAAATAACCCGTGTTAACCAAGCTTATCCTTTATCTTATTTATCTTATGGGAATATAGATTTTGGTACGGTAAAAGGTTTCTCAGCAGAATTTCAATTGCGTCGTACCAACGGATTCCAATTAACAGCAAATTATACACTTCAGTTTGCAGATGGTTCGGGTTCTAATGCAAATAGTGGTTATAACCTTGCAAATAGTAGCCAGCCCAACTTACGTGTAATTATGCCTTTGGATTTTGACCAACGACATTCGTTTGTTGCTAATATGGACTATCGTTTTGGAGAAGGTAAAGATTATCGTGGACCACAATTCACAACTAAAAAAGGTGCTGATAAAGAGAAAAATCATCAGATTTTAAAGAATCTTGGGGTTAACTTAGTTGGACGTGTAAGTTCTGGTCTTCCTTATTCAAGCAGAACACCTGCCACTACCGATGAAGAGGTTGGTGTTGCTACTACCCAATATCTTGCCGGAACTTTAAATGGTTCTCGCTTACCGTGGCAGTTCAAATTAGATTTGCGTGTTGATAAAAACTTTACTCTAGGCAAGGGTAGTGCTGATAACGGAGATAAAAAGAAACAGTATAACTTAAATGTGTATTGTCAGGTACTTAACTTATTGAATACTAAAAATGTTATCGCAGTACATAGCTTTACAGGAAGCCCTACGGATGACGGATATCTTTCATCTGCCTTTGGTATAAACGAAATAAATCAAAAGTATGCACAAAGTTCAGCTTACGGGCAAGGTTTTACAACATTATATAATGCAAAAATGGGTGGTGGAGGTAGTACACTTTCGGGTGGAAACAACTTTGGTATGCCACGTATGATACGTTTAGGTTTACAGTTTGATTTTTAATAGTAAATAATAACATTAACCATGAAAAAAGAAGTGTTTAATTTAATCGGAAAAAAAATGAAAGCGTTTTTATTTGTGCTTTCGTTAGGTATGGCAGTTACATTATCTGCTAAAGAAAATGTGCCCGGCAGCGGTGGCAGTGGTGGGCATAGAAATAATAATAGCAATAGTGTTATGGCAGGTAGTTGTATAGCTGGTGTTACACAACAGGAAATCCTTTTAAACGATGTACGAACCCGTATTTTAACGGATGGTGATATGTGGTGGGATTTTACAGCTGGAGTATCTAGGTATGAAGTACCTAAAGGCAGTAATTCTTATGCACAATTTGCAGGTTCTTTATGGTTTGGTGGCTATGAAAATGGTAATCTACATACTGCATGTATGACCTACCGTCAAAATGGTGTTGATTTTTGGCCAGAACCTTTAAATCCTTTTGATTTAACTATCGATGTCTCTACTTGTCAGGCCTACGACAAGGTATGGACCTTTACTAGAGCTGATGTGGCAAGTTTTTATTCATATTATAGGCAATACGGTACTGCAGATCCCAATACGCCTTTGTGGATTAAGGATTACCCAGGTAACACTTCCTATCCCGGATACATGGTAAATATTCCTCCTACTACAGTTGGTAATGGTTTATCCGGTGCTATATCACCTATGAATTATTTAGCACCTTATGTGGATGTAAATAGTGATGGTATATATAACTATGCAAGCGGAGATTATCCGGCATATCATTTGCAAACAAACACGATTGCCAGAGGACAATGTGTTCGGTACTTGTTTGGAGATCAAACTTTATTTTTTGTTTTTAATGATGAAGGTAATATACATAAAGAATCGGGTGGGTTACCAATTGGTGTTGAAATTAGAGGACAAGCTTTCGAATTTTCTACTAATGATCAATTGAATGATATGACCTTTTATAACTATGAAATTATTAACTGGAGCCATAATACGCTTGACAAAGCCTATATTACCATTTGGGATGATTGCGATTTAGGTGATTATCAAGATGACTATGTGGGTTGCGATGTATCTCGAGGTTTAGGATACCAATATAATGGAGAAAACTATGATTATGATGTGGGTGGACAAACGGGTTATCATGATAAATTACCTGCTATTGGCTGCGACTTTTTTCAGGGTCCTTATGCTGATACCTCCGACCTTATTGATAACGACCGTGATGGTTGTATAGATTGTTCATGGTCTCAGTGTGCTAATGGAACATATACTTGTCAGCCCGCTATACCTGATTATAAACTTCCCGAACAATGTATTATGTCGAGGTTTACCTATTTTAATAATAACTCGAATTCACTAAATGGTAATCCTGTAGGATTGCAATACCAACAGTATTATAATTTAATGAATGGGGTTTGGGAAAACGGTACACCTATGACGTATGGTAATTCAGGGGTAACTGCAGGGGGTGTATCATGTGCCTTTTTATTCCCTGGTGTTACCGACCCTCTTGGTTGGGGTTTAGGTTATCATCCTAATGGGTATCGTGCAACAAGCTCTCCGGGTATTCCTGTACCTCCTCCGGGTGGTTACGCTGCTTGGGGTACAAGTGGATGGACAGAATACCAAGCTGGAAATCCACCTTCAGACAGGCGTTTTATGCAATCTGCAGGTGTATTTACCATGCTACCTGGTTCGGTAAACTATGTTACTTACGGAATACCTTTTGTTCGATCTAACGTAGCAAACTATTTAGCCCCACTTCCTTTGTTGTTTGCAGCAGACGATAAAGCACAAGCTTTGTTTGATAATTGCTTTAAGGTATTGGATGGACCAGATGCCCCTGATTTAGTAATACAAGAACTTGATAAGCAATTATTGTTTACAATTACCAATAACCCTTATACCAGTAATAATTATGAGGCTAAGCGTTATGCTGATTTCGACCCAAGTATCGTATTACCTAATAATCCTACGGGCGATAATATATACCGTTTCCAAGGTTATATAGTTTATCAGTTGTTAGATAACACAGTTGGTACTACAGATTTATATAATACTAATTTAGCCCGCCCAGTATTCCAATGTGATATTAAAGACGGTGTAAAACAATTAATCAACTACAATTCAGACCCTACTTTAGGGCTTGTTCCACAATTAATGGTAAGTGGTGCAGATGCGGGCATTCAAAATTCCTTTAGTGTCACGCAAGATTTATTTTCAAGTACGTCTGACAATCAGTTGGTTAATTTCAAAAACTACTACTTTATGGCAGTATCTTATGCCTATAATAACTTCTTAACCTATGTACCGAATGTCCCTCCTACTACGAATGGAAATACAACTACCGACCCAAAATCAGGAGATTACAACGGACAACAAAAACCTTTTCTACAAGGTAGAAACAATGTGCATTATACAACAGGTATTCCACACAGTCCTACTCCCGAAGCTTATGGAACAATAATGAATTCTGCCTATGGAAATGGCCCTTCAATAACTCGTGTTGAAGGACAAGGTAATGGAGGTTATTCGCTTGATTTAACGGATCAATCCGTTAGTGATATATTAAATCCTGCTAATAATAGCCGTAAACAACAAATTACGTATGTACCGGGTGCAGCGCCTATACTTGTAAAAGTTATAGACCCGCTTCGTGTTGTAAAAGGAAATTTTACAATTAAAATGGTTCAAGCTACCCAACAAATAAATGGCAGTGGTGTATCATGGTATTATAATGGAAATCCTCCCGTTGCAGGCCCTAGTATATTAGATACTGGAAGGCTTAAAAACATACCTACTGTAAAATGGTTTATGACGGGTACTTACACCGATATAAACGGTAATAGCGTAACTAAAACATGGTTATCAGATGAGGGCTTAAGTGTGGCTCAAGAGAAAATAATTACAGGATTAAATAATGAATCATTAGGTTTCTCTGTTACCATTCAGCAAACTAATGATCCCCATGTTTCTGCTAAATTTGCAGGAAATAATCTTTATGTAGGCTCAACCGCAGCAGGAGATTTACTTCAGGCTACTTTAACATTTGCGGGTTCTTCTTGGTTAAGCGGTATAGCAGATATTGATGGAGACCCAAATAAAGATTGGATATTAGCGGGTACTAATATTAATACAGCAATAACTCCAAATGACATGTCAGGAACCATAACTTCTCCTAGTGGTAGTGGCAGGCCAAATACAAATATATTTGCAGACCCGGGTCAGGTTTGGGAGGGTGTTTTAGGGGGCACTTGGGCTCCTTTTAGGATGGTTAATTATCAAGGACATTATCCTGGTTATGATGCCACACAAACAATCGCAAATGCAACAGTTAATAATGCTGAGGCTTGGGGTGATACCCGTTTGTTAAGTAGTGTAGATATTGTATTTACAAGCAATACTAATAATTGGACACGTTGCCCCGTTATTGATATGAATACGGGTACAGACCCACATAGCGGATTATCATATAAGTGGCAGTTACGCAGAGCACCTTCCAAAGATATAAATGGTTATACATATACTCCTCTAATCCATCTCCTGATTACGATAGTAGTATGAGTTATTTCCCCGGTTATGCTATTAATGTAGAGACCGGAGAGCGTTTAAATATTATTTTCTCCGAAAACTCAGCCATCGGCAAATAATGGAAATGATACGTTGTGAACTCCAACTGGTAATGTTGGTCCCGACCCGGGAACACCTACAAATGGAGGAATGCATTACGTATATATCTTAGGGCATAATTCAGACGGTAATTTTACTATTGGGACTGAAGTTGTTCCAAGTGATGTAAGACGTTATGATGGAGGAAAAAGCGCCTATCAGATGCTAACAGGTCCTGCTTCTTGGCCCAGAAATTATAACGCATTTGTATCAAATGCAGAGAAATCAAATAAATGGGCTTTATTAACTGAGCTATTTAAAGATATTATGTGGTGTAGTATGCCTTTATCATCTGCAAATATCACAGACCCACACAATATACCCGGAGATGCTAAAGTAAGAATAAGAGTACCTAAACCTTTCAGATATGGTTTATCAACAGCAACATCTCCTGCAAATACCAGTTACACTATTGCATCTACGGCTCAATTATCTACGGCTGGTACGCATACAATGACTCCATTAAACAGCGATCTTGCCATAAATGCACCTTCTATGTGCTTCCAAAACCACAAAATGGCAATTTCCCTATGTACACCTTTAGTACAACTAGTTTGGCAGCAAGTACTTATCAATTGGGTACTGCGCAAAGCGCACTGGCTAAAATTAATATTGTACCTAACCCGTATTATGCACATAGTGCTTATGAATCGGATCGTATAACTTTGGAGGTAAAAATTATTAACCTTCCTGTAAACTGTACCATAAAAATATACACACTTGCTGGAACATTAATAAGAACACTTACTAAGAATAACAGCGATACTTATACAACTTGGGATTTACATAATGGTTCAAACGTGCAAATTGCCAGTGGGTTATATATACTGCACATTGACTGCCCGGGTATAGGAGAAAGAATTATTAAATGGTTTGGTGTAATGCGCCCTTATGATTTACAATCCTTTTAAAGTTTAATTATTAATCATAGAAAAATGAAGTTGAAAAATATAATATCAAGCACCTTATTAACCGCTATACTTGTGTGTTCAATAAGTTCTTATGCAGGTAACCCCGAGCGTGTAGGTTCTGCCGGTGCGCAAGAATTGCTTATTAACCCTTTTGCAGCATCAAGGGGCTGGGCAGGAGCAAACTCGGCAAATGCACATGGTTTAGAAGCTGCTTTTTTAAACATTGCAGGTTTGGCTTATACTGATAAAACCGAAATTATCTTTAGCCGTACAAACTGGTTAGGTGGTGCGGGTATTTATATCAATAACTTTGGTTTTTCTCAACACGTTGGTGAAACTGGCGTAATAGGACTAAATATAATGGCTTTAAATGCCGGTTCAATTCCTGTACTAGATAGATAATCCTGAAGGTGGACTTGGAACCTTTAACCCTCAATTCATTAATATTGGGTTATCTTATGCCAAAAAGTTTTCTGATAATATCTTTGGAGGAGGTACCATTCGTTTGATTCAAGAACAAATAGCCAACGTTCATGCAACAGGTATTTGTATTGATGCAGGTGTTCAGTACCATACTGGCAAGTAGATCAAATACATTTTGGTATTTGCTTACGTAACGTAGGACCTACTATGAGTTATAGTGGAGATGGTTTAGCTTTTCAAACAGATATATTAAACGGAAACCAATTAATAACACCGTAAACGGATATACGGCTTCTTTCCAAAACCATTCGGCCGAATTTGAGTTGCCTTCTTTATTAAACATTGGCTTTACCTACGATTTTTACTTAACCAAAGATACTGTAGGCTTGAAAAAAGACCACCGACTAACTGTTGCAGCTAATTTTACATCTAACTCATTTACTAACGACCAATACATGCTTGGATTAGAGTATGGCTTTAAAAAATACTTTATGGTTAGAGGTGGTTATATGTACGAAAAAGGCATAAACTCGGCAACTACCCAAACTGCCTTCACAGGCCCAAGTATGGGAGCTACTATGCAATTACCTTTTGGTAAAAGCAAAAAATCAACCTTTGCTGTAGATTATTCTTACAGAGCTACCAACCCATTCTCTGGCGTAAACACCTTTGGATTTAGAGTAAATTTGTAGATAAAACTATTTTTAGTAAATTTGTACTAGCGAAGCCCGTCCCCTCAGACGGGTTTCTATATTTAAAACACCATAACAAATGGCAGATACACAACACATATCCTACTTTACTGCAGAAGGATTAAAAAAACTGAAAGAAGAACTTCATTTTTTGAAGACCAAAGAACGTACAAGCGTTACCAACCAAATTGCCGAAGCCCGCGATAAAGGCGATTTAAGCGAAAATGCTGAATACGACGCCGCCCGCGAAGCACAAGGCATGCTGGAAGCCCGCATAGCCAAGTTAGAAGATACCCTTTCCAATGCACGTTTAATAGATACCAATACTATCGATTTATCTAAGGTTTCTATACTTTGTAAGGTTAAGATTAAGAACATCAAAACCAAACAGGTTGTTCAATATACCTTAGTTACCCAAAGCGAAGCCAACCTCAAAGAAGGCAAAATCTCTATAGATTCTCCTATTGGCAAAGGCCTAATGGGCAAAAAAGTAGGCGATAAAGTAGATATTACCGTGCCGGCAGGCGTAATTCCCTTCGAGGTTATTGAAATTAGCATCTAATAAGCAACTTTCTTAGCGTCCCCTGAAACTTTCTTAGCACGCTAAATTTTCTGCTTAGTGTGCTAAACTCTCAGCTTAGTGTGCTAAACTCTCTGCTTAGTGCACCAAACTATCCGCTTAGTGCACGAAACTCCCCGCTTCCTATACGCAGCAACTTTCTGGCTACAGGCAGGGATAAACTGCAAGCACGCAGCAACAGATTGCAGTTTCGAGAAGCTCAGTGCGAATAAGCAAAGGGCAATAAAGAGCAATTGAATTTTTATACAGAGAACAGGTTAGAAAAATTTTACAAGTAGTCTTTTACCATCGTTATTTGAATTAAATGAAGTTAGAGAGCATGTGCTTGATTTTCCTGCAATTGGTGAGATTGGGCTTATTTTAGCCATTGGCAGACTTATCAAAAACGAAAAATAACACGCGATAAAATCTGGAATATTATTGTTAAAACAGGAAGTTCGCTTGCAATTATTTTATCTGTAATAAAACTATTAGAATTTATACGCCCCATATGCCAACCATCTTTTCTAAAATAATTGCAGGACAAATACCCTGTACAAAGTAGCTGAAAACGAACATGTTTTGCCTTTTTGGAATTAACCCCCTAACGGAAGGGCATACTCTAGTGGTTCCTAAAAAGGAGGTAGATGAGTTGTTTGAACTGGATGATGAAACCTACAACCAATTAATGCAATTTGCCAAACAAATTGCTAAGGCCATCAAACATGCCGTACCTTGCAAACGGGTAACATCAGTTGTGTTGGGCTTTGAGGTGCCTCATGCGCATGTGCATTTAATACCTGGCAAGCACGAAAAGGATGTGAGTTTTGCTAACCCAAAGAAACATTTTACGAAAGAAGAGTTTGAAGCAACGGCCAAAAAAATAGCTCAGTCGTTTGATACTTTATCAAAGATCATCCTGAGAAGCGGGTGGAGTACGAGTGGGAGCCTCTAAGCTTTTTTCGTGAGCAAAGAATTTCTTTTGAAACAACAGGATAATAACAACACCCGTTGAGATAGCACCGTCCTAAATTGCAAATAGGTCTGAAAAACATATAATCTTCACCACCCCATATAGGAAACCATTTAGGGAAATAACCTTCGGTAATTGGGAAATACAGCATATCAACCACCCTGCCATGCAAAAACCCTGCATAACCGCCTTCGGCAGGCATAAACTTGGCGGGTTCAACAAAGCTTTCGTTAAAAATCATACCATAAAACATACTGTCTAAAATATTACCCACAGCACCTGCAAAAATAAAGGCAATAGAAGCCACATAGCCCGGATGAAATTTCTTAGTAATAATTTGTCTTAAATAGTAAACGCCAAAAATGGCAGCACAAATCCTAAACAGACTTAGTAATATCTTCCCGAAAGAGCCACCAAACTCAATGCCAAAAGCCATGCCCGGGTTCTCGGTAAAATGAAGTTTAAACCATGAGAAAATAGAATACTGCTCGCCTAATACAAAATGAGTCTTTACATAAATTTTAAGAATTTGGTCGGCCAGTAGCACACCAAAAATAACAATAAGGGCAATTTTTAATTGTTTGCTCATAATCGGCGCAAATATACTACTTTCGGCTAACAGGCAACATTAGCAGCTAATAATGCAAATGTTTTTTGTTTCGGTAGTTACTTTAAACCTATCATCTACACGCTTGCCCACCAACCAAACAATATCATTATTACTGCGTATAATCCATTGATTTTGTTTATCAAATAGAGTTGCTTTTTCGGCTGTGAAAAAGTCGCTTAGTTTTTTAAATCCCTTCATGCCAAGCGGCATAAACTTATCTCCCTGTTGCCATTTATTTAAGGTTAACGGAAAGGTAATTTTATCTGCATCTAAAAAGGCTTTGTCAGATGTAAATTCTTTACTTGGAATAGCATTAATATTGCCTTTCAGAAAGGAGATTTTTAATTTAACTGGATGATTAATCTCTTTATCTTCTTTTTTTATAAAGAACTCTGCCGGAGTATTATCCTCTGCATTTGGCTTAATAATCAAGAAATCTCTGTCTTTAACAAGCATATGCGTATCACTTACAAAAGTCTTACCCGATTGAGCTTTTAATGCATCATATATATCGTTTGCTTGTGATGAATTGAAACCAAAATCTTTTATCAATTCAAACAATATAAGTTTAGCACCTGTTGTTTTAGTAAGTTTATCAATACTAATCTTAAAGGAATCTCCAGCTTTTGTGAGTAACTTCTTTCGTTGCTTTTCAACTTCATTAATAAGAATAAGATTGGTTTGTTGCAACACTTCAATCTCATCGGTAAGTGTTTGTTCAAACGAAGGATTTAATTTTTTAAATGCCGGAATGATATGTAAACGTAAGTAATTGCGCAGGTACTTATCCTCTCGGTTACTGCTATCTTCTCTAAATGCAACTTTATTTTCTTTTACATAAACATCTATTTCTTCTCGGGTAGCAAATAAAAGGGGGCGAACAAGCTTACCTTGTTTTGGAAGAATAGCCTTTAATCCATTGGTGCCGCTGCCTCGCAACAGGTTAATAAAAAACGTTTCTATATTATCGTTAGCATGATGTGCAGTTAGTAAATAATCAAACCCATGCTCCACCATCAATTCATTAAACCAAGTATAGCGCAACTCCCGCGCAGCCATTTGTATAGAAATGCCTTTGTTTTTAGCATACATATTAGTCTTAAAATTAGTATGAAAGCAAAGAATCTTGTTTTTTTTACAATATTCTTTTACAAAGGTTTCATCCATATCAGCTTCCTCACCTCTTAAACTAAAATTGCAATGCGCTACACTAATTTTGTACCCTGTGTTTTTTAACAAATCACACAAAACCATGGAGTCTTTCCCTCCGCTAACTGCCACCAATAACTTACTGTTTTTACCAAACAATCGTTGCCTGTATATATATGCATTAAATGCCGCAGTCATTTAGTTTTTATAGGTGTACAAAGATAGATTCAACAGCCAATTCATCTAATAAATATTGGTTTTTATAATAAACATTTCACAATTTATATGAATAGTATCAATTACATGAAAATATTTATAAATTTGTAAAGTATTGAACCAGATTATATGAGAATATCAAAACTAATTTTAGTAGCAAGTACCATAACTATTTTGCTTGCTTCGTGCGGAGGAGATGCTAAGAAGCATGAAACACAAGAGGGTAAAGGCGGAGTGTATTACGGAGGTGTGTTCCGTATGAACGAATTAGAAGACTTTAAAAACCTGTATCCTTTGGCTATTGTGGATGTTATCTCTTGGCGTATAGCTACACAGGTTTATGAAGGATTGGTAAAATTCAATCAGGCTGATTTAACTACTATCCCTTGTCTGGCTTATCGTTGGGAATCAAACCCTGATGCAACGGTATGGACTTTTCATTTAAGAAAAGGTGTAAGATTTCATGATGACCCATGTTTTTCTGATGGGAGAGGCAGAGAAATGAATGCTACCGATGTAAAATACTGTTTTGATAAATTATGTGAATCTAGTGCAACCAATGCTGCTTATGAAATTACCTTTAAAGATAAAGTAAAAGGTGCTAACGAATATTTTGAAGCTAGCAAAAGCGGTAAAACTACCGAAGGTGGTGTACCTGGCGTAAAGGTGTTGAATGATTCTACCGTTGAAATTGATTTGAGTTATTCTTTCTCCGGATTCCTTAATATTTTAGCTCATTCAGGTTGTTTCATCTATCCTAAAGAAGCTCTTGAAAAATACGGAATTGATATGCGGACCAAATGTATAGGTACAGGGCCATTTGCTGTAAAAACAATTAAAGAAGGTGAAACTGTTATTTTAGAAAAGAATAAAAGCTACTGGAATACAGATAAAGATGGCAACCGCTTACCCTATTTAGATGCTGTTAAAGTATCTTTCATCAAAGAAAAGAAAGCAGAAATGTTGGAGTTTCAACGTGGAAACTTAGATATGGTATTTCGAATTCCTATCGAAATGTATAAAGAAATCATGGGAAGCTATGATAATGCAAATGCGCGTAAAAACGATTTCGAGATACAAAATGTGCCGGCTCTTTCTACCCATATTTATGGCATGTTATTTACCGGTAATATTTTTAATAAAAAAGAAGTTCGTTTAGCCTTTAATTATGCTATAGACAGAAACAAAATTGTAGATTATATCCTTCAGGGACAAGGAATACCAGGTACTTATGGTATGGTCCCCCCCGCAGAAGCATTTAAAAAAATGGGCTATGATTTTTCTAAAATAAAGGGCTATGAGTTAGATATAGAAAAGGCAAAAGAATATTTAAAGCAAGCGGGATATCCTAATGGAAAAGGCTTCCCTAAACTTACGTTAACAATTAACTCGGGTGGAGGAGAACGTAACGGACAAATTGCTGAAACCGTACAAAAAATGCTTAAAGAGAACTTAGGTATAGAAGTAAGTATAAACGTAATACCTTTTGCTGAAGAAATTGATGCTTATCAATCTGGTAAATTAGAGTTTTTCCGTACGGCATGGGTAGCAGATTATCCTGATCCGGAAACATTTTTAACCTTGTTCTATAGCAAACACATTCCTGTAAACCCTTCAGATAAATCTTTTATCAATTTTCAACGCTACAGAAACCCAAAATTTGATTCTTTGTTTACTGTAGCTTTAAAAGAACCTGACACAAAAAAACGTATGGAAACATATATGAAAGCCGACCAGTTATTAATTGACGATGGAGCTTTAATGCCTATTTTTTATGATGAAAATGACAGGTTAGTTCAAAAGAACATTCGTAATTATCCTGCAAATGCTATGGAATTTAGAGATTTAGAGAGAGTATATATCATTGCTAAAGATAAAGGTGCAGAAAAGAAGTAAGGATATATTTTAATTAGGCCCCCATTAACAAAAAAGCTACCGTTTCAGGTAGCTTTTTTGTTTAGAACTATTTCTGATTTTAAATACCCCTCCTATAAACCCAATACCGTATGATATATGTAATATAGGGTAAACCACCATAATAGCAAGCATTTCTTTAAAAGACTTTTTAGAACGGAAGGTAAAGAAAAAGTCTCCCAGTAAGTACATTAACAAGGGTACTAAACCAATATAAAAAGAGAGCATACAAGAAATAGGTATTGTTAGCAGATATACAATAAACATAGCGGGAATTAAATGACGAATACTTACTGCTGATTTAATTTTGTGCAATACCAAAGGTTTATATAGTCCGTATTGATAATACTGCTTAAACAATAAACCAAACGTTTTACGCGGATGGTAATGCAGTTTTATATCAGGGTGCTGGTATATTTTAAAGCCTAAACTTTTGGCACGGTAATGAAACTCATCATCCTGATTGCGTTTAAAAGCTAAATCAAACAAACCCGTAGCTTTAAAGATAGATTTCTTCCAAGCGCCTAAATATACACTATCTGCGTATCCTTCATAATTAGGAAAGTGGAAGGAGCTGTTTCCCACACCAAATGCTGTGCAGGTGGCATAACCAATGGCATTTTGTATGGTGTTGCCTTGTGCAATACGCATAGGGCCTCCAACGATATCGGCATCGGTATTTTTAAATACTTCTACTATCTTTTCAAAATAATCAATATTATAATCGGTGTGTGCATCCAAACGTATTATAATATCTCCTTTAGCAGCTTCTATGGCTTTGTTCAGCGCATAAGGCACAATACGCTGAGGGTTATCCAGTAAATAAATACCGGCATGTTGTGCCATGTATTGCTTAATAATGACACAGGTATCATCGGTTGAATTGCCATCTACCAACAACAATTCTTTTTCTATAGGAAGGGCCTTAATATAAAAATCAAGTAACTTTTTAATGTAAGCACTTTCATTATATATGGGGCAAACAACGCTTATCATTTATGATAAATAGTTACTAAGCCTACAAAAGTAAGAGGCTTTTGTTACTATAAGAAGAAATAAATTTATAATACCTTTGCGCCTTAATAATTTTAAAACATGACCATACACAAAGAAGGATACCCCACCATTGCCATTGCAGTTGTTTTTTCGCTTATAGTAATTGGTATTGCGTCTTACTTTTTCCCGGCAAGTAATGTGGCAAAATATACTGCCTTTGGCATTAGTGCAGTTGTTTTAATCATTGTTTTGCAATTTTTTAGAAGCCCTTCTCGCAATTGGACTAAAGATGAGAGCCTTGTTATTTGCCCTGCTGATGGAAAAGTAGTTGTTATAGAAGAAACGGAAGAACCTGAATATTTTAAAGATAAACGCCTGCAAGTTTCCATATTCATGTCGCCTATTAATGTGCATGTAAACCGTTATCCGGTAAGTGGAATAGTAAAGTTTGCCAAACACCATCACGGCACTTATTTAGCAGCCTGGCACCCAAAATCATCTACCGAGAATGAGCGCACAACCATAGTAGTTGAAACTAAAAAAGGCACACAAATATTATTCCGTCAAATAGCCGGAGCCTTAGCCCGCCGTATAGTAATGTATAGCAAAGAAGGTGATGTGGCAGAACAAAGTGAACAATTTGGCTTTATTAAATTTGGAAGCCGCGTAGATATTTATCTACCGCTTGGCACTAAAGTTAAAGTAGAATTAAATCAGGTAGTAAAAGGTGGTATTACTGCTATTTGCTAAGCGGTATATTATTTCCGAATCACTTTAAACTCAAGCCTTCTGTTTTCTGCATGCTCTTCTTCGGTACAATCTACACCATTGGCACACTTGTTTACCAATTTAGTTTCCCCATAACCTATTCCGGTAATTCTGCCGGCGCTTACTCCCTGAGAGATAATATAATCTACAGCTGCTTTAGCTCTCTTTTTAGAAAGAGCTAGGTTATACTCATCCGAACCTTTAGAGTCTGAATGCGAACTTAGTTCAATGGTAATATTCTGCACATTCTCCATTACATTCACGACTTCATCTAAAACCTTTTTGGCTTCAGGTAGTAGTGTAGCATCATTTGAAGCGAAGTACACTTTTTCTTTAATTACCAATTCATTCTTTTGTTCTTTGTCTGCTTTTGAAGGGTTAAGTACTTTCAACCAAGGGTCGTCGTAAAACAGCGTGGCAAGCCCATTTTGTTCAGACGAAATAATCTCAAAGTAAAAAGTACCTTTTCCTCCGTTTAAAATTTCTTTTATGGTTTTTCCTTTAGCATCAGCCAAAACAATTTTTTCTCCGGCTTTAAGTTGCGCATCTTTTTCATCGATGTTAAACACATAAAAGGCATCATTAACCAATGACTGGAATTGAAATTTTCCCTGCGCATCTGTAACAACCGATGCAAGCACATTGCCAAATTCATCCACATATTTCAACGTAAGGTTTGCTATGGGTTGTTGGCTATTGGCAGATGTTTTAAGAATTTGCCCCTGTATATCCATCTTCAGCTCGGCATCATCTACAATCATTTCGGTTATCAGCTTTTCATCAGCGGGCAAGAACCTGAAATTAAATTTGCCTTTACTATCTGTAAGCGATGTCTTTATTTCCTTGCCTGCATGATTGGTAACCGAAATTCCTCCTGCTGAATTATATATGGTATTTACCCCTTCCACTTCAATGCTCATATTGTTGCCGTCTTTTTCATTTTTTATAAGCACAAAGCCACCCAATGCATTGGTGGTGGTGGTGCCAATTTGTTCTTTATTGGCATTATATAAAGATACCGTTGCACCTGCCACCGGTTTTTGGTTTTTGCCTGTGGTAACAACTTTTCCGGCAATCTTTTTTTGTCTTTTATATGCGGCACGCAAGGCAGCATGCTCTTGTTTTATAGCATCTTGTTTATCCTTCTCGGCTTTTTCTTTAGTTTGTTTATCGGCAAGTTGTTTAGCTGCCTCTTTAGCTGCCGCTTCTTTGGCAAGCTCATCTTCTTTAAAAATACCGCTGGCAAATTCTTTCAGATAATCGGCATCTTCTTTAAACCTATTATCAACCCTATCATAATACCATTTGGTAAAGGGATGCCTGAAACGAACGGTATCAATGGCCGTTTCGTTTTTATCTATTAAAAGTACCTGCTGACTAAAACTGGGAAAAGAATTCTTTTTTTTGGGTGGGATATCTGAGTTAAATAACATGTAACCGATTACCAAACCTGCTTTAGAAAACACCATGCGGTACTTAGGGCCAAACTTAAGCTCGGCTTTGGCAGCACCTCGCTTATCTGTTTTTGTTTTCTGAATTTGCTTATCATTGGCATAAATGGTTATATCAGCACCATCAACAGGTGTTTTCTCTCTATGGGTACGCACATCAAAACGCATATCAATAAAGCCTTCTTCATCCTGAGCAGAACATATTTGAGGGGAAAAACCCCAAAACAAAGAGATAAGAAGGAGGGTATAAGAGGCTAAAGATTTTAATAGCATACCGTTTTGTTAATTTATCGGTAAATATAATATGTTATTGTTAAGTTATTTCACATTTTTTATGATTAGGCTCTATTTATACGAAGATAACATACTGTTCTTTGAAGTCGATTGATTGTCTTTCAAAAACGAATAGCTGTTCTTTGAAATCGAATAGCTGTCTTGAGAAATCGAATAGCTGTCTTGAGAAAACGAATAGCTGTCTTGAGAAATGGAAGATGTTTATGTCAAAAAACACTAAACTTGGCTCCTAATTAACCGTTAATTTGTTAAAATCGACCGTTAGAAAAGTTATTTTGCAATTAGATGACATTTAAACTACTTTTGGTATAAATATTTAAATCATGAAAACAATTATTATGAAAACCTTGGCAGCAGGTATAGTTGCGGGAGTAATCTTATTTGCAAGTTGTAAAGGACCTCAGGGCCCTACCGGATGGACTGGAACAATAGGACCTCCAGGTGCTACTGGACCTGCCGGAACGAATGGCACAAATGGAACGAACGGAATAAATGGAACGAATGGTGTTACAACATACACTATGCTTAATACCGCGACGACGTGGACATGGAATGCAACTCAATATCAATCAGAGGCAACGATTAATGTTTCTACTTCTGTTTTAACACAGTCTATTGTTGATAGTGGTGCAGTAATGCTTTATGAACAAGTCCCTTCTTCTAGTCTTTGGAGAGCAATGCCTTATGAGATAGCAACTACTTTCCTTAGTCATGGTAATGTCGTTAATGAAGAAGTTCGTTGGGATTATCAATTAGGTTCTATCCTTGTTATTGAGAGTTATTCAAACGATAGCGATTTTGTTGGTTCAATTGGTAATTTAAAATTAGTTTGTATTTCCGCCGGTGCAAGAAGAGCTAACCCAAATTTAGATTTACATAATTTTGAAGCCGTGAAAAATGCCTATCATATAAAGTAATGATGAGGTGAGTATTTCCTTCCTCGCAATAACGAAGTAAAATTCATCCAATCTGTCAGGTTATTTGCCAAAATAACTTAATAACTCTGTTCAAATCATTTTGGCTTAGTTTTTGGGTATCTAATTTCAACTGTTACATTTGTCTCAACCAATTTAAAAAACAATCGTATGTTAGATAGCACAGAATTTAGAAAATACGCTACCAAGCACCAAGGTATTAGTAGCTTAACACTTGATAATTACCAATCAAGATTTACATCATCTATGACTCCTTATATTATTGAGGAACGCTCACTTAACGTGGCGCAAATGGATGTGTTCTCTCGTTTGATGATGGATAGAATTATCTTTTTAGGAACAGGTATCAACGACCAAGTTGCCAATATTGTGCAAGCCCAGTTATTGTTTTTAGAATCTGTTGATGCTAAGAAAGATATTCAAATTTATCTGAACTCGCCGGGCGGTAGTGTGTATGCAGGTTTAGGTATTTACGATACCATGCAAATCATTCAACCCGATGTAGCAACCATTTGTACCGGCATGGCGGCATCTATGGGTGCAGTGTTGATGTGTGCAGGTCAGAAGGGTAAGCGTACAGCATTGAAACATGCGCGTGTGATGATTCACCAACCAATGGGTGGAGCCGAAGGTCAGGCATCTGATATTGAAATTACCGCGAAAGAAATTCAGAAACTTAAAAAGGAGTTGTATGAAATTATTGCTCATCATAGCGGACAAACCTATGATAAAGTTTGGGCAGACAGCGACCGCGATTATTGGATGATTGCCGAAGAAGCCAAAGCTTATGGTATGGTTGATGAGGTTTTGGTAAAAAAACCAACTAAGAAAGAGTAATTAATCACTAAAATAAAAGAAGAAGAGGCTGCCCTGAAAAGAGCAGCCTTTTTCTATTTAAAAAGGGTTACTTTTGCTACAAATTAAATCAAGATGATTAAAAGAATATTTACACTATCTATTGCATGCTTATTTGCAAGTACATTTATAATTGCACAAACATGGACTCAGGTAACCGGTTTTGGTACAAACCCAGCAAACCTGAACATGTATAGCTATGTACCTGCGGGTATAACTGGTAAAGCTCCTTTGGTAGTTGTTATGCATGGTTGCACACAAAATGCTACTACCGTTGCCGCACAAAGCGGTTGGAATACCTTGGCTAACAGACATAAGTTTTATGTGGTATATCCCGAACAGATTTCTGCCAACAATTCAAGCCTTTGTTTTAACTGGTTTGTAACCGGAGATATAGAAAGAAATCAAGGCGAGGCTTATTCAATCAAGCAAATGGTAGATTATATGAAAGCCCATTATGGTATTGATACCACACAGGTATTTGTTACGGGGTTAAGTGCAGGTGCCTGCATGACAAACGTAATGATGGCTTGTTATCCTGATGTGTTTAAAGCAGGAGCTGTAATGGCGGGCGCACCTTATAAAGCAGGTGCAAGTGCTGTATATGGATACACAGCAACTATATCACCAACAGCTTGGGGCGATTCGGTAAAGTCGGCTTACCCTACTTATACAGGAGCTTATCCTAAAGTGGCAGTCTTTCAAGGAAGTGCAGACCCTGTGGTAAGCCCAACTAATGAAACAGAAATAATGAAACAATGGACAAACATACATGGCGCAAGTCAAACAGCCGCTTCTACTATTAGTTCTTTTGATGGAAATGCTTACGTAACTAAAAATATTTATAACGACCCAAGCGGCACAGAAGTAATGGAAACATATACCATAAGCGGTATGGGGCATGCCATTGCATTAGATACTGGAAGTTGTTATCAGCAATGCGGACAAACCGGAACCTATGCTTTGGAGGTTTATTTTTCTTCTTGTTTTTGGGCAGCTTACTTCTTTAATATACTAAACAATAATACTATCAATATTGGTGGCTTAACTACAGTAACGGTAAGTCAAACAGGCGTAACCTATTCGGTTACAAATACTGCAAGTACCTCCTATACTTGGACCGTACCCACAGGTGCAAGTATTACCAGCGGACAAGGCACAAACCAAATAACTGTAAACTTTGGTTCTACTTCTGGTAACGTTAGTGTTACAGAAACCAATTCAGTTAGCTGCAAAGTTGGTCCGCTTAATTTGTTTGTAACAGTTGGTAGTACAACAGGTATTAATCAAGTAACAAATAACAATCAATTCACTATTTATCCCAATCCTACTAACGGTATTATACATGTTAAATCAACAGGAGCGTTGCAAACCATTAAAGTGTTTAATTCTTTAGGAGGGATTGTTCAGCAATCTATAATCAATACTTCCGAATCAAGTATTGATTTAAGTTCTTATCCTGCCGGAATTTATATTCTTTCTTTTCAAGAGGAAGGTAAAGTGCCTTCCATCAGAAAGATTATTTTAAGATAAGAGGATCAGCTTACGTTCAATCGTTCTAGTATTTCCGCAAACTCGCTATCGTTTTTAAAAGAAAGGTTAAGGCTTCCACTTCCGTCCTTCTTGCGTTTTAATCCAACAGGTACTGATAATAGTTTGTGCAGTTTTTCTATAATTTTTTTGTCTTCTAAGCTTACTATGCTTTTAGCTTTTGTTTTAGGTATGTGAACTTTAACTTTCTCGCCACGGGCAAGCATTTCAACATCCCTCACTGAAAGGTTTTCTTCTATTATTTTGGCAAATAAGGCTAACTGCAAGTCTTCGTTTTCAATACTGATAAGCGCGCGGGCATGCCCATGCTTATTTGTTTATCACGTATGCCTTTTTGTATTTCGGCAGGTAGTTTAAGCAGGCGTAAGTAATTGGTAATGGTAGAGCGTTGTTTGGCAACTTTATCTGCCAGTTGTTCCTGTGTTAAGTTACATTCTTCAATCAGGCGTTTGTAACTGATGGCAACTTCAATAGCATCTAAATCTTCGCGCTGAATATTTTCAACCAAAGCCATTTCAAGCATGGTTTGGTCGTTGGCAATACGAATATAAACAGGCACTTCGGTTAAACCCGCTATTTGCGATGCACGAAAACGACGCTCACCCGAAATAAGCTGGTAATTATCATAACCCATTTTACGAACGGTAATAGGTTGAATGATACCATGCTGTTTGATAGATTTCCGCAAGTTCGTTTAGCGCATCCTCATCAAAATGGGTGCGTGGTTGAAAAGGATTTACCTCAATACTTGAAATTCTTATGGAGCTAATAGAACCTGCTACCGGAGCAGTATTCCCATTATGTTTGGTAGTAATATCTGTTTTAGAGTTTTCTAATAAGGCATTTAATCCGCGCCCTAATACTGATTTCTTCATCTTCTTATCTTTAATTGTTGTATGCTGTATATTGTATTACTCAAGTTCCTGCTCAGGTGCATCTTCATCCACAACCATAAAGCGGGCATCGTTACTTATTTTCGTTAAGCCATTCTTTTGTAAGATTTCTCTTGCTAAGTTCAGATAGTTAACAGAACCTTTACCCGCAGCATCATACATAATAATGGTTTTACCATAACTCGGTGCTTCGCCCAGTTTAGTATTACGGTGTATAACGGTATTCAACACCATATCCTGAAAATGAGATTTTACTTCTTCTACCACCTGATTAGAAAGTCGTAGGCGAATATCATACATAGTAAGTAGCACGCCTTCCACCTCAAGGTCATCGTTCATTTCTGTCTGAACTAATTTTATGGTATGAAGCAATTTGCCCATTCCTTCTAAAGCAAAGTATTCGCACTGAACAGGAATAATTACTGAGTTAGCAGCCGTTAGCACATTTAGCGTTACCAAACCTAGAGAAGGAGAACAATCTATAATAACAAAATCATAATCGTCCTTTACTTTAGATAGCAAGTGTTTTAGTTTCTGGTTACGGTTAGGTTGGTCAACCAATTCCAATTCTGCACCCACCAAATCAATGTCCGATGGAATAAGCCACAGGTTAGGCGTATCGGTTTCCATGATGGCCTTCTTCAAATTTGCTTCATCCATCAAACACTCGTAAATACCAACTTTTACCGAACGTGGGTCTATCCCAACACCCGATGTAGCATTACCCTGCGGGTCAGCATCAATTAAAAGTGTTTTATATTCTAATACAGCCAAACTTGCCGCCAAGATTAATAGCCGTAGTTGTTTTACCAACCCCGCCTTTTTGATTTGCTATTGCAATTACTTTTCCCATCTATACCTAATTTAATACCTGTTTACTATTATTTGTTACTTCTTTACTATCTATGGTTTTACCTATCTCCATAAGGGTTAATTTCCCCCCCGAATGTTCAAACTTCTTTATGGCTTCTTCTTTGTTAATTACTATTGGCGGAAACGTATCATAATGCATTCCTATAATATCCTTGCAGTTAATAAAATCCATCGCGATAATGGCATTATCAACCCCCATGGTAAAATTATCACCTATAGGCAGAAACGCAAAATCAATATGACGGTAATCGCCAATCAGCTTCATATCATAGGTTAGTGCGGTATCTCCGGCATAGTAAAAATTACCCTCGCTGCTTTCTATCACAAAACCCATCGGGTTACCGCCATTGCTGCCATCGGGCATGGTGCTGCTGTGCTCTGCTTTTACGCACTTTACATTACCAAAATCAAACTTAGCTTTTCTTCCTGTATTCATACGATGCATATTTTCCACACCCTGATTATGCAGCCACACATCACTTCATAAGCGCAAATAACCATAGCACCGGTTCTTTTGGCAATATTGACCGCATCTGCAACATGATCTTGATGCCCGCGAGAAACCAAAATATAGTCCGCCGGAATTTTGTTTACATCAATACTTTTTGCTAGCGGATTAGGACTTATAAATGGGTCGAATAACAGATGTTTGCCATTAACCTCTACCCCAAAACAAGAGTGACCGTAATAAACTATTTTCATATCAAGTTCTAAAAATTTAGAGCCTTAAAATTAGGCTTAATAAGCTTAGACTTTTTTAATTTTTTGAACAAAAGGAAATGGGATGTTGATAATAAATTACATCTTTTCCTTTGGCAACGAAGGGCTTAAGGATTTAAGACAGGTTTAATTTATAATTCTTACTTTAGCTGCGCGAATATGGCGGCAAAAATATTACTAAACGAGCAGAACTTTAAAATAACGCTTACCCGCCTTTGTCACGACTTATTGAAAGCCAA
>CAVXOV010000056.1:0-15856 GCA_963763345.1 uncultured Candidatus Saccharibacteria bacterium
TCAGATATTTTATTTGTAATAGGGTTTATGTCTTTTGGGTTATTCACTATAACCATGCAATAATGCGCTGCTTTATCATCTACCTTAAATGTACTGTCGGGCAAATCTTTGGCTGTTAAGGTATCTGCATGTGTATAGGTTTGTTTCTGTTTTTTAATAAGCTCTAAAGTGGTTTTAGCCATATCATATACTTCCGAACTTTGATATTTTACAACGATAGTTGTTAAGTTCCTTTCAAGAGAATCTATACCATATAAATAACCTGATGAAAGAGCTCTTAAATAAGCAAATTTGGGTGTTAATTTAGTCTTACCATATTTTATTACTGCGTCAGAGCATTTAGTGTAAGATTCTTCATAATTTTTATTGGTATAGGCATTATAGGCAGCTCCGTACTCATCACTTACTTCACTTTGCTTGGCATTCATAGATTTAGCAAAATCAGGGTCATTAATAATTTTTGCATAATCACTCTTCGGGTAATTGGTTAACAAGAAGCTCTTAGCATCACTTGCCTTTGGGTCATTTTTTTGCTGAAAATAAATCCGGTATAATTGATAATATGAGGGTGCTTCATAAATGTTTCCCGGAAAGCGTTTATTCATAGCCTCAAATGTTTGAGCCGATTTATTACTATTGTTAAGTTGTTCTCTGTAAATACTTCCTAATGCATAATAAGCATTTAATATTTTTTTATCGGATGAATCCTTATCTGCTTTAGTTAATGGAAGATTTTTTAAATAATAATCTATCTGATGCTTGTCGTTTGATTTTAATATAACGGTATCTTTTTTAGTTTTTCCTTTAGTAGAGTCTTTCGCATTAGAATCATCATTATCTACAGGTGCAAAAGTGGTTTTATTACTACGCCTCCAGTTATCTTCATTCTTTCGGTTAGTGCCCCAGCGTTTAACCCAATCATTTAAACCTTGCGCTTTTAGTAAAGTGTTGTAAAAGTACCAGTCTGCAGGACCATTACCACCTTGTGGTGCCTGAGGTGTAAAAGGCTGATTGGGGCCTACTGCCATGCCTCCACCTGCACTAAGGTTTTGATTTTTTTTGGTAATGGAATCTTGTTCATTATCAATTACACTTTGTATAATATTTTTAATAAACTTTTTTCTTGCTAAGGTGTCCATAGAGGCTACACGTTGCAAACTATCTTGGTTTTTAATGATGTTAATACACTTTACCAAGGTATCTAAACTTACTTTTTTAGCTTTTATATCCTGATAGCCCGGGTAATCTTCTTTAATAAGTTTAAGAGTAGTATCATAGTAATGTGAAGAGGGGATGTAGTTTTCTTTATCAAAACTGATGTCAGCTAATTTTAAATATGATTTGGCTTTTTGCTTAGGGTTATTAATGCTTTTTTTTGCAGAAAGAGCATAGTTTGTATATGCATCATCTAATTTTCCTTCGTTCTCATCCATTTGCCCAAGTGTGTAGTATATAACATCCAATAAATCGTTATTTTTAAAATCTTTAGTCATTCTGTGTAATTTATACTTTGCATTTGCAATGCTTTCAGGGTCTTTATTCATAAGTGCTTCACGCATCTTGGCATAAAAACTAAGGTCGTACTTGGCAGGTCTAAGTTCTATAACTTTTTTATAATTATGCATGGCTTTTTCGTGATTGCCCTTTTCTTCATATAGTTGCCCTAAAATAAAGTGGTAGCGGGCTCTAATGTTCTTCTTTTTAGTGTATTTAATAGCTTCCGTAAGTTGTTTAATGGCATTATCGTATTGTCCGGAACCTTGCTTTATATAAAACTCGGCATACAAAGCGTGAAAATGCCCTTTATATTCTTTCGGAAATTTCTTATCATTCTTAATAAGCGTTACATAGTTGTCTGACTGTGAAAGTGCGTTCAATTCGTTATAACTTTTCATCAGCCAAACCCACGCTTCTTCTTTTTGCTTGGTTTTATAAGCAGATTGCACATAATCAAACGCTTCAATAGCCGAAAAGAACTCTCGCTTATAAAAATGTGCTTTGCCAATGGCATTCCAACAATCATCAATCCACTTACACGCTTTGGGTATTTCTATTTTACTCTTTTTATCTTTTATAGCATGGCGTTGTATACAGGTACTAGCTTTTTTTATAGTCCTGTCCATTTGCGGAAAAATAGCCTTACAGGTTTCCTTATCACCATACATAAATATGGGTAACATTACCGTATAATCATCTTTATACTGAGTTTCAAGGGCATCTACACCTTCTTTCAAACTCTCATTGGCATAAAAATATACATTAAACTTAGCAGTTGTATTATGATATGCTCTGTTTATAAACTTATCTTTATACTGTGTACAAGCAGTAAGCAGCAATAGAAAAACTACTGTAGTACAAGAAATTATATACCGCTTATTTAACATACTAACTGCTTGTTAATTCAAGCTAACGTAAAACTTGCGAATTTAGTATTTTTTACCATGTTGTTTATACCATTAAGATTGCATTATACATTGTATATTTGTTTCCTTTAAAAAATAATTATGAGCAAGATAAAGTTTGGTACCGATGGATGGCGTGCTATTATTGCAAAAGATTTTACCGTTGAAAATGTTTCTCGCGTAACAGAAGCAACAGCCTTATGGTTAAATAAGAATTTTAAAACACCTAGTGTAGTAGTGGGGCACGATTGCCGTTTTGCCGGAGAGCTTTTTGCCGACACAGTTGCTAAAGTACTTATAGCAAACAATATCAAGGTTTATCTGGCTAAAGATTATGTTTCAACCCCCATGGTTTCTTTGGGTACAGTTACTTACAAAGCCAGTTTGGGTATTATTATTACAGCCAGTCATAACCCGCCTTTCTTATAATGGATATAAACTAAAAGCCAATTACGGAGGCCCTCTTACTCCCGAAAAAGTGCAGGAAGTAGAAGATATTATTCCAGCTAAAAGCGGTACCGATTTAGATAAAATATCTTTAAAAGATGCTGAAACAAAAGGTCTTTTAGAATATAAAAACCTAGAAGACTTATACGTACAGCAAGTTGAAAAGAACTTTGATATAGCAGCTATTAAAAACAGCGGCATTCGTTTTGCTTATGACAGCATGTATGGGGCAGGTAAACGGGTAATGACGCGTTTGTTTCCTGAGATTGTGCATTTGCATAATGATGATAACCCTGGCTTTTCACGGACAAGCACCGGAACCTATTCATAAGAACTTACTTGAGTTCTCTAACCTGATTAAAACACGCGGCGATATTGATTGCGGTTTATGTACCGATGGAGATGCCGACCGTATAGGGCTTTATGATGGCAAAGGAAACTTTGTAGATTCTCATCATATTATTCTGTTATTGATTCATTACTTAGCAAAGTATAAAGGTCAAAAAGGTAAAGTGTGTACGGCATTTAGCACTACCGTAAAGATTAAAAACATGTGCGCGCACTACAACCTTCCTTTAGATGTGGTAAAAATTGGCTTTAAATATATTTGCGGCATAATGGTTACCGAAGATGTTTTGGTAGGAGGTGAGGAGAGTGGTGGTATTGCCATTAAAGGACACATACCCGAGCGTGATGGCATTTGGATGGGGTTGGTTATTTGGGAGTTTATGGCTAAGACAAAAAAATCATTACAAGAATTGATAAAAGAGGTTTACGAAATTACTGGTGAGTTTTGGTTTGAACGTAATGATATGCACATTGATGAGGCGTTGAAACAACAAATTATAAAGAACTGCAACAACAACGTATATAAAGAGTTTGGCAAGTACAAAATCAAATCGATGGAAGATTTGGACGGACATAAATTCTTTTTTGATGATAACCATTGGATGATGTTGCGTGCAAGCGGTACCGAACCCGTATTGCGTATTTATGCCGAAGGGGTTACTAAAGCCGAAGCCTTTGATATTTTAGAAGAAACGAAAAAGGTACTATTTAATTAACCGCTACCTAACCCCTTAATTTATTATTGAACAGGTAATGGTGGTTAAGCCATCATTGCCTCCTAAAGCCACACAGGCTGTATTTGCTTTGGCTGTAGTGGTGCTATTTACAGGCATAGTATAGGTTGTGGTGCTGGTAGAATACGTTGGGTTTACGGCGGTACTTTGAGAAGTTAAAACTTGAACAGACCTTGTGCAATCACAATTGTAATACTTTTTACAAGATGTTAGCGTAATAACTAAAATGATAAGTGCTGCAACCAATTTATTCATGGGTGCAAACCTACAAAAAAACTTGCTTACGTTTTACTTAAGTCTGCATGCAAATTTGTTTTAAAACACCTGCAAAATTTAACGATAATATAACATGACACGATAAACAATAGCTCTATCTTTGATATATGATAACTCCTATAGAACAAAAGAAGAAAGATATAACAAAAAATATCATTTGCATTTTTCTTGCTTTATTTTCTGCTGTGTTAATATTTTTAATCCTAAAGTAGGAACTCTATACCATCTAATTTATTGCGCAGTTAACGGGTGGAATTACGTTACTATTGCTTAAAGCAGAACATTTTTTAGTTGCTTCCGATTTTGTTGCATCAAACGTAGTGGTAGAAATAAGCGTAGTAGATGTGGCTGTATTTGTTGGCGATGGAGTTGAGGATATATTATTCGGATTGGTTGTAACTATTGTAGTAGTAGTGCAATTGCAGGTATAATTTTTTTTGCAGGAAGTTGCGCTGATAAGTATAATTACACTATAGAAGAATAATCTATTCATAACTCAAATATAAAACTTATTTTTAGTTATGTCTAAAACAAGAAAGCCCCGCATTGCTGTAAGGCCTTTTGTTGTTGTCTGTTTTACAGTTTAGCTAATTAATGTAGTTTGCATACTGCTCCATAAGCCAGCTAATTCAGGGTGTTTTGGATTGTACCATTGCAAAAATCCGCATGTAGTCTAACATTCCTTTGTTCACATTCCGTTGGTTACGAAACGCCAGCGTGGCATAGGGCAGGGCAAACAAAAATGCATCTTCCAAAGATGAAAATAAGTTTGCGAAGGGGCTATTTAACTATAATCGTAATTATAAGTATTTTTGCTCCGCCTTTTCGGTGGGGCTAAAATCTTATAATGACTACATTATGTCTAAATAGCTTTGGTTGTGGGTTGATAAACGAATCAGCCCTTAAGGGCGATAAGAAAAAGATGTATATTTGTAAAAGCCCCGTACTGGAATACGAGGCTTTAATTAACCATAACTTAACCTTAACTTAAATCATGGATATTATTAATGAGAGATTATTTGCTATTCAAGCAAAACATTCCAAACATTTTAAGGATGGAAATATTGTAAATCATATAACTTTGGTTCGGAAAGAACAAGGTCAAGGAATTTTCCATTTATATCATCAAGTTGATACGGCTCTTCCAAAAGATGTTTATGATGAGATTGTAAATACTTTCCTGCTGGAGTATCCGAAGTAACAGTATACTTCATAAATGTTTTAAAATTTCGTTGGTCAGGTAAACTATTCACATTGCAAAGGGGAGCAGAGGGCTGTGGGCGAAAAAACAAATTGCGAAGCAATGCCAAAGATGACAAAAGCCGGCGGCTATTTAACCATAATGAGTTATTATAACGATTTTGTAATCGAAATCTTATAATGACTACATTATGTCTAAATAGCTTTGGTTGTGGGTTGATAAACGAATCAGCCCTTAAGGGCGATAAGAAAAAGATGTATATTTGTAAAAGCCCCGTACTGGAATACGAGGCTTTAATTAACCATAACTTAACCTTAACTTAAATCATGGATATTATTAATGAGAGATTATTTGCTATTCAAGCAAAACATTCCAAACATTTTAAGGATGGAAATATTGTAAATCATATAACTTTGGTTCGGAAAGAACAAGGTCAAGGAATTTTCCATTTATATCATCAAGTTGATACGGCTCTTCCAAAAGATGTTTATGATGAGATTGTAAATACTTTCCTGCTGGAGTATCCGAAGTAACAGTATACTTCATAAATGTTTTAAAATTTCGTTGGTCAGGTAAACTATTCACATTGCAAAGGGGAGCAGAGGGCTGTGGGCGAAAAAACAAATTGCGAAGCAATGCCAAAGATGACAAAAGCCGGCGGCTATTTAACCATAATGAGTTATTATAACGATTTTGTAATCGAAATCTTATAATGACTACATTATGTCTAAATAGCTTTGGTTGTGGGTTGATAAACGAATCAGCCCTTAAGGGCGATAAGAAAAAGATGTATATTTGTAAAAGCCCCGTACTGGAATACGAGGCTTTAATTAACCATAACTTAACCTTAACTTAAATCATGGATATTATTAATGAGAGATTATTTGCTATTCAAGCAAAACATTCCAAACATTTTAAGGATGGAAATATTGTAAATCATATAACTTTGGTTCGGAAAGAACAAGGTCAAGGAATTTTCCATTTATATCATCAAGTTGATACGGCTCTTCCAAAAGATGTTTATGATGAGATTGTAAATACTTTCCTGCTGGAGTATCCGAAGTAACAGTATACTTCATAAATGTTTTAAAATTTCGTTGGTCAGGTAAACTATTCACATTGCAAAGGGGAGCAGAGGGCTGTGGGCGAAAAAACAAATTGCGAAGCAATGCCAAAGATGACAAAAGCCGGCGGCTATTTAACCATAATGAGTTATTATAACGATTTTGTAATCGAAATCTTATAATTTACATTATGTTAAATATTATTTTACTTTTTTCATTAATACTATTAATCTAAACCTCTATAGAATGAAAACTATATCAAGAGTTGCAATCGTATTTTTTGTTTTGATAAATATGTTTGCTTGCACAAAGAAAGATACTTCCTCGTCTCAGTTGAATACATCCAATTCAAATCCGCAACCAACTATTACAAATTACTCAATTAATGGAGTTGCTGCAAATGCTCCCATTCCTGCTTCCTATACACTTGGAGGAAACTTTATTGTAGAAGCTACAGACAACAATAGCTACCCACAAACACAAATACAATTAACCTTTTCAGGTAACATGTCTCCTGTTTCAGGCCCTTATACTATCGTTCATACGGCTACTTCTCCATTTTATTGTAGTTTTTTGATAACAACAACAACTTCATCAACTATTACTCCTACAGTAATATCAACAGCATCATCCGGCATAGTTACTATTGCTGCTGCTACAACACCAAATAACTCAGCTTCTTTTAGCAGCATTCTTTGTACTAATACGGGTACTACTACAACTACTTATACTGTTTCGGGTACTATCAAGTACTAAGTTAAAAAAGCTTTTTTAAACTTTATTAGCTGCGATAGTTTAATTTTGTACTACTAATGAATAAACTATTTAAAATTATCATTACAGGCTCTGTTTTAATAAGTGTTTATTCCTGTGCAAAAAAAAGTAGTAACACTCCTCCTGTAGCAACTAAGCAAACCATACAAACCAATCCGAACACAAATTTTTCTGTCGATGGAATCCCTGCAAACTATCCCAACTCAGCCGGTTCGGCAAATAACACTGCTTCAACTTTTGTTGTTTCTGGTATTGATTATAGCGGTTATCCTCAAATAACAGTTACCTTCCCTCACACAGCTACTCCTACGGGAGGCACCTATTCTATTGTTACCACAAACCCTAACACGGGCATTGGGCTTAAATGTAATTTTACGCTAACACAAATTGGTGGAAACATGGCAACTGCTTCATCGGGTACTATTTCTATAAGCACCGTTTCAACACATAGCTACGAAGTTGTTTTTAGCAACATATCCTGTACAGGCTCTTATACAGGAACGCATATAGTTTCAGGAACTATCGGGTATTAGATGTGACAAAAGTCATATTTAAAAACTGACAAAAATCAATAGTTAAATAGTTGCTGCTAACTATACTTGCAGTAAACTTTATAACTATGACAAATTCAAGTAAAGAGGAAATGACAGCCAATATTATTGGTTTTGTAGTTGCTATTTATATAGCCATAATGCTTACCTCAGTATTTTATATTGCGCACACATCTTAATATAATCAGGTGTAGTTATTCTTAGGTTTCATCAACACCAAATAAACAATACCCGAAACAAAGAAGCCAACAAACCAAGCGTAATGGTATAAACCCGAAAGCCAACTCCAAACGGCATTTTCTGGTATAGCTTTTATGGTAGTTAAGAACCCGGGTACGTTAGGTAAGATGCCAATTATTAAGGCAACGATGGCATAATAATTAAAGCCCTTTCCATAACTGTATATTCCTTTTGAATCGTACATATCTTTTACTTCTAATCTCTTTTTGCGGATAAAGAAATAATCTACAATCATAATACCGCCAATAGGCCCAAGCAGGCTTGAGTAAGCAATTAACCAGGTGAAGATATAACCATTCGGGTCGGCAATCAGTTTCCAGGGGAAGATAAGAATGCCTAATATACCTGTGATGTATCCCCCTGTTTTAAAGTTAATTTTCTCAGGAGATAAATTAGCAAAGTCATTTGCCGGAGAAACAATATTAGCCGCAATGTTAGTTGCCAGCGTTGATAAAGCAACTGATATCATGGCAATGCTTACAATCAGTTTACTTTCAAACTTACCTGCCAGTACTAAAGGATCCCAAATGGTTTCTCCGTAAATAATAAAGGTAGCCGATGTTACTACCACACCTATAAAAGAGAATAAAGTCATGGAGGTTGGGAGTGCAATAGTTTGCCCCATAATTTGTGCCCGCTGACTTTTAGCATATCGGGTAAAATCGGGGATGTTTAAAGATAACGTTGCCCAAAAACCTACCATACCAGTAAGTGCCGGAAAGAAATAATTCCAGAAATCGGCATTGCTTTTAAATTTAGAAGGTTGTGCCAATATAGGGCCTAAGCCATTGCCGGCTGATATTGCCCAAAACAACAAGGCCAATGCCGCAACAGGAAGAAAGAACGCTTTAAATACCAAGAGTTTCTTTATACTATCAACACCCAAATACACCACAAACATATTAAGCAACCAGAATAAAATAAAGGTAATGGCAGGGGCTGTTTTCAAACCTACCCATGCAGGAAATACTTGCGGTATATTTTCTATCGAAGGCATCCATACTTTAAGCATCAGGTAAATAGCGTAACCGCCAATCCAGGTTTGTATGCCGAACCAACCGCAGGCAACAATGGCGCGCAACAGCGCAGGTATGTTTGCACCTTTAGTACCAAAGCTTGCCCTTGCCAACACTGGAAAAGGAATGCCGTATTTAGCACCCGCATGTCCGTTTAATATCATAGGGACAAGCACTACGGTGTTGCCAATAAATATAGTAAGTATGGCTTGCCACCAGTTCATACCCCCTTCTATAAGCGAGCTTGCCAGCATATAGGTAGGTATGCACAGGCTCATGCTTATCCACAGGGCGGCATAGTTCCAGGTGCCCCAACTGCGTTTAGACAGCGGCACAGGTGCAAGGTCTTCGCTATACAAGGCCGAGTTGTGCAATATACCCTCTCTATGGTCTGTAATTTCTTCCTGCATTTTTATTCTTTAGTTTTCTTTAGGCATTTTAGTTGAACTCCAAATACAATAGCCCACATAAAAATTAAAACCATAATACCTTGCTTTTGGAGACCAAATAGCACTGCCCCCTATAAGCCATTTTGTTCCTGCAATAATTATTGCTTGTTCTACTTTCATACTTAATGGGACAAATATAAACGGTACTTGCTTTAGCGTTTGGGTTTGATACATACTTTCGTAATTATTCCCTGTAGGATATGAGAAATCATTTTTATTGATAGATAAAGGAACATTTTGCTGCGAACCAGTGGGAATTGATGAAGCTATACCATAACCGCTACCATAAAGAGAAGCTACCTTTTGATAATATTCTCTTTGTACATTAACATTAGTTTGTATTTGAGGGATTACAAAATCAAGATTTATAAAAGGAAAAGATATTTTAGTCTTCTTAAAAAAGATAACAGGAGTAAATTCAAACCTAAAAACATTATTAATAATGCTTCCTTTCCCTCCATTGTCATCATATTCATTGTAATGCATTTCATGTAAAGTATCTACGGCACCAAAAGAAACAATATTGTAAGACGAGTAATTAAACGATTGCTTATACTGCGTATAAGTTACACCTGTATAAAAGCCGAACCATTTTTTGCCTTTATGATAGATACCCAAACTTGCATAAGGAGAACAATACTTTAATTTCCCATCATTTATACTATTAATAGAGTATCCGCTACTTGGGCCATAAGCATAATGGCTGCCATTATCATATCTTCCGAATTCTGTAGAGCTTGTTCCATTAATAGAAATTCCTGCTTTAACAAATAATTCTGTTGTTTGCCCATAAAAGCTAATGCTTAATAAACAGAAGAATATAAATAAGAAGTTTTTCATCCCACCAAATATAAAACAAAAAATCCCGCCACTTCTGTAGCAGCAATTTTAAGTATACTTTTGGTTGTTTCAAGGTTACTTTTATCTCTTTCTATGCAGGTGGAGCCATTTTCCATACTTTAGGAATCTCTTTCAAGTATACTTTAAACCCTTTCAAGTATACTTGTAGCTTGTTCAAGTAGACTTTAAACCCGTTCAAGTATACTTGTAGCTCTTTTAAGTATACTTTAAACCCTTTCAAGTATACTTGTAGCTTGTTCAAGTAGGCTTTAAACCCGTTCAAGTATACTTGTAGCTCTTTCAAGTAGACTTGAAAGCCGTTCAAGTTGGCTTTTAAGGAGTTTGGGCTGCGTTAGGTATTGCAGCAAGCTGCCATGCAGCGCGTAAAGCCCGCCGGAACGCCCAAATGAGATTGCCGCGCTTCGCTCGCAATGACGTAATAAATAAAACTATTCGAAATCCTTATAAAGCAGGTACTTTTTACGTATTACTTTAAACTTAGTGATATCTGCCTGCCAGCTTTGTCTTATTTTGGCATCAGATGCCCCTTGTTTTATCTGCTCTTGCAGTTTAGCATTACCCGCATGAAAGTTAAAGTTCTCATCAAAAAAATCGGGTTTGTTTAGTTGTTTGTACATGCCGCTAAGCCACAGTAAATATAATTGTTTAGAATCTTTAATAAAGGCATCTGCAAAGGCTCTTAAATCGTGTCCGTAGCAAACCTCTCCGTTATACTTAGGTGTTTTAGCCCCATCAGTAGGATGCGGCGTAAAACTAAACTCGGTGTTCTTTAATTCGGGATGTCCAATTACCTGAAAAGGAAAATCAGTTCCTCTGCCTATACTAACAATGGTACCTTCAAACAAACCAAGCGAAGGGTACAGGTAAACAGCTTTCATGTTTGGCAGATTAGGAGAAGATTTTACGGGCAGTTGATACATATCAAAATGGGTATAATTTATTACCTTAATTACTTTCAAATCACAGGTAATTTTATTGGTTAACCAACCTTCACCATTAACCATCTGTGCGTACTCTCCATAAGTCATACCATAAACCAAAGGCACCGGGTGCATCCCAAGGAAAGATTTATAAGCAGGTTCTAAAACAGGGCCATCTACATAATATCCATTGGGGTTTGGGCGATCTAACACAACAAACATCTTTTTATTTTCTGCGGCAGCTTCCATGCAATTACTCATGGTAGATATGTAGGTGTAAAAACGCACACCTACATCTTGTATATCATAAACCAACACATCCACATCGGCAAGGTCTGTAGCGGCTGGCTTCATGTGTTTGCCGTATAAGGATATGATAGGCAAACCCGTCTTTTTATCTTTACCACTATTCACCTGTTCTCCGGCATCTGCTTGTCCTCTAAACCCATGCTCAGGGCTAAATATTTTCTTAACACTTACTTTAAGCGAAATAAGCGTATCAACCAAATGAGTTCCATTTATCAAAGAAGTAGGATTGGCAATAACGGCTACATGCTTTCCTTTTAATAAGGGAAGGTATTTATCTATTTGAGATGCCCCTGTTTTAATATCTTTCTCATACAATACCTTTGTTTGAAAATAAGGCTGCGCAAAGCAGTTAATAGTTAATAGGTAATATATAATAGATAGCAAAATCTTTTTAATCATAAGCGCAAATATAATTCTAAATAGTAAACACTAAGTTCTTACTTTTGACTTTTAAATTATAACTTTCATCGTATCAACTTAGCCACTTACATAGCCAACAGATTGTGGAATACAAAGCTGCAAAAAAAATCTATTGCGGCTCCTGTGGTTAAAATTGCCATAGGAAGTATTGTGTTAGGTATTGCTGTAATGATACTAACGGTAAGCATTGTTACCGGTTTTAAGAACGAGATTAAAAGCAAAGCCATAGGTTTTTCGGGTGATGTAGTTATTGGCGCCTATACCAACAACAACTCATTTGAACAGGAGCCGCTTAATATGCAAGCTCCTTTCTTAAAGGAATTGAAAGCAGATAAAAAAATTAAACACATACAGCCTTTTGCCACCAAAAATGCCATTATAAAAACGGCTGATGAAAACGAGGGGATTATCATTAAAGGAGTAGATGGCAATTATGACTGGACTTTTATTGACCACCTGGCCGCTGTCGTGGCTGGCACAAAATACCGCGGCGAGTTTGAACAAAGGCTTAAAACTATAATGGAAGAAGTAAAGCATGCCAAAAATTCCGTCATATTGTTTATCGACGAGCTTCACACCGTTATAGGCGCTGGCGCTGCTGAAGGCGCTATTGATGCTTCAAATATGCTTAAGCCTGCCCTTGCCAGAGGCGAACTGCAATGCATCGGAGCGACAACCCTTGATGAATATAGAAAGCATATCGAGCATGACGCTGCGCTGGAACGCCGTTTTCAGCCTATCATTGTTGAGCCGCCTACAGTTGACCAGACTGTTTCTATATTACAGGGGCTCAAAGAGCGTTATGAAACCCACCACAAGGTGCATTATGATGACGGCAGCCTGCGAGCCGCGGCAGAATTGTCGGAGCGCTACATAACCGACCGCTTTCTGCCTGATAAGGCCATAGACCTTATTGACGAGGCAGGCGCCCGCGCAAGGCTGCAAACATCTCAACCACCCGAATTTATACTCGCGAAAGAAAACGAGATGACGGTGATTACAAAGGAAAAAGAAGCGGCTATTGCCCGCCAGGAGTTTGAAAAAGCCGCCCACCTGCGCGATACTGAAAAAGAAATGCGCAAAAAATATGATGAAGAACGCAAAAAATGGAAATCAACGCGCGAAGAGAACGGCCCAGTTATTAATTCGGAAGACATAGCTCAGCTGATATCAAAATGGACGCGCATACCTGTTACGCGCCTTACTGAGACAGAATCCGATAAACTACTGAAAATGGAATCTGAGCTGCACAAGCGTGTGATCGGGCAGCACGAACCTATCATTGCCCTTTCTAAAGCCATAAGGCGCAGCCGCACCGGCATGAAGGATCCGCGTAAACCTATAGGCGGGTTTATTGTCTGGGCCTGCGGGCATTCAGAGGGCGCGACTACCGGCGAGTCCGGAATATATGTTCGGAAATGAAGAATCGCTTATTCGTGTTGATATGTCTGAGTATATGGAAAAATTCTCCGTCTCCCGCCTGATCGGCGCCCCCTCCTGGATACGTGGGTTACGATGAAGGCGGGCGGCTGCCGAGCAGGTTCGCCGCAAGCCCTACTCAGTTATTTTGCTCGACGAAATAGAGAAAGCGCACCCTGATGTTTTTAATATCCTGCTACAGATACTTGACGATGGTGTGTTAACCGATAACCTTGGTCACAAGGTTAACTTTACAACACGGTCATTGTTATGACGTCCAATGTAGGGGCGCGGTTGATCTCAAAAGGCAAATCCCTGGGGTTTCTTGTTCAAGAAGATGCAGCCTCAGATTATGAGAACATGAAAGAAACGGTAAACGGCGAACTTAGGAAAGCTTTTAACCCTGAGTTCCTCAACCGTATCGACGAAACGATTGTCTTTCACCCACTCTCGTATGACGAAATGAAAGAAATACTGGATATTATGATAGAGCGCGGGAAAGGCCGCATAGCACAGCAGGGCTTTACGCTGGAAATCGCTGATCCCGTAAAAGAATTCCTTCTTGAGCGCGGTTTTGACCCGCAGTATGGTCCGGCCCCTGGTTCGCACAATACAGCGCTACCTCGAGGACTCGCTTGTCGACAAGTGTCGGCAAGCACCACGTGCAGTGCTCCGCGGGAAAGCCTTTGATATAAAAGTGTTTGTCTGATTGAACCCTGAAACCCAAAGAATCAGAATTTTAAGCCGAAGAAGAGAAAAGTAGTCTATGAAAAATGTGGAAGCGTATCCTGGTAGCGCTGGGCGTGCGGGTTTGATTCTTGCAGGCCTGGCTTCTATATTTGCCATGCGCCTGCGGTTTATCGAATCGCCTGCCGCCGCCATACTTCATAATACTCTCGGATCAAATGCCAGTTTGGACCGGATAGAATACCGCCTCTTTAACAGAGTTACGGTAGAGCAATTGTCCGTTGAAAAGCATTTCAATGCCGCAGCGCAACAATCTATCTGAACCCGTGGAAGCTGGTTTTTCACGGAACAGGCTGAATGCCGTTATAGCGATAAGCCTGGACGGCCAGACGATAACCGCCGGCTCAGAATATTGATTTGCTGATCGGGAAACTGTCGTCAGGCAAACGCGGCGCGGAGCCGCTGGCGACAGCGATTTCGTGGAAAACGGCATTGTAAATTTTAACGGAACCTCAGCGACAAACATTACCGGCCGTATTTCCCTGGGTGAGCGGATTGCTGGAAAAGCCACGATGTCTGTCGGGGGGCGTACCATCGCAGCCTCTCTCTACAGGGATCCGACTAAATTGGTTAAGGCAATAATTGATATTTCTTCAAGCAGGGAACGCGCCAGGCTGCAGATGGCGTTCCGGATGGAAAATGGCGTTACATCGGGCATATACGCTATGCCCCGGCTTGAGGTAAACGGCTATCACCTTGACAACTCGAGCGGGACATTTTCATCTTCCGCTGGAAAATTTAATGTAACCCTTGATAATCCTGCTCTTACCGCTACGCTCAATGGTTCGGGTTTGTCCGATTACTCGGCATCCGGACACATTTCACTCGGTGGCATTACTCCGGATGCCAGTGGCTCGGCAGATTTTACCATCAATAACGGCACTTCCAATATCGAAGGCGTGATTGCCTGCTCTGATACCAGGTGGCATTCTTACCTTGTGGCAAGCTCGGCAACGATCAAATTTAACAACAACCCCGCGACCGGCGCCTGGTACGGCGAGGCTAACCTTGACCCTTCGAAATATCTTGTAAAGTGTTTTGTCGGCTGATGGTGAGTTTACCGCGGTTTTGAAAACCTCTGCTAATGCCGCCTCCGGGCAGATAACAGGCGTAATTTCGTCAACCGGCACACACCTTGACATTAACTTTCCTGACTGGCCGCTTGCAAACTTCCCTGTATTATCATCTCTGCATTCCGATATTGATGGCAGCATTCAGCTGCGCGGCTACATTACGCCTGAAAACACTCAGCTGTTCCTGAACGTATATTCCCTGACGCTTGAAAAAATGCGTCCTTTGGCATGGTATGCAAACCTCAATGCAACCAGCACCTGCGGTAACAATTATTACCGCTATGTCGAAAGATAACGGTTGGCAATTTAACGCCCGCCAACAGGATGGCGGGTGGGAAATGGCTGCTGCCGTATCAAACTTTCAGATCGGCGAATATGCTGCTCTCGCATTTCCGGGCAGGCAGCTGGCGGGGGAAATATCAGGTACACTTGCCATATTCAACCATAACCGGTATCGGGGCATGTGGCCTCTCAATTAAGAATTTTCAACAGGATGGTTTTTACGCCCCGGAAATTAAAGTGAATGCATCACTTGATAAGAAATCCGTCAATCTTAAGGATATAGCTGTCTTTTGCAAAAATGGAACGCTCACAGCTGCCGGTTC
>CAVXOV010000057.1:0-11568 GCA_963763345.1 uncultured Candidatus Saccharibacteria bacterium
CGGGCAGTATTCCTTTATGTATGCTAGTGTATAAAGGCATGAAGCTTATTTTCAGGAATCAGAGTAAGATACAAATGGCTTAATTTAGCAGCAGGTATCTTATGGTTTGCCGGATTGAGTTTATGCTTGTATTTAGGCTTAAATCTTTTGAATGATTACTCAGCTGAGACACAATTAAAAGAACAAATAAAAATAAATAGCAACGCAACGGATACCTTATACATTAAAGCCAATAGTAATTATCCAAAGCTGATAACTGATATAGATTTTGAATGGAATCATGACGATTGGTTAATTAACACTAGTCAAAACTCACCTATTTGGTGGGGTAAACCACAGGTTAAAATCATTACTTCAGAGAATGACAGTCTTTCTGTTTTTGTTATAAAATCATCGCAGGGAGTTGATAAACCGGAGGCTGCACAACGAGCTAAAAAAGTTAACTACCAATTGATTCAACAAAACGCTACTTTATTAATTGATAATTATTTTTCTTTTAGCAGTGCGGATAAATTCAGGAATCAAGAAGTGGAAATCTTAATTAAACTTCCTAAAAATAAAATCATTTATATAGATGATAACCTGAATCGTTTGTTGTACGACGTTGAAAACACAAACGGCATTACCGACTCTGAAATGGGGGCTAAGTATTGGAAAATGACGGAGAACGGATTGACATGCCTAAGTTGCACCAAAGAAGATTTGATGAACGTAAAAAATGAGATAAATATTAAAGACAGTAATGCCCATGTAAAAATTGACAAGCATGGCATAGAAGTAAACTCTAAAGAAGCGCATGTGAAAATATCTTCCGAAGGGATTAATATAGAAGAGAAAAAGAAGTAAGAATTAGTTAAATAAATAACTTTGTGTGCTATGTACAAGTTATTTATAAAACCTTTTCTGTTTTTATTTAATCCAGAGAGGGCTCATCACATTACCTTTTCTTTATTAAAATTCTTTATAGATATTCCTTTTGCTAAGCAATTAGCTTCTGCAATGTTTGTTGTTAAATCAAATAAGCTTATACGAAATGTAGCAGGTTTGAGTTTTCCAAATCCGGTAGGACTTGCAGCAGGGTTAGACAAGAATGCTTTATTAGTTGATGAATTGGCTTGTTTGGGTTTTGGTTCTATAGAGATAGGTACAGTTACACCTAAACCCCAGCTCGGTAATGATAAACCACGCTTATTTCGTTTACCCAAAGACGAAGCTCTAATAAACCGAATGGGTTTTAATAACGATGGGGCAAATGCGGCAGCTATTCGTTTAGCAAAGAGAAAGAATAAAAACATCATCATTGGAGGGAATATTGGCAAGAATAAAGTTACGCCCAATGAAAATGCCACGCAGGATTATATTCTTTGCTTTACGGATTTGTATGAGGTAGTTGATTACTTTGTGGTAAATGTTAGTTCACCTAACACACCTAATTTACGTGAACTGCAAGAAAAGGAACCATTAACCAATTTACTAAGTACACTTCAACAAGAGAATGCAAAGAAGAAAACACCTAAACCTATCTTCTTAAAAATAGCACCCGATTTAACGGATACGCAATTACAAGATATTGTTGAGATTGTTACCGAAACAAAAATTGCAGGAGTAATTGCAACGAATACAACTATCTCAAGAGATCATTTAAGTATACCTCAGCAAGAGATTACAGATATGGGTGCAGGCGGTTTAAGTGGTAAGCCGCTTACAGCAAGAAGTACCGAGGTAATAAAGTTTCTACGAAATAAATTAGATAAACATATTGCCATTATTGGAGTGGGTGGTATACACAGCGTACAGGATGCTATAGATAAATTAAACGCAGGTGCGGATTTGATTCAGTTGTATACAGGTTTTATTTATGAAGGACCTGCATTGATAAAGGAAATTAATAAGCGTATTCTTTCAGAGATAAAATAAGCTTAACTGATAAGCTCATTCTTTTTAAAATATTCTATTACCGCCTTTATCATCAGGTTATTTTGTTCGGCAGGTTTTAAGAAGGGTAACTGTTCTTTAGTTTTAAAGTGCGGCCAGCCATCTGCATCACGGCCTTCAAACTCATAGTAACCATAAGGCTCTAACAAAGTACAAATGGCAATATGCATTACGTTTACTTTCTCGTCCTTCTTAAATTTTTTGTACCCCATACCCAACTCCTGCACACCTACTAAAAAGATGATATTATGCAAGTCGGGCTCCATGCCAAACTTTTCGGCAAGCGTTTCAGTAAGGATAGTCCACTCGCTTTTAGGTTTAGACTGCATGCTTAGTTAAGGATGCTTCTCTTTGTATTTGGCAATGGCACTGGTAAGCCATGTTTTAAAAACAGGCAGGTCTTTGCCGGTATCATAACCAATGCCGTTGTTGCTTAGTAACGATTCATCATCGTTTACAATAACGTAATAAGGTTGAGAACTTATTTTGTATTTGCTTAGCTGCATAAAGCCCCACTTCATTCCTTCGGTTTCAAGGGTTACTTTATCTCCACTCCAATCAACTTCCTTTTGTTCAGTTTTAGCCAGTTCTTTTCTATCATCAACAAATAAAGAAACAATAACCACATCATTTGCTAAGATGTTTTTTATATCGGGCTCTACCCAAACGTTGTCTTCCATCTTACGGCAATTGGCACATGCATGTCCTGTAAAATCAATCATCAGGGGTTTATGCACTTCTTTAGAATAGGCAAGTGCACTTTCATAATCATTATGAAAAACTTTTAATCCATCCGGACCATCAATCATTTTATTAGCTAAAGCAGATGCGTTTTGATTGGATGATTGCACGACTGTTGTTGATTTCGGTTTCCATTCGGCATAAGTAGAAGGAGGAATAACGCCGCTTAATAATTTTAAAGGTGCGCCCCACAAACCGGGAATCATATACACCGTAAACGCAAAAGCAAAGATGGCGAAGAACAAACGGGGAATGGTAATAAAAGGGGCTGGTGTATCATGACTGAGTTTGAACCAACCCATTAAATAAATTCCGGTGATGGCGAATAAGACAATCCATAAGGTAAGGAATACCTCGCGGGTAAGGATGTGCATATCGTAAACTAAATCTGCATTGGATGCAAATTTTAAGGCAAGTGCCAACTCCAACAAACCAAGCGTAACTTTAACGGTGTTTAACCATCCGCCCGATTTTGGCATACTGTTTAACCAGCTTGGTACAATGGCAAACAAACCAAATGGAAGTGCAAAGCCCAAACCAAAACCTAAGAAACCAAAGAAGGGTCCGGTAGGAGAGTTACTTACCAGCGGAATTAAATTACCAATAAAAATACCCGTGCAGGAGAATGATACCAACGATAAGGTTGTTGCCATGAAAAATATACCAAGAAAACCACCCCTATCACTTTGGGCATCCATTTTATTGAGCCATGAGTTGGGCAATACAATCTCGAAAGCACCCAAGAAACTGATACCGAAAATAATAAGCATGATAAAGAAGAAGATATTAAACGAGGCGCTGGATGCTATGGCGTTTAAAGCTGTTTCGCCGAAGACGGCAGTAATTAATAAACCTAACGCCGTATAAATAACAATGATGCTGAGCATAAAGAACAAGGCTTCTTTAATGGCACCGCTGCGTTTTTTGTTACGCTTTAAAAAGAAACTCACGTTCATGGGTATCATGGGGAATACACAAGGTGTAATCAGGGCAGCTAAACCAAAACCAATTCCTTTTAAGAATATCATCCACCAAGGGGTATCGCTTTCTTTAGTTTTGGTTTCAACAGGTGTATTTGTTGGTGTGGCTTGCACCGCTGCGGTTTTTGTTTCGGCAACCTTAGTTGAGGTATCTGCTTTTGCAACGGTGTCTTTAGAAATTTCTTTCTCAACAGATGCTTCGGCTTGTTCTATACTAAGCGAAAACTTCTTGGCAGGGGGAAACATACATTTCTCATCGGTACAAGTTTGATACTCGTATTTACCTGATACTTTAAAGCTCTTATCGGTTTTTACTTTTATACGTTGGGTAAAGGTGGCTTTGTGATTAAAGTACAGCACCTTCATATCAAACACCTTATCCATTTCTTCAATGGGTTTGCTTTCTTTCAGCTTGCCAACAAGTTCAAAGTCGGCTGATTTGTTTACAGTAATAACCGTAGGATTTGGACCTCCATCTGCGGTTTGAGTAATGGAATATACGTGCCAGCCTTCATCAATGGTGGCATTAAAAACAATATCATACTCGGTTGCCGATACCTTTTTAGATTCTATTTTAAAACTTACGGGGTCTTTATCCTGTGCCGATGCAAAGAAAAAAGAGACCAGAACTAAGAGGTAAGCTAAAAGAATGTTCTTTTTCATAATACAATTAGACGAGTGTAAAGGTAAAAAATTACAAATTGATAGCTGATTTATATGGGTTTATTTAATGATTACGGCAAACTACACTCTTATAACGTAAGAATTAGCACTTTATTCTCTTAGGGAGTTGGTTTCTTTGGCAGAGATGCTTTTGTTTTTAATGCACGCACCGGCTTTTTTCTAAGTAACCGCGGCTTCTTTCACATTTTGAACGGCTTCTTCAACAATTGCCGCTGTTGATGTCAAAAACACCAAACCGCCCCTTTATTAACCTAAGCTTAATGTTGGATTTTAAGTTAATTGTGCTATTTTTGGAAACAAATCTTACCAAATGAAAAAACTACTTACACTTTTAGCCTTAGCGTTTTTTTTAAATGGGAAGGCGCAAATAATAACTACTGTTGCAGGTAATGGAACAGCAGCTTATGCAGGAGATGGTGCACAAGCCACGGCTGCGGAGTTAAATAGACCTTATGGATTAGCCTTTGATGCTACAGGAAATTTGTATATAACAGATGGTGTGGTAAGAAAAGTAAACAGCTCCACAGGCATTATAAGCACGATAGCAGGTAATGGAACAGCTGGTTATAGCGGAGATGGAGGACAAGCTACTGCTGCTGAATTAAATAGTTCTCAAGCAATAACTTTTGATGCTTTTGGTAATTTGTTTATTGCTGATGGCAATTACCGCATACGCAAAGTAAATACTTTAGGTATTATAACAAGTATAGCCGGAAATGGAACCGCTTGTTGTGTTTTAGGAGACGGTGGCCAAGCAACTGCTGCTGTAATTACACCCACTGATGTAGCCTGTGATTTGTTGGGTAACGTATATATTGCTGATTATAATGATAATCGTATTCGTAAAGTAAATACGTTAGGTATTATAAGCACTTATGCGGGTAATGGAACATCAGGTTATAGTGGAAACGGGGGGCAAGCCACAGCGGCAGAATTGCAAGGGCCGATTAGTATAGCCCTTGATGTCGCAGGTAATTTGTATATAGCTGATTATGGCAATGATGTTATACGCAAAGTAACTACAGCAGGAATTATAAGCACCTTTGCAGGTAGTACAGCCGGTTATAGTGGAGATGGTGGTGCTGCCAATGCTGCACAATTAACTCAACCAAATGTAGTTCGCTTTGATGCTGTAGGTAATTTATATATATCAGATTCTGGTAATGAGCGTATTCGCGAGGTAACTACTTCCGGTAATATATATACAGTAGCAGGCAATGGAGGGTTTGGCGGATTTAGTGGTGATGGAGGTAATGCTGTTTCTGCAGCATTAAATAATCCTTATGGATTAGCTTGTGATGCCATAGGTAACTTTTATATATCAGACCAAAATAATAATCGTATACGTATGGTAAGTAAGCCACTAACAATGATGGTTAACCCGGCAGCGGTGTGTACGGGGGGTACAACCACATTAACAGCAAGCGGTGCAACTACTTATTCATGGAACACAAGTGCTACAACAGCTTCAATTAGTGTTACACCATCTGTGACTACCAACTATAGTGTAACGGGCACTACTACTTTTACAGCATTTAATATAAATAGTTTTTCTACAGGCGGTGCAAATCCAAGCGTTACTGTATATAATTCTGTACCAACTTTAAGCGCAAGTTCTTATACAATATGTAGTGGGGTTTCACATCTTATTGTAGCCTACGGTGCAAGCACATATACTTGGACACCCGCAGCCAGTTTATCAAATGCAAATATTGCAAATCCAGTAGCCAGCCCAACAACTACAACTATTTATACAATAACGGGCTCTAATGCATGTGGCACTTCAAGCCCAATAACATTAACAGTTACAGTTAAGCCTAAACCTGCGATAAATACTATTGCTAATCAAATAGTATGCGGCGGCACTTCTGTATCAGCTATAAATTTCACATCAACACCTTTGGGTGCTACCTTTGCATGGACAAACAATAATACTTCTATTGGTTTACCGGCAAGTGGCAGTAGTAATATTGCCAGCTATACTGCACCAACTGTTGCAAATCAACAAACAAGTACTATATCAGTAACCCCAACATTAGCAGGTTGCGTGGGTACAGCCAGTTCTTTTAGTATTACAGTTAACCCTGTGCCTTCTTATAGTTTATCAGGTAATGTTTATACTATTTGCAGTGGTGGTTCTCAAACGTTTAATGTAAGCGGTGCCAGTACATATACATGGTTGCCTGCAGCTACTTTATCAAATTCCAATGTATCTAACCCAACAGCAAGCCCTACAACTACTACTATATATAGTGTAACAGGTACAAATGCAAGCGGTTGTACTAATGCAACCGCTGCAACGGTAACGGTAAATGTATCACCCGCACCATCATTAACATTAACATCAAACTCATATACCATTTGCAATGGGGCTTCGCAAATACTGGGTGTAAGTGGAGTCAGTACATACACCTGTAGCCCTGCCGCAACCTTAAATAATTCTAATATTGCTAACCCAATAGCCAGTCCAACCACTACAACTATATATACCGTTAGTGGCACGGCCAGTGGTTGTGCACCAAGTAGCCCTATAATATGTACTATAACAGTTAATCCTTCACCTGTAGTTAGTTATGTTTTAGTTGCAGATTCAGCACCTCATACATGGGATGCTGTTCCTGCTTATTCAGGAGGTACACCTCCCTACACTTATACTTGGAATTGGGGGATGGAAGTTCTAATTCTACAATTGCTTATCCAAGTCATACTTATTCGGTGGCAGGTAGCTATAGTATTTGTGCTACGTTAACAGATGCCAATGGATGTAGTGCTACTTATTGTCAAAATGATGCGGTTTCACGTTTGGCAAATAACAATAGTGTATTAAGCAGCATGGTTTATATTAATGTGGTAAGTAGCATTACCACTGCCACGGCAAGCCCCACCACTATATGTGCAGGTGGCACATCTACCTTAACGGCAAGCGGTTCTACCACCTATAGTTGGTCTCCGGCAATAGGTTTAAGCGCTACTACAGGCAGCATGGTTGCTGCCAGTCGAACGGTTACTACCACGTACACGGTTGTGGGTACTACGGGTGCTTCTACGGTAAGCACGGCAGTAACGGTTAGTGTTAATCCTTTGCCAACTAACACGGGTAGTATTACAGGCACATCACCTGTTTGTGCAAACAGTAATATTGTTTGCGGAATACCACCTGCCATAGCAGGACTTACTTACAATTGGAGTGTTTCAGCAGGCGCGGTTATTCTTTCAGGGCAAGGAACTACATCAGTTACTGTTAATGTGCCAACAAGTGGTATATATACTTTATCGGTAACCTCATCTAATGCCTGCGGCACAAGTGCACCGGCCACGCTTCCTATAATTGTAAATCCACTACCAACAATTCATTTCGCGGCAAGCCATCCTTGTTTGGGTACGGCAGCAACTATAACTAATACAAGCCCTAATCAGGCTTCTATTACTACCTGGAGTTGGAATTTTGGAGATGGTAGTACCAATGGCACAGCTTCTCCTCCAGCACATACCTATTCAGCAGCAGGTTGTTATTCGGTTGCTCTTACGGCAACAAACACAAGTGGTTGCATAGGTTCTTTTGATACTACGGTATATGTGCATGCAAACCCAACAGCAACTTTTAATGCACTTGAAGCTTGTTTAGGCACTTCATCAGATTTTATAGATGGCTCTTATATAACAAATCCCTCTTGTTTAAATGATCATATAACATCATGGCAATGGGTTTTTGGCGATGGGTTAGCTGCTACTTATACAGCAGGTGCATTACCTGATACTGTTAAACATACATACGCATCCTGCGGTGCTTATAATATAACATTAACAGTAACTACTAATAATGGCTGTTCAAGTACAGTTACCCTTACGGGCGATACTTTATTTTGTTTGCCTGTTGTAAGCGCACCGTCAAGTTTTAGTATTTGCCCGGGTGAAGCTACTCCTATACAAACGTTTACTGCTACCTGTGCCAATGGAGGTGTTCCTACTACAGTTTGGCTTCAGTCTTTAGGAGGTACAGATAATACAGGGGCTCCAACAAGTTTTGTTAGTACAGGAGGAAACAATCAGGTGCCAAGCTATAATGCTATTACCTCAAATATGAGTTGTCATATTTTGCAAGATACTGTTTATGGAATAGCCGTTTCGGGGGTAGGCTGCTTGGGTAATGTTGTTTATTATACCGCAAATGTTTATCCTACTCCTTATATAGAACATATGGAAAATGATAGCGCTTGTGCTAATCAGAACATAAGTGTACCAAACTTTACGGTGTGTCCTATAAACTCAGTTATAACATGGACAAATAGTAATGCTGGTATTGGTCTTGCAACAACCGGAGCAGGCAATATGGGTTCTTTTACCGGAACAAATACAACAGATGTATTAAATACAGCTCAAATAAATGTAGTGCCTTCTGCCAATGGTTGTATGGGTAACGATTCTTCTTTTATTATTGTTGTGAATCCAATACCGGTTATGACAGCAATAGGTGCAACCGTTTGTCCGGGAGATAATGTACCGTCTCCATCAATAACAACAAACCCAGCTACGGGAGTAATGTATAATTGGACGGTAACTAATGCTTCAAACATAGGTATGCCGGCATCCGGTATGGGTACACCAGTTGCATACACAGCTCCAAGCAATAACACTTTAACCAATCAAATTGGTATTATAACCTACCATCCTAAATTAAATGGTTGTTTCGGGGTAACTGCAACCGATACCATTAACTTAAAACCAACACCTTTTATGCAACCAATAGCCAATCAATATGTATGCCCTAATAGTATGACTAACCCTGTAACATTTGGCACTTTACCTCCTTCTGTAAACTCAACTTATAATTGGATTTATAATGCCGGAGGCATTCCAACAAATGGAAACACAAACCCTTTTCCCAGTTTAGGTCCAACCGTAAATAATGGTTCATCAACAATTTCTATGGTGGTAACTGTATCTCCTACTTTGAATGGATGCCAGGGACCTGATAGTACGTTTACAATATATGTGTATCCTAACCCTTGTAGTGCAGGTATAGAACAATACAGCAATAAAGATTTAGATGTAAACATCTACCCCAACCCCAACAATGGTAGTTTTGTTATAGAGTCAAGCAGCGCAACAAAACAAACCATGCAGGTTTATGATGTAAATGGTAAGGTGGTTTTGAGCCAAACCATAACCGGAAAAACAACTATTGATGCAAGAAATTTAAATGAAGGTTTTTATAACATAAGCTTGCAAAGCAATGAAGGGGTTGTAAATAAGTGGTTGGTTATAGTTAAGTAAGTATACTACTTAGCAGATACTTTGTAAAAAGCACAATTATCTTTTATAACACACTCATCATGCTTTGGGTTAGAAGGTCTCCAGGTTTCTCTGCCCCAAAAAAGAAATGGCCATACCAAGTTCGCCCCAGTCTTTTTGAGGCACGGCGTCCATTAGTTGTTTTTCTATTTTCTTGGAGTCGGTACCGCTTGCCACACCAATGCGGGGCGCCACACGCACCACGTGCAAATCTACTATAATGCCTTCTGCCTTTACGCCCGCTTCGCGCATAATAACGTTTCCATTTGCGCCCCAATACCCGGAAGCTGGTTAGCTCCTTCATCGCAAGCGGAATGTTTTTATCGTCTTTAACGGTTGGGCAAGTTCCAATAACCACTTTGTTTTATTGCCAAAGTTGCGCACCTTACCAATAAAAGGATACAAGGCTTCGGCATCTGCTCCTGCCAAAGATTTCATATCGGGAAACGCTTTAAAAAACGGAGGAGCTACCTGATTGATATGCTTATCAGAATCCTGTGCAGATAGAATAACCATTACTACCAGTTGGTATAAATTCTTATACTCTAAAGGATGCGGCTTTCCTTTATATTTTTTAATGAGCGGTTTAAATACTTCTTCCCAGTTGGTTTTAATCATGGTGTAAAGTAGATTATGTCTTACAACATCTTTACAATTAAATCAGGCAATAGGCCTATTACAATAGTAATAACAGATGTAATGCCAAGCAGCATGGCGTGAGAAGAATCTATTTGCAGGGGTTCTTCGGTATGTGGTTTTTTAAAGTACATGGCAATAATTACTTTAAAGTAATAGTACACACCCACACAAGAAGTAAGAACGGCTAATATTAATAACCATTTAAACGAACTTGCCATAAGGGTAGTAAATATAAAATACTTGGCAAAGAAACCTGCTGTTACCGGTATACCTGCTAAAGAAAGCATGGCAACCAGCATGCCTACGGCAATCATGGGGTTGCGTTGGCAAGGCCGTTAAAGGCTTCGAAACTGGTATCGCCATTTTTGCTTACCTGATAAAGTACTGTGAAGCTTGCTATGGAACCGATTGAGTAAGCCAATGTATAATATAAAATTGCCTGCACAGAAAAATGCGCATTAACAGCTAAGATAGCCATCAGCATGAAGGCCGCATGACTGATGCTTGAATAAGCCAACATACGTTTTACACTACTTTGTGAGGCTGCCGTGATATTTGAAATAACTAGTGATAATGCTATAATAATGCTAAGTGCCAGACTCCAGGTTTCGTTGATGCCACCAAAGCCAATTAAGAACAAACGCATGAAAGCAGCAAAGGCAGCTGTTTTTACAATGGTACTCATTAATGCAGTAATTACCGTTGGAGAACCTTCATACACATCGGGTGCCCAAAAGTGAAAAGGAGCAGCGCTTACTTTAAAGCACATAGCCACCAACATCATAATAACACCTGCATAAAAAAACACAGGTAAATTGCCTGCTGATATTTTAGAACGCATCAGCATAATATCAAAGGTTCCGGTCGCTCCGTAAATTAAAGCAATACCAAATAGTAAAAAGGCTGAAGCCAAAGAACCCATAATTAAATATTTAAAGCCTGCTTCGTTTGATTTGATATCGTTCTTTTTGCTTGCCGCAAGCACATATAAAGGAATGGATAGAATTTCTATTCCTAAAAACAAGGTAGTCATATTGCTGAAAGCCGTTAGCATTAAACCGCCTGTAATAGCAAACAGTACCAAAGCAAAATGATCAGCCAAAGAAGTTTCGTTATTAAAATAATCATTAGCCAAAATGAACCAGAAGAAAGCTGTGATGAGAATTACTCCGCTAAAGGCAAGGGCAACATTATCAAAACGAATCATGTTATTGAAATGTTCAACAGACATGTTATTGTTGAATTCCATAAAATTAGCAGCATAAGCAACCAATATTCCTAACAGCACAATGGGATG
>CAVXOV010000058.1:0-15495 GCA_963763345.1 uncultured Candidatus Saccharibacteria bacterium
GCAATCAATCTAATAACAGTAATCATTCGCAGAATAATTGCTGTGCTAAAACCAAGTACCAAAATAAACGACTATATAAATAATTCAAAAGCCGTTTACCAGTCAATGAATGGTAATAGCTGGTTTCCGGCAACGGCATTGAGCATTCCTTAGCCACCTATTTGGCTGATGTGAACGCCTTAGCAACTGCCGAAACAAACCTAACCGCATCTCCTCCTACAGGTACTGTTTCTCAACGTAACGCAGCTAAGAAAATAGTGGCCAAAGGCCTGCGTTTATTGGTGAGTGATGTACAAAAGGTAGCTGATGCTAACCCTACTAATGCAGAAACTATTATTGCAAGTGCAGGTTTATCGGTAAAACAGTTCTCTACTAAAACTAAATTTGTGGGTGCTCAGATTACGAAGGTATCAGGTACAGTTAAGTTGTTTGCACCGGACCTGGTCCGCACGAATGGGCTCAGTTAGGTACTGACGGGGTTACATGGACTACTTTAAGGGCTACTAAAAACAGTAAAAAAACAGTAACAGGTTTAACTTCGGTAAAAAACCCTATACTTCGTAGTGCACCCATTCTTAGTGAATAAGATGGAGCAGGTCCATCGACTATTTTTACCGCCTTATTGGTTAGTTAAAGATGCAGTTAGCAGCATTATAGAGTAAGCTTCTTACAGTTTATCAGGTAAAAAGAGGGGAATTAATCATTCTCCTCTTTTTTTGTGGCATAACGTAACCAAAACAATGCGTGATGTAAGCATTACAACTCGTAAACGATACATTACGTTGCATAATGTAAACATTACGTGACGTGATGAAGACGTTCGTTGCGTATGTAAACATTACGTGATGTGATGAAGACATTACGTTGTGTGATGTAAGCATTATGTTACGTTATGTAAACATTACGATACGTGATGAAGACATTACGTTGCGTGATGTAAGCATTACATTACGTGATGAAGACATTACGTTGTGTTATGTAAACATTACGATACGCAGACGAGACATTCTTATTAATTATGCACTCGTTATGAGTAATTGTAAATCCATTACTTGTTATATTAAAATCATTAAAATAAGGGTGGAATTAACCGTTTATTTGTTAAAATCGACCTTTAAAAAAGTTATTAGGCTAAAATAGATACATTGAATTATATTTGCATTATAAACAAATAACATGAAAAAGATATTATTAGCATTAATGCTTACATCCTTTTGGGCTTATAGTCAGAATTGGCAACCGGTAGTTTCTTCCAACGTATATAATTATTTTTCTTCTACATCCTTTTCTACTGCCTGCATTATTAAAACCGATTCTGCTAAAGTAATTGGCGGAGATTCTCTTCTTATCTTAACGGAATAGTAAGTAATGATGTGGCACATCACAAACAATTCTTAAATAAAAAAGTAGTTATTAGAAGCAATGGTTATGCAACCTTTATGAGTGATACAAATTTACCCTAAAAATCACATCTGCTTTAGGAAAACATGGCAATATGATACGGTAAATAGCTATAACGCCACTACTTTCTCATTAAGTACACAAAACATTTTTGGAATAACAGATTCTGTTAAATCCATCGGCGCATCAAATGGCGACACCATTGTTTTATCTAAAAACTATGGCATAGTTTCTTCAGAAAAAGCCATTGGGGCAAAAAATATAACCTAAGGGGTATAGAGAACTTATCATTAGGCTATCATATACCCTTGTATAAAGATATTTTTAATTACAATGTGGGTGATGTGTTTGAATATCGATTTAATTCTACTTCTTATGATTCTCAATACTAATTACGAAAATAATAATTATGGTCATAGAAAAATAGTTATTTCATCTAAAACAATTAGTGCAGACACCTTAATTTATAATGCTTTACAGCATATTGCCGATACCAGTTTTAGTGGTGCTGGTTGGACAGGCTACACCACTACCACTTCATTAACTAATTCAACCATTACCTTAAAATTTATTGATAACCCTGCTTACTTTTTAAATACTGGATTTAATAAGGGATTATCTTTGTGTCCTCCAACGGTTACTTGGCAATATTTTTGTGTTTTCCCCTTTGGAAACCCACCTCCAAAAATAATTGCCTATGATACCAATACGGTATTTAATACGCCTATTATAAGTTACCCATATCAACCAACAGATTACATAGTGTCAAGCGATTCTTTATACCTCACAGGTGCGGGTTATGGTCCTTGTTATGATGCTAAAACATTTGGCAACCAATTTGGCGTTATTTCTTATTCGTGGAATCAGAACCAATATCCTCAAAATTATTCTTATGATTCTACGTTAGTGGGTTGTATTAAAGGTGGTGTGCAAATAGGAACTATAACGCCAATTAGGGTTATTTTATGCAGGCATTAAACAATATAGTAATGATGATGCTTTCGCCATTTACCCCAACCCCAATAATGGCCGTTTTGTTGTAGAGCCAAGCAGTGCAACCAAACAAACTATGCAGGTGTATGATGTTAATGGTAAACTTGTATTAAGCCAAACTATAAACGGCAAAACAAGTATAGATGCAAGCAGCTTAAACGAGGGTGTTTATAACATAAGCCTGCAAAGCAATGAGGGTGTGATAAATAAGAGGTTGGTTATTGTTAGGTAGTGCGTGCTTTACTGTAGGCAAAAAACCGACCTACTAACTAATGTAAGATAGCTTCATCATATTGGTTCTGCCTTTTTCTTTCATTCATGGCATACTGGCAATGTTTATTACCATATCATCCTGTCTTACCAAACCTTTATCTTTTATGTATGCTTTTAAATCGTTAATGGTTTGGTCGGTGCTTTCGTACTTGTTGTAGTAAAAACCACGCACACCCCATACCAAACTAAGAGCCGTTAAAAGAGAGGGGTTATCTGTAAATATATATATAGCTGCTTTTGGGCGGTGGCTTGATAAACGATAGGCTGTATAACCACTATGCGTCATAGAAATAATGGCTGTAACACCGGCCTGTTTAGCCAGATTGCAGGCATTATAACAAATACTGTCTGTAATAAAGGTATTGGTTTTTAGCTGTGGCTCATGATGGCGATAATAGATAGATGCACCGTTTTCTATTTGGTGAATAATACGTCGCATGTATTCAATAACTTTAACCGGATATTTCCCTACTGATGTTTCTGCACTAAGCATTACCGCATCTGCCCCATCAAGCACAGCATTGGCTACATCATTCACTTCGGCACGGGTTGGCGTATAACTGGTAATCATACTCTCCATCATTTGGGTAGCAATAATTACCGGTTTTCCTGCATTAACACATTTGGTAACAATCATTTTTTGCAGCAGCGGCACCTCCTCCATTGGCATTTCAACACCTAAATCTCCACGCGCTACCGTTTCATGCCATCGGTAACATCCAAAATCTTATCTATTTCTTTGATCGCTTCGGGCTTTTCTATTTTAGCAATTACACGGGCACGCTTGCCTTTATTGGTAATAATTTCCTTTAACTCTACAATATCGGTAACACTACGTACAAATGATAATCCAATCCAATCAAAATCATTTTCAAGTGCAAAATCAAGGTCGCGCAAGTCCTTTATAGTAAGGCAGGGTAAAAATTTTTGTATTTAGGAAGATTAACTCCTTTCTTGGATGAAAGTGCTCCACCTGAAATAATAAGGCATTTTACTTCATCTTTGCTGTTGGTAGACAGTACTTTTAAATGAATTTTACCATCGTCAATCAATACCAATTCTCCTGTTTTTACATCTTTAGGAAACTGCGGGTATGTAATATACACCCGCTCGTTAGTCCACACATTCCTCAGTAGTAATGGTTATTTCTTCTCCTTCGGTTAAATAAACTACGTTGTTTTCTACTTCTCCAATACGCAGTTTAGGCCCCTGTAAATCGCCGAGGATACCCACATGTCGATTTAACTTTTTATTTACGGCACGTATGTTATCTACAGTTTCCTTTACGGCATCGTAGTTTCCGTGTGAAAAATTAATGCGACAAATGTCCAATCCGGCAGTAAACATGGCTTCCAATACTTCCGCACTTGCCGTAGCAGGCCCCATGGTAGCTACAATTTTTGTTTTGTAGACTCGATCATATATTAAATAATTAAATTCTTTTTCAGAGCTCAGCGTTTCAGGATTTATTTCCTAACGGAGAGCACAAAGGTAATCGTCTTTAGCTTGTTTTGAATATCATTTGCTAATTCGGCATGATTATCTGCTTTTATCATCAATAAGTAATCAGCCTGAGCAAGTTCGGGCACTAAAAGAAACGTTACATCGGTTCTAAACTTCATCTTAATAAAATAGAGGCTTCTTTTACAGCAGAAAATAAAACGGTGTTATGCTTTTATGGATTACAAAATAAAATCGGTTTGCTCTTCTTCATTCTGAAAGCTAAAGCAGGAAAAGAGCAAAGGAGTTTTTATGCTTTTATTGCTTAATTCAATAGGGGTATCTCTGCCTAAATTAATACCCAGCAGGTGGTTTATTTCTATACTTATTTTATAATCGGGTATATGTGCCGATAGGGCAAGTAAGGAGAAATCGTAATCGTAATCAGAATCTAAAACGTATTTGGACATTTAATTAGGGAGATGTATCAAACTCAGGCGTAGTAATCACATTGCTTTTATGTCCTGCGCGGTCGTATATCCAAAACTCGTACTTAAAATGATTAAGCGTATCAGGGCCGGCTACACCTCCTGGATACTGAGGGACTGGTTTATATTCAAACATGGGGATAATAATTTCCCCGCTTAGCGCCTTAACCTTGCTGGTATTATCTATATAAGGAATACGATCCGCAACAATAGAACTGTCTATCGGGCTATGTAACGGCTGCTTAGGATAAGGGAAATAATTTTGCACCCAATTACCCGCAGAGTTTTTATAATAAAAGTGCATATAGAAATCATTATAGCCAACCGTTCCGGTGGCATAGGGGCCAGAGGTATCACTTGGTTGCAAACCAATATCGCCATCTGCATCGCTAAAGTTAAAAGTAAGTATGGCATTATTAGCATCAGTCATAGTGAAACTGCCATAGCTGATAACCGGAGGCACATTAGGCGTAGTAGTATCTTTTTTGCAGGAAAAGACAAACACCAGAACTAATGCAAGAAGGGATAGGTAAAATAGTTTCCTCATAAATAAACAACAAGCTAAAATTAAGGATAATTTTGTAAAGTGAGTAAAATCCCTCTTTCTCTTTACGATAATTTAACAACAAGTATATTCTCTTTAGAGAAAAATAATGATTCAGCTTTTGAAGAAATAGCTTTAGAAGTATTTAAACTGCAATATGCTAACAATAAAGTTTACCAAGATTTTACAGATGCTCTTGCTACTAAAGTAGATGGGGTTGATTCACTTACTAAAATTCCTTTCCTGCCTATCTCTTTCTTTAAAACACATCAAGTTATTACGGAGATTATTGAAACTAAAAGCCCTGTATCTTTTAGCAGCAGCGGAACTACACAAACAGGTACATCGTATCATTATGTAAACGATATTGCGCTATATGAGAAAAGTTTTTTACAATGCTTTAATCAATTCTTTGGTAAGCCAAGTGATTATTGTATTTTAGCTTTACTCCCTTCTTACTTCGAAAGAGGAGGTTCATCATTGGTATATATGACCCAGAAACTAATTGATGAAAGCAAGCATCCTGAAAGCGGTTTTTATTTGGATGATTATGATGCCTTAATACAGACTACTAATTTATTAAAGCAACAAAAGCAAAAGACTTTATTGCTTGGAGTTAGTTATGCTCTACTCGATTTAGCCGAAAAGAATATATCTCTTACAGATAACTTTATAGTAATGGAAACAGGCGGTATGAAGGGCAGGCGTAAAGAAATGTTGAAAGAAGAATTACACGCCACTCTTAAAGAAAAACTTAACATACATACTGTTTATTCAGAGTACGGTATGACCGAATTACTTAGTCAGGGATACTCTTTACAAAACGGCTTATTTCAAACGCCTCTCTGGATGCGCATTTTAATAAGAGATACCAACGATCCGCTTAGCTATCTTCCTCCCAATAAAACTGGCGGCATAAACGTAATTGATTTAGCAAACATTAACTCCTGTAGTTTTATTGCTACACAGGATTTAGGAAAGCTCCACGCCAATAATTCCTTTGAATTAATGGGGCGCTTTGATAATAGCGATATCAGAGGTTGTAACCTTTTGGTAGAGTAGAAATTGTAATGGCTTAATTGTATCTTCTTAAAAGACTAATTACCTTTGCTTATTCATATTTCATGCACGACATTGAACCCTTTTATAATTGGCGGCATCTCTACATCGCATCAGATGATGAGAATTCTCCTTTTTATGGAAGGGATTACAGCGAACTTGAGTTTACCAACAGTATATACAACTATGCTTTACATCCACAATGGGATGATTTTGGCAGCGAGACCATGTATATTAAAATACTGTTTGTTGATTACGAAGAGAAGTATTGTTTTATAGAGTTGATAGGCGAATGGAATGATGCCATCAGCAATGATATTATGCTATTGAAGCGTGAGGTGATTGATGAGATGGCTTTGTTCGGAATAAATAAATTTGTAATAATTGGTGAGAATGTTTTAAACTACCACAACTCTGACGACAGTTACTATGAGGAGTGGTTTGAGGATAACGGTGATGATGGCTGGATTATCTTCTTGAACTTTAGAGAACATGTATTAAAAGAATTTCAGCAGCATAACATTGATTATTATTTTTTGAGTGGAGGGGAGTTGGATGATTTTAATTGGCGCCGTTTTAGTCCCGGACAAGTATTTGGAAACTTGCAGAAAGTAATTGCAAAAAGATTAACTCAATAACTAACTTATATGAAAAGACTTGCTGTATTAACCTCTGGCGGAGACGCGCCCGGAATGAATGCCTGCCTGCGTGCTGTAGTGCGTACAGCTCTCTATCATAAAATAGAAGTAATTGGTTTTAAGCATGGCTATGAAGGGTTGATAAACGACGAACATATACACCTCGATCGTAAATCTGTTGCTAATATTATACAACGCGGGGGTACTATATTAAAAACTTCCCGTAGCGAAAGGTTTAAAACAGAAGAGGGTTTGCAAAAAGCAGCTCAAAACCTTACTAAACATCAGGTTGATGCTTTGGTGGTTATTGGCGGAGATGGTAGTTTTAAAGGGGCTATTGCCCTATCTAAAGTAAGTAAAATACCTATTGTTGGTTGCCCGGGTACGATAGATAATGATTTAATTGGTACTGATTTTACAATTGGTTACGATACAGCTATTAATACCGTGATTGATGCCGTAGATAAAATACGTGATACGGCAGAGAGCCATGACCGTGTGTTTATTGTAGAAGTTATGGGGCGCGATGCCGGTTTAATTGCCCTACGAAGTGGTATAGGCACAGGTGCGGAAGCTATTTTAATACCTGAAACAAAAAATGATGTACCACAATTAATTGCACGCTTAAAAACAAGTCGCTCTGATAAAACCAGTAAAATTATTATTGTTGCCGAGGGTGACGAGAGTGGCGGAGCATATAAAGTAGCAGAGAAACTTAAAGAACAATTTCCTCAATTTGATATGCGCGTTAGTATATTAGGACATATACAGCGCGGTGGCTCTCCCACTTGTATGGAACGGGTAAATGCCAGTATTATGGGCTATAATGCAGTAGAAGCATTATTACAAGATAAACATGGAGTTATGATAGGTATAGTAAACAAACAGGTTACGTACACTCCTTTTGAGAATGCTATTAAGCACACGCAGGCACTTAACCCCGCTATGCTTAAAATGATGGAAATACTTTCTTTGTAAATTGTCGTTCCTGATTATCAATAAGAGCTATTAGAAGATGTGATTTAATTTATAATTTTAATCCCTATGGAAAATACTAAAAGCTTAATAAGGACTTGTCCGATATGCAATAATGCAACCGGCTCAATATTACACACACAACATTTTACTCTACCTGCCAACTCTGTTCTGCCTAATGAATATGATGTAGTTTCTTGTGTTGAGTGTGGGTTTTGCTTTGCAGATACCAAGGCTGTGCAAGCTGATTATGATTTGTATTATAACAGCATGTCAAAGTACGAGCATAAAGACACTGCCTCTGGTGGGGGATTAGATAGCATTGATAAGATAAGATTAAACATTGCCGCAGGAATAATTGAACAGTACGCCCCGAATAAAGATAGTGCTATATTAGATATTGGTTGCGCAAATGGAGGACTGTTAGTTTCTTTAAAAGAAAAAGGGTTCACTAATTTAACGGGTATTGATATAACGCAGGTTTGTGTTGATAATGTTAAGCAAATGGGTTTTCAGTCTTATTTTGGTGGGATTTTTAACTTAGAGAATGTTGTAGATAAAAAGTATGATGTAGTTACGCTATCTCACGTTTTAGAACATATAAGAGATTTACATACTGCTGTAAAAAACCTTAAAAGCCTTTTAAACGAAGGGGGTATATTATATATAGAAGTTCCTGATGCATCGGGATATGATAAACATTTTGTGGTTCCTTATTATTACTTTGATTGCGAACACATCAACCACTTTGATATTAATGCGCTGAATAACTTGTTTCTGGATGAAAAGACAAGTACTGTTTCATTTAATGAACGAGAAGTAAAAGCATCTGAAACTACGCTGTATCCGGTTGTTTCGGCTGTTTTTACGAAGTCTGATAAAAACAACAATAGTGTTTCAATAAAAAAAGACTTTGCTGTTAAGAATAGTATTTTAAAGTACATTGAATTATCTAAAAGCAAGGCTGACTACACAGAATTAAATAAGTTAATTGAAAACAAAACTAAAGTATTGGTATGGGGTGCAGGTATGTACACATTAAGATTAATGGATAATAGTCCTTTGGCTAAATGCAACATTGTTTCCTTCTTGGATAAAGACGCAAAAAAACAAGGAAACAAGATTAACGAAATACTAATACAAGCCCCCAACAGCATATTAAAGCAAGAACCTAATGCAACTATTATTGTAGCATCAGCTTTGCACGGAAAAGAGATAGAAGCTGAAATAAGAACACTTGACAGAAATACAAATAGGAAGGTTTTGTTGTTGTAGCAACCTTATCTTATCAATGTAACAAAACCTTTTAGTGTTTTGCTTTGTGGTTCATTATTACAATCAACCGAATATTGAATAATATAAAAATAAGTGCCGTCATCTGCTGTGGGCTTCCAAATACAAGCAGGGTTGGTGCTTTCAAAAATCTTTAATCCCCACCGATTGTATATATCTAACTGCATAGAAGAGAACTGGTATTTACCAAAATCTATATAATCATTAACCATATCATTATTAGGAGTAACAATGTTAGGCATACTAAAGTCTGTTAAAGTATTAACGCTTACCATTGCCACAGCCTGTGCGGTACAAGTCCCCATAGTTCCCACAACCATATAGCTTGTGCTACCCGTTGGGCTTATTGTTATGGCGGCACTTATTGCGCCTGTATTCCAAATATAATTAGTTGCTCCATTTGCAGTTAATACAGATTGCTCTCCATAACAAATAGTAGTATCGCCACTAATTGAAACATTTATATTATTTATTACATTAACGGTTGCTACAGTCTGACTAATACAAGTGCCTATTTCGCCAATCACCGCATAGTTTGTAGTAACAGTTGGACTTAAAACAACACTGGGGGTATTGGCACCTGTACTCCAAATATAATTGCTTGCCCCGCTTGCCGTTAAAGTAGTGGTGTTGCCTACACATATAAACGTATTTCCGGTAACCGAAACTAAAGGATGACTAACAACAGTAACCGTTGCAATTGCCTGCCCAATACAACTACCTGCTTCGCCCACAACAGAATAAATGGTAGTAACCGTTGGACTTAAAACCACACTAGCGGTAGTTACACCGCCTGCATTAGCGCTCCAAATATAATTGCTTGCGCCGCTTGCCGTTAAAGTAGTGGTTTGCCCTACACATAAAAAAGTATCTCCGGTAATGGAAACAGGTAAATTAGGTACTACACTTACCGTTGCCACTGCCATAGAAGACCCACCGCTGCAACCCCCGGTACTGCCGCTTTCAACCGTATAGGTTGTGGTAACCGTTGGGCTAACAATAACGCTGGCATTTGTTGCACCTGTATTCCATGTATAAGTACTTGCCCCGCTTGCGGTTAAGGTGGTGGTTGTTCCCGAACAAACAACCGTATTTCCTGTAATAGAGATTAAATTACCCGAAGTGCCACATGGCGATATAGAAATATCATCTACTACAAAATCGTTACCGCAGCCACCCGGGGCATTATTAATTAATATAATTTTTGCAGTTGTTTGTCCTGCCACCGTTGTAAACATAAAACCTGTTTGTATCCAAACAAAATTAGAATCGTTTGGACCTAAAGGTAAATTACCACTATTTACAGAACCCTGCACAGTACCCGTAGGATATTCAACTTGAAATTTAACATTGGCATATATATAGTTTGCCACGCTGCATACCGGTCCTAAGCCCGTAGGGTTATCATTATTTGCCACGTAACCTGAAAATTGATAAGTTGTATTAGGGCATAAGCCCGTAACATTAAAAGTAAACACAGTATCAGGAGGATAATCGGCATTAACTATCATCATACAACCATGCGGATTTCCGGTATGGTCTCCTGCGTGAATATAATCACCTAATGGAGGTGTTGTACCCGATGGATTACTGGTATATGATATTACATAACTGCCATTTATGGGAACTCCGGTTACATAAGGGTAATTGGTTTCACCTGCCGGAAGAGCCGGAGCATATAAAGCAGCATTAGAACCAAAATTATTAGAGTAGGTTGGGGCGCCTAAGACAGTGCAAGTAATGCTTGTTGTATTACAAATACAAACGCTATCTATTTTACGTATCCGGTTATTAGCAAAATCAGAAATATATAAATTACTTGCGGCATCAATAGCTACTCCAATTGACTCGTTTAATTCTGCATTAGTTGCTTGTCCGCCATCTCCTCCATAAGAGCCTACTCCATTGCCGGCAATGGTTGTTATAATGCCTGATGTGTTTACTAAACGTATACGGTTGTTAATCTGGTCTGCTATATATAAATTTCCCACACAACTAAAGGCAATACCTGTTGGCCAAGATAGCGAAGCCGCTGTAGATAGTCCTCCATCTCCACTAAAAGCATGAGTTCCGTTTCCGGCAATAGTGGTTATAATGCCCGAAGAATTAACCATGCGAACACGATTATTCCAATAATCACAAATATATAAATTACCTGTTGCATCAAAGGCAACATCGCTTGGATAATATAATTCTGCCGCAGTGGCCTGTATATTATCTCCGCTAAAGCCTCCTATTCCATTTCCGGCTACAGTGGTTATAATACCTGCCGTATTTATCTTACGTACCCGGTGGTTAAACTGGTCGGCAATGAATAAATTACCAAAAGCATCAAAAGCCATACCTTCGGGGCAATATATTTCTGCTGCTGTGGCTTGTCCTCCATCTCCAATAGACCCTATTATGCCATTTCCGGCTATGGTAGTTATAATACAGGATGTATTTACTTTTCGTATGCGATGATTATACATATCAGATATATACATATTTCCGGCTGCATCAAATACTGTCCCGTAAGGTTTGGTTAATTCTGCAGCAGTTGCCTGTATGTTATCTCCGCTATAACCTGCCGTTCCATTACCAACAACGGTAGTAATAACTCCCGCAGTATTAACCTTACGGATGCGATTATTTAAGTAATCAGCTATATACGTATTACCTGATACATCAAAACTTACACCGGTAGGGTTGTTTAATTTAGCAGAAGTAGCTTGCCCCCCATCTCCGCTATACCCCACAGTTCCATTACCCGCAACGGTGATAATTATTTGAGCCATACAAAACTTAGAAGTGAGAAGTAAAAGAAAAGAGATAAGAAGGAATTTTTTCATTTGCAGAACAAAGATATACAAAAAAAATCTTACTCTTTTTAGAGAAGGATATACTATTTACTTATTACCCCATAGACTAATACGATTTCTGACAGTTGTTGAGGTAAATAGAGAATAAAAATCCCATCATTTGTATCCTTAAATCAACCCTCTTTCTTTAGCAATATAAATAGCATGGCGGGGCTGCTCGGCGTGTAGTTTTATTACGCAATTGCGTATGTGGGTTTTTACAGTTTGGTAATCAATACAAAGATTGATGGCTATATGCTTTGCCTGAAGTAATACATATAGTTTAAGTACCTCCAATTCGCGCAAGCTAAGTTTTTCAAGTTGTTTTTTTATAGTCTTTCTCTTAGCCACAAGTAAATTTAGGCTATTTAAAGCACAAAACCTATTATTAAAAAATCACTCGTACGAGTGAGAGAATTACTCGTTTAAATGCAATATGTTTGCAGAAATAATTTAAAATCAAAACCCCATGGCAAGCACACACCCTTATAAAGTAGCCCTTCATTGCAACGATAAAGAACCTGTAGAAGTAAACAATTTAGCCACCAACGTAATTGCTCAACTAACGCTTAATGCGGCTGCGTTTGTAACAAGTACCATGCCGCTTACTGCTATAACCGCTTTAATAGCCACACTAACTACTGCCAACAATAAACTAACGGGCTACATAGCGGGCGCACCGGGCAACCATACGGTTACCACACAACGCAACAGCCAAACGGTTATTGTATATAATATGCTAAACACTAGTTTTCGCAATTTAGTAGATAGTGTTGCACTGGGTGTTAAAGCAACTGTAGAGTTGAGCGGTTTTGATGCCACATCGGATGCTACGGCACACGTTATACCCGATATACCTGTTATTAGCAAAATAACGGATGTGAAACAGCCGGACGGGCATGCCAAAATTATACTGGTAAAGAAAAAGAAAAAAAAGCTTACAGGGGTTAAACCGGCTAAGTCTGCACAAAAACTAAAATACAGCGCACGTATTACCAACACACCTGTAACGGCAACCAGTGTTTGGACAACCGAATTATCGGCAGTAATTGTTACACGAAAATCGAGGGCAAGACCGGCTACAATAGCGGCGCTTATGTGCGCAATTCCAAGGATGGCGCCGTCTGGCATCAGGCCCAGTTTGGCGACGCGAAAGATGGCTACCTCTTCGGCGTGTCGCCGACGGCTGACGGTAAGACAAAATTCTTCACCCTCAAGAAGGAGGTCAAGGATATGCGGCGTCAAGCCTGTCGGTGAATGGAACACCTTCGAGGTCACGGCGCGCGGCAGGACCCTCACGCTTTGGGTCAATGGCGCGGTCACGTGCCAGTTCGACAACTGCGGCCAGCCGCGAGGCCATATCGGCGTGGAAGGCGAAGGCTACCGCATCGAGTTCCGTAATCTGAAAGTGAAAGAACTCCGGTAGCAGATTTGGACTGTGATGACTGTGAAAAACATCCTGATTGCGGGTGCGGTGCTGGTTCGGTTCGCCGTTGCCGTGTTTGCCGGGGATGGTGATGCAACCATATCCAACGGTTGTATCGATGCGGGTGTTGGCGTCGTGGACATCTCGCCCACCGAGGCAGTTGGGCGTATTGGCGGGATCGCCGACGCGATTGGAGTCGTCATCGGTAAGCACTCACCTGTATGTGAAGGCATTGGTTCTTTCAGCCGGAGGGCAGAAGGTGGCGATCGTCACCCTGGACACATTGAAATACCCCGTGGAATATGTGGTGCGGGCGCGCCAGCAGATCGAGAAGACCACCGGCATTCCAGCCAGCCACGTCATCATCTGCGCTTCCCACACGCATCGCGGCCCGTTGTGGCCCTATTACAAGGACCAACTGGTGACGCCCATTGCCGACGCAGTGGCGATGGCGGCGCGCGATCTCACACCCTGCAAGCTTGGCACCTCGAAGGGCAAGACCGAGGGCGTGAGCGAGTGCCGCAGGGTAATCAAAGATGGTCCAAGCCTGGAACCGATGGCAGTTAAAACCTTCGGAGCAACAGAAAATATCCGGCGGAAGGCCCGGCCGATCCGGAATTCGATGTGCTGGCGGTGATCGGCAAAGATGGGCGATACAAGGCGGTCGTGTATAACTTCGCCTGTCACGCCGCCAATACCCGTGACCTCACCGTCTCTGCGGATTATCCCGGTGATGTTCAGAAGTATGTCCAGAAGCACTTGGGCTATGAAGTGTCCACGTTGTTTCTCACGGGCGCCTGTGGCGATGTGAATACCCGTTTACAGCGCGCCCAAGGATCTCTTTGGCGAAAAGCTCGGCGGAGAAATCATCCGCTGCCCAGGCTGGAGAAGAGAGAGGAAAAAGAAAAAAAAAAAAAGTAAAAGAGATCCTTGGGCGCGCTGTAAACGGGGATTCACATCGCCGCAGGCACCAAAATAAACAACGTGGACACTTCATAGCCCAAGTGCTTCTGGACATACTTCTGAACATCACCGGGATAATGCGCAGAGACGGTGAGGTCACGGGTATTGGCGGCGTGACAGGCGAAGTTATACACGACCGCCTTGTATCGCCCATCTTTGCCGATCACCGCCAGCACATCGAATTCCGGATCGGCCGGGCCTTCCGCCGGATATTTTTGTTTGCTCCGAAGGTTTTAACTGCCATCGGTTCCAGGCTTTGACCATCTTTGATTACCCTGCGGCACTCGCTCACGCCCTCGGTCTTGCCCTTCGAGGTGCCAAGCTTGCAGGGTGTGAGGTCCCGCGCCGCCATCCCCACTGCGTCGGCAATGGACGACACCAGTTGGTCCCTGTAGTAGGGCCACAGCGGGCCGCGATGAGTGTGGGAAGCGCAGATGATGACGTGGCTGGCGGGAATGCCGGTGGTCTTCTCGATCTGCTGGCGCGCCCGCACCACATGTTCCACGGGGTATTTCAATGTGTCCAAGGTGACGATCGCCACCTTCTGCCCTCCGGCTGAAAGCACCAATGCCTTCACATACAGGTGAGTGCTTACCGTGAAGACTCCAATGGCGTCGGCGATCCCGCCAGTACGACCGGCTCGGTTGGCGAAATATCCACGACGCCGACACCCGCATCGATACAACCGTTGGATATGGTTGCATCACCATCCCCGGCAAACACGGCAACGGCGAACCGAACCAGCACCGCACCCGCAATCAGGATGTTTTTCACAGTCATCACAGTCCAAATCTGCTACCGGAGTTCTTTCACTTCAGATTGGTGAACTGGATGCAGTAGCCTTCCGCCTTCCACGCCGGGAGACCTCGCGGCTGGCCGCAGTTGTCGAACTGGGGGGTAGCCGCGCCATTGACCAAAGCGTGAGGTATTGCCGCGCGCCGTGACCTCGAAGGTGTTCCATTCACCGACAGGCTTGGCACCGCATATCCTTGACCTCCTTCTTGAGGGTGAAGAATTTTGTCTTACCGTAACGTGTAACGCCGAAGAGGTAGCCATCTTTCGCGTCGCCAAACTGGGCCTGATCCAGACGGCGCCATCCTTGGAATTGCGCACATAAGCACAGCTATTGTAGCCGGTCTTGCCCTCGATTTTCGTGTAACAA
>CAVXOV010000059.1:0-58431 GCA_963763345.1 uncultured Candidatus Saccharibacteria bacterium
AAAAAAAAAAAAAAAAAAAAAAAAAAAAAGCTGAACGAGTATCTGCGAGCCCTCCCCTCCGAGCTCGAGATCGAAGCGTGGACGTAACGGCTCGTCGCCGAAGCGAAGCTCCATCATCTGCGGCTCGACGATCACCCGCCGGCCCTTGAGAGGGGCAGGAGCTCGCTTGCGTCCTCCCGCGCACATCGATCCCCACGCGGCTCGGCACCTGGTTCTCGAACCGCGCCAGCAAGCGGACGGCGTCGCAATCGGCCGGGTGGGGTGCTGGTCCTGGCTCAGCGAGGAGCGCGCTCGGGAAGAGAGGAGCGCGCGCGTCGGGGTCGAGAAGGTGAGGTCAGGACGCTCGGCTTCGGCCCGTGGACAGGTTTCACCTGCAGGCGGTACTCGATCTCCTTGGGACCGGCGGCATCGGCTCGGAAGCCACGCGCCACCCTGGTACGGCGCGGGGCCCGCGCCCGTACGTAAGGCGGTGCGTGGCCCGCCTTCATAGCCCGAGCCCGAGCGCGTTTGCTGCGCCACCCTCGCCCTCGAGCCCCGCCAGGTCAACCGTACCGCCGTGAACGTGTAGTGAACGCCGTTGGACGGGGGCGGAGGCTGGGCTGCGGGGGCCTCGGTCGGGAGCCCCGCGCCTATCGCGAAGAGCGATGCTACCCGCCACGTGCTTGCAGTGCCCGCCGTTGCTCGACGCGAAAGCCGGACAGGTGCAGCTCGACGTGAACCCCGTCGGCGAGAGCTGCAGGGTGACTTGGTACGGGTCGACATCGGTCCCCGAACCTGCCCGCGAGCCCCGGCGTCCTCGACGAGGAATGTCGACGGCGTGGCGGCGGACGTAGTCGTAGCCGCGCAGATAGGCGCGTGCACCTAGCAGACGCCGGAGCGCCCTGTCGTTGAGTGTCATAGTGCTTCGCTAAACGGTGAGGCCAAAGACGTGACGCAGCGCAGACGCGCGTGCCCTTTCCTTCAGCTCGATGCTCGTATTCCAGTGTTCGACCGGTCCGCAAACGCGGGCCGGCCTTATCGGTCGGGCCCCACGAGACGGGACCGGTACGCGATTCGTGGCTCGGGCACGCCGTGGCAGTGCCGAGTGGGGCGCGAATTCGCCGGTATCGTGCGTAGCATCGCGTTTGGGCTTTTGCAACGCGTTTCGAAAGCCCGGGCCCGCTTGAGGTACCCGAAGTTCAAGGATAGGAACTCGGCGGCTACCCACGTATGCCTATGCCGCCGCTCGTCTTATCCGCGCGCCCTCCCGCTACGGCCCTTCGCCTCGTCGAGGCGCCTTCGGCGCGGCTCCCCCGGGCTTTTCTTTCGGGGCTTCTCATGGCGGTGCTTGCCAGCCTGGGGGCTTGCTCGGTCCCAATCGCAGGCGCCCTCGATGACACCGAGGTCAATCGCGTCCTCGTGGCGCTCGACCGAGCCAACATCGACGCGACGCGCGAGCCCGACCCGGCAGCCGAGGGGACTTGGCGCGTCGAAGTCGCTCGCGAAGACTTCAGCGAGCTCTTTCGGCCATGCAGGGCGAAGAGCTCCCGCGCCGCTCGCCCGCAAGCGTCCTCGACGCCGTGGGCAAGGGTGCCCTCGTCCCGAGCGAAGCGGCGGAGAACGCCCAGCTCGCGGCCGGCATCTCGGGGCATCTCGAGAGGTCGCTCGAGAGCATCGAGGGCGTCCTCTCGGCGCGCGTGCACCTCAGCGTCCCTCCGCCTTCGCTCCTTCGCGACTCGGTGCCGCCGCGTGGGAGCGCCAGCGTCCTTCTCGAGCACCGCGGTGCGACGCCTCCCATCAGCGCCGATTCCGTGCAGCGGCTCGTGGCCGGCGGCGTTGCCGGCCTCCTGCCCAACGATGTGGCAGTCGTGATGATGCCGCGCCCCGCGTGGGCCGGGTCGACCCCGAGCGACTTCGCGCACGTCGGGCCCATCGCCGTCGCGCGGACTTCGATGAAGCAGCTTCAGGCCGCGCTTGTCCTGCTCGTCGCCGTCGTTGCGCTGCTTGCCGCGGCGACCCTCGTGCTCTATTCGCGCCTCAGTCGCGCACGCGCCGAGCTGGCCCGCGAAGCGCTGGCGTCTCGCTGACGGTGACCTCTGCGTTTCTGCGGATGTCCGCTTTGTCGCCATGGGCGTGCACGGCCTCGGCGCTTCTTCTGGGGCATCGGCGTGCTCGCGACACGCTCGCCTGAATCACGGACGGGTGCTTCACGCGACCGAGGGAGACGCTCAATCGACCGCTCCGGTAGGAGGCCGCAGCGAAAGCGCGGCGGCAGGCGACGCATCCAGCGACGCGCTCGCGTTTCGACAAGGTTCGCGCGCCTCGGTTCCACGGTATCTCCTAAGGGCAGGTTTAAAATGGCACGCAAATGTTGCTCAAATTGCGAAGTGATGTTGGCTTCTATAGAATGATGCCCGCTGTTGTGCGGACGGGGAGCCAGTTCATTAATCAATACTTCGCCGTTTTTGGTAACAAACATTTCTGCCGCCAAAATACCGATGATACCCAATTTGTTGGCTATATCAACGGCTAAGCGCTGGGCTTCTTTTTCAATAGCCTGAGTGATTTGTGCTGGAGAGAAAAGGAACTCTACCAAATTGGCTTCGGGGTTAAAAGCACATTCAACCGCAGGGAAGGTTTTTACTTCTCCCTTTTTATTGCGGGCAACGATGACAGATATTTCTGTTTTAAAATCTACCAAACGCTCTAACACGCTGGGTGCATCAAAAGCATTTGCGAGGTTATCAGCATAGGCCAGTTTTACAACCCCTTTGCCATCGTAACCGCCTTTGCGCAGTTTTTGAAAGAACGGAAAAAACGCTGCGTACTTACTTATCTGTTCTTTATTATCAATCAAAAAGAAATCGGGAGTGGGAATATTATTACGCTGAAAAAATATCTTTTGTAAGCCCTTATCCTGTATGGTTTCTATAATATGTGGTTGCGGATAAACCTCTTTGCCCTCTTTCTCTAATTGTTTGAGGGCATCTACATTTACGTTTTCAATCTCTATAGTAATTACATCGGCTTTTTTACCAAAGCTGTATACGGTATCATAATCGGTAAGACTGCCTTGGGTAAACTTATTGGCTAAGTAATGGCAGGGAGCGTTTTTATCGGGGTCTAAAGCATTGATGGCTAAGTTTAAGTCCATACCGCTTTGTATAAGCATACGACCCAACTGACCACCACCCAGCATACCAATAACCTTTAAGGAAGGATTGAACATAATTGCTCACAAATATACCCATAAATATATTCCGCACTTTGCTTTTTAGTTTGGCATGAAATTTGTACCTTGGTAGTACCAAAACTTAAAGTCATGAAAGCAATAGTTGTTTTAAAAATGCCCCGTCGCTTTGGCGATAAACTGATGAAAGCCCGAGGTATATTGGTTAAACTAACGGGCAATACAAACTTTATCTCCATCTGGCCAAGTAACATTGTATCGCTTGCTCAATTCGAGATTGATGTACAGGCGTTTGAAGATGCCGAAGTAGCTGTTACTACAGGGCTTGTAGGAACGGTAGCTACGCGCGATGAGGCACTAAGAACGGTTATGGCCGACTTGCGTGGTATAAAAACTATGGTTCAATCGGTAGCAGATAAATATCCTGCCAATGCTTTAGATATTATACAAGGTGCCGGCTATGCAGCAAAAAAAGCAAGCTCTAAACCAAAACTGCAAAACGATGCCTTTAATACAGAGGTATTAGGTACGGTGCTATTAACCGGGGAAGGAGGAGAAGCCATGAATGGCAAATGAGTAAAGATGAAAGTAACTATTATCCCTTTACCATCTACAGAGAACGCACAAACCTATGTAAAGGATTTAACGCCCGGTGATGTTTTGAAATTTTAGAACTAAAAAGGTAAACACCAAAAAGATGACCTATAACTGGAGTCCTTGGAAGAAATTGGTTATCGGTACAGGCGGAAGAACCGCTAAAGGCAAATCATCAGCAGGTGCTTCGGGCAGTATAACTGCTTATAATATTTTCCAATCAAGATTTAACGGAATGCAAGCTTGCTTTTAAGGCAATTGAGCTTAGTAATGCGCGTATTAAGCCAAATGCCACACTATTGATTGAACGTTTCATACGAATTAACACAAATGCTGCATTATCAACTGAACGTATCAGGTGCACTAAATAAAATTAACATTATCGATTGAACTCTTTGAGCGTATTGATATAAATGTGGCATTATTAACTTACCGCATTAAGCGTATTAACGTAAATGTAACATCATTAATTGAACGCCATTAAGGTATTAACATAAATGCAACACTATTGATTGAACGTTTTGAATGTATCAACCCAAATGTAACATAATCGTTTGAACGCTTTCAATAAAGATTAGTTGCCTTGTCTTTTACTTTCCTTTAGTAATGTCAATTACCTTGTCGGGGTAATCGCTTATCAAACCATCTACTTTTAGCTTAAGCATACGTTCAATGTCTGTTTTATCGTTCACCGTCCATGGTATAAGCGTATGTTCTTTTTATGACAGGCAGTTACTAAATCTTCATTAACTAATTTGAAGTAAGGAGAATAGATGTCGGGTACAAAGCCTAGCAGGCTCATATTCTTATCAAAACCTTTTAGGTTCTCTACAAGGAAAGCTGTTTTAACGGGATAGTTTTGCTGATGAATATATTGCAATACCCTTACATCAAATGATTGAAGAATGACTTTGTCTAATATGTTTTTACCCTTTAGCAATTGATATACCCTATCTGTATAAACGGAAGGTATGGGATGAAATTCATTATCGGTTTCAACTTCTGATTTTATTTCTATGTTATACTTTATAGGCTTTAGCTTTTTAGAAGCCATATATTTCTCAATGGTATCAATTACTTCTTCCAACAAAGGTTTATAAACTTTAAGCTTTTGTTGTTCCTTAAAACGGGGATGTACTTTTGTGCCGCAATCGCATTGCCTTACTTCTGCATAATCCATTTTATAGATATTATAAGACTTCTCCTCCGACTCTTTAATTTCTTCTCCCTTAGCATTTTTGCATATCTCATGGTTCAAAAAGGCTCCGTGCGATACCACTACCTTGTTATCTTTGGTAATTACTACATCCATTTCTAAGGTCGTAACTCCTATTTCAAGTGCTTTTATAAAAGCAGGTATGGTATTCTCGGGCAATAAACCACGGCAACCACGGTGACCTTTGACATCAACTGTTACCTGCGCATTGGTTGAAGCATAAGCTAAAACACAGATTAAAACTAAAGTAAACTTTTTCATTTTACATCACAATCATTTGGTTCTATATGAATAAGTACGTCTGCCAACTGAGGCAATTCACTTATTAAATGTTCTTTTAGTTTATGAGCAATATCATGCCCTTCTTTAACAGTGATAGTTGGATTTAACCAGGGCATGTAAATCTACATGAAACTTCATGCCGGTTTTTCTGACCAAACATTTCTCGGTTGCTATAACGCCTTCAACGGTTAAGAAACGCGACGTATATCGGCAATTAAATCGTCATACAATTGCTCATCCATAATCTCGCCCAATGCAGGACGGAATATATGATAGGCATTGTATACGATAATTAAAGAGGCTACTAATGCGGCCCAGTCATCGGCATGTTCGTAGCCTTTTCCAAACAATAAAGCAATCGTAATCCCAATAAAAGCAGTTACCGAAGTAATGGCATCTGCACGATGATGCCAGGCATCTGCTTTAAGAGAAGAGCTGTTTGTTTCTTTACTTTTTTTAATAACAATTCTATAAAACGTTTCTTTAATAAGGATGATAACACCTAATACAATAAGCGTGTAAGGCTTTGGTAAATCATGCGGGGATTGTATGTTGATGATACTTTGATAGGCAATAACAATAGCGGAGGCAATTAAAAAGCCAACCGCCAAAAAGGTTATTAGAGGTTCTGCCCTGCCATGCCCGTAAGGATGATTTTCATCGGCAGGTTTGCTTGAATAGCGCAAACCAAACAACACCAGCAACGAAGAAAATATATCGGAAGTAGATTCTATCGCATCGGCAATAAGCGCATAGGAGTTTCCAAAGAAACCTGTTAAACCCTTTATAACAGCCAAACCCAAATTACCCATAATAGATAAGTAGGTTGTTTTAATGGCTTTTTGTTCGGGTGTTATATTCATGTTTTATTTACAAAACTCATTTACTTTTTCGTAAGCTTCCATATAACCCAAATCCATTGCTTTTTTTAAATCGGCACAACCGCCTTGTTTATCGTTTGCGGCATATTTACAAGCCCCTCGTATAAAATAAGCTTTGCTAAATGTAGGATTTAATTCTATTGCCTTGGTATTGTCCTGTATGCCTCCATAATAATCTGCCGATAAGTATTTACTGTTTCCTCGGCTGTTATAGGCCTCTGCATTTTTGGGGTTTAACACTATTACCTGTGTGTAATCTTTTATGGCTGCCGGATAATCTTTAAAATGTTCGTTAATAATACCTCTGTTTATGTAGGCTTCCGTATAACGCGGGTTTAAATCAATAGCTTTGTTATAATCTTTTAAGGCTCCTTTATAATCTTCCAATTCCTTTTTAGTGTTTGCTCTGTTGTAATAGGCAATTGTATATTTCGGGTTTATTTCTATTGCCAAATCATAGTCTTTTATTGCCTCCTTATAATCTCCCAGTTTATGTTTACAAAGCCCACGGTTGCAATAAGACTTTACAAAACCACGTTTTAATCGTATTACTATGTTGTAATCTTCTATGGCTGCTTTATAATCTGCCATTTCATACTTACAAATACCTCTGTTCAGAAAGGCAAAGTAATAGCTTGAGTCTAATTCTATGGCTTTGGTATATTCTCTTATAGCACCCTCGTAATCTTTTATATTCAGTCGTTCATTGCCTTTGGTTTGAAAATCTTTTGGAGATTGACCGTAACAATTAATGGTAATAAGAAGAATGAAGAGATATTTCATAAATACTTAAAAAGCAATAATTACCAATAGGTTTTCATTAAATCGCTTACCCAATCAGCTTGTTTAATGGCCGTTTTAGGCGCAAATTCTTTAAACACAGGTTTAATATCTAAAATAGGTGTGCCGTTTATGGCATCTAAGTATTTAACTTTTATGCTTCTTCCTTTGTGTTCAACCAATTCAACTGTACAAAGCCCGATAGTGTTTGGTCTATCTTTTTTACGTTGTGCAAAAATGCCAATCTTGGGATAGGCTGGGTTACCTCTTGGTCTGCCCGAGAAAACAATTTGTCCGCTTGCTACTTTATCAAAAAAGTAAATAATTTCTAAGTGAGAGAAATCTTCAATCCCGTCGAAAGCTTCAGTAGGAATATCATCGGCCAGCTCAATTTCAGAAATAACATCTCCCCAGTTATCATCAATGGGTTCTGCTCTTTGGTTTTTTACGGTGGCAATTGATTTCAGTTGTATTTGCATAAAGATTAACTGTTTTGTAGTAAGGTCAAAGGTACAGGTTTGTATTGTTAAAAACCTCCTTTTTTAAAGTCATCTAAAAGGTTTACTTTCGGAGAAAATTATAAACATGCAGAAAGAAATGCAAGAGACATTACCTACAGTAGATACTGCTAAAAAATTAGGTCTTTTACCCGAAGAGTTTGAAAAGATAAAAGAAATATTAGGTCGTACGCCCAACTTTACTGAGCTATCTATTTACTCGGTTATGTGGAGTGAGCATTGTTCTTACAAAAACTCTATTACCTGGCTTAAAACGTTACCCAAAGATGGCCCACACATGCTTGCCAAAGCCGGAGAAGAAAACGCAGGTTTGGTTGATATTGGCGGTGGATTAGGCTGTGCGTTTAAAATAGAATCGCATAACCACCCAAGCGCTATTGAGCCTTACCAGGGCGCAGCAACCGGTGTGGGCGGCATTAATCGTGATATTTTTACCATGGGTGCACGTCCAATTGCGCAATTAAACTCGCTTAGGTTTGGAGATATTAACTCGCCCAAAACCCAATGGATAATGAGAGGTGTGGTTAAGGGTATTGGTAATTATGGCAATGCCTTTGGCATACCAACTGTGGGCGGAGAAGTGTTTTTTGATGAATGTTATAATACTAACCCTTTGGTAAATGCTATGAGTGTGGGTATTGTAAAAGCCGGAGAAACGGTTTCTGCCACATCTTACGGGGAAGGTAATCCGGTTTTTATTGTTGGTTCTGCAACCGGTAAAGACGGAATACACGGGGCAACATTTGCCAGTACAGATATTACAGAAAATAGTGCGGATGATTTACCGGCGGTACAGGTTGGAGATCCTTTCCAGGAAAAATTATTACTGGAAGCTTCTTTAGAGGTTATAAAAACAGGAGCTGTTATTGGTATGCAGGATATGGGTGCTGCTGGTATTACCTGCTCAACCTCTGAAATGAGTGCCAAAGGCGAACATGGTATGGATATTTGGCTACACAAAGTTCCTACTCGTCAACAAGGCATGAAACCTTTTGAGATATTGCTTTCAGAATCGCAAGAGCGTATGCTTATTGTGGTTGAAAAAGGTAAAGAAGATGCGGTTAAAAAAGTATTTGATAAATGGGATTTGAATTGTGAAGAGATTGGTGTAGTTACCAAAGGCGGTCGTTTAAAGTATTATATGTTTGATGAATTGGTTGCTGATGTACCAGCTGAAACACTTGTGTTAGGTGGCGGTGCACCTGTTTATAAAAGAGAATATAAAGAACCTGCTTATTATGCAGAATCGAAAAAGTTTAAGATAGAAGATGCAAAAGAGCCTACTGATTATAAAGCAGTAATGATTCATTTGATATCTCATCCAAACATTGCATCCAAGCGTTGGGTGTATACGCAGTATGACAGCATGGTGGGTACAGTTAATCAAAGTACTAATAACCCAAGTGATGCAGCTATTGTAAACATAAAAGAAACTGCAAAAGCTTTAGCCCTTTCTGTTGATTGCAACAGTCGTTATGTAAATGCCGACCCTGAAATTGGTTGTGCAATTGCGGTTAGCGAAGCATCCCGTAACATTGTTTGCAGCGGCGGAGAAGCTAGTGCAGTTACCAATTGTTTAAACTTTGGAAATCCTTATAACCCTGAAGTTTACTGGCAGTTTGTAGGTGCTATCAAAGGTATGAGTGCTGCCTGTACTAAATTTAAAACACCTGTAACGGGTGGTAACGTAAGTTTTTATAACCAGTCATCTTTTGAAGGACCTGTATTCCCAACCCCTACCATTGGTATGCTTGGGTTGTTACAAGATAAATTCACACAGACTTCCTTAAGTTTTAAAACCGAGGGAGATTGCATTTACATCATAGGTGAATGCAAAAATGATATTGCTTCTTCAGAATATGTTTACTCGTATCACAAACTAAAAAACACGCCTGCGCCTTACTTTAATTTAGAGGAGGAATTCAATATGCAGGCAGCTGTAAAAACCGTTATTGCACATAAACTTATTGAAAGCGCACACGATTGTTCGGACGGTGGTTTGTTTGTATGCCTTGCAGAAAGCGCCTTTCAACGCGAGTTGGGTTTTGATATTTCATCAGATAAAAACATCCGCATGGATGCTTTCTTATTTGGCGAAGGACAGGGTAGGGTAGTGGTTACCGTTAAAAAAGAAAATGAAATCGCTTTGGTAGATGAATTGAAGAAACTGGATGTAAAGTTCAGTAAACTTGGTTTTGTAAAAGGGAGTGAAGTTTCTATCGACGGACAACCTTATGGTTCTATCAGTGAGTTTAAAAACTTATATGATACCTCTATCGAAAAGATATTGGGGGAATAAATGAAGTCGTTTTTCTATTTGATATTTTTTCTTTATGCAGCTTTAAGCTTCTCACAAACAGATATACATAAATTATATTTATCTGCTTTAGCTAAGGACTCTGCTAAAGACTACAATGGTGCATTAACCGATTTGGATAACGCATTAGCTAACTCAAAAAACAACGATTCGTTACATATACTGCACGCTAAAATAGAAGCTGAAAGCCTAAATTTTAAAGATGCTTATGCAGAGATTAATGAAATCATAAAACATAATACTACCTCTTCTGATGCCTATCTTTTACGCGGTATTATCAGAGCTAAGTTAGGTAATATAGAAGGAGCTGTTCATGATTTTACCAAAAGTTTAAAACTAAACCCAACCAACACCAAAGCCTATTACAACCGTGGCTTGGCACATGCTTATTTAGACGAATTTAAAAAGGCTGTAGATGATTTCTCTAAAGCTATTGAACAACTACCTACTTATGCCGATGCGTGGTTTCAACGTGGTTATTGGAAGGAATCTATGGGTGATTTGAATAGTTCCTTAACTGATTTGGTAAAAGCTAATGAACTAAACCCGAATAACCCGGACATACTGATTGAGATGGCTGTTACCAATTACAAACTAAAACAAAATGATAAGGCCTGTGCTTTATTAAGTGATGCTAAAACAAAAGGCTCTTCATCTGCCGGAGAATTAATTTTAATTTATTGTAAGTGAGTTTGCGTAATTTATATGTACTTGCTTTCTCTCTGTTTGTCTACTTTGCAAATGCACAGGGTTTTACTGTTACTGAAAAAATATATCAACCTGATTGTTCTTTCAATTCGGTAAAAGTTAATGTAAGTGGTAATACTCCTCCGTATAAATATACCTGGGGTAATGGCATGACGGGTGATTCCATTTCTAACCTAAAAGAAAATGTTATTTTAGTTGTTACTATTACTGATAGCCTTGGAAAAGACACTACCCTTGCTTTTGTTGTTCCTGCCCCATCTTGTGGCATTAGTTTTGTTAATCATTTTACTCCTAATGGAGACGGAATACATGATACCTGGCCTGCGCCCGATCGTATAGATTTATATCCCAATTTCTTATTGCAGGTGTTCGACAGGTGGGGGCAACTTGTTCATACACAAAGACATTATTATACGCCATGGGAAGGAACGCAGCTAGGTTTAAAATTACCCGATGCAACTTACTATTATATCTTTTTTTATGATGGAGGAGATGCATCTAATTATGTAAAAGGGAGTGTAACAATTGTTAGATAAAATGAATAGTAAAAAACATATCTGTATTATTTTGTTTTGTATAACAGCGGTTTATTCTTTAGCACAACAAACCCCAACCTATACTCAGTTTGTGCTTAATCAATATGGTGCTAACCCTGCTTATGCCGGCACAAACCTTGGTGCAGAAGCTGTTGCCGGACAAAGAATTCAATGGCTTGGTTTTGCTAATGCACCTGTAACTACCTTTGGTAGTTTTACGTATGCATGGAGAGGTGGGGGAGATTATAATTACAAATCTAAACAAGCAGTTGGTTTTTATGTAGAAGACGATAGGGCAGGGGCATTCTCTTCTAAATCAGGTTACCTTTCATACTCGTATCATATTAAGATATTTACCGGCTTAAATATAGCAGCAGGTATATTTGCAGGGTTTAGGCAAGTGGGGTTGTCTAATGCTATATACGACCCTACCGATCCTATTTTAAACGACAAGAAAACAACATCTTCTTTACTTACTATTTATCCGGATTTGATACCCGGTATGCGGTTTTATACCAAAAAGCTTTTTATGGATGTAAGTGTAAATCAATTATATCAAAATAAGTTAAAAGATGGCAATAGACAAATAGGTAGCCCACCCAGTAAATTAGCCCCTACCTATACATTTATTGCTAAACGTAAAATCCCGCTGGGTGATAATACCTGGTTGTTAGTTCCTGCGGTTAAGGTGCAATCTACCTTTACTACCATTCCGCTTATTGAAGCAAATGCCATGTTGTTTTATAACAGAACAGTAGGGGTAGGGGCATCTATACGAGGTACCGGGTTTGTCTGTGCTATCTTTCAGATTAAAATACTAAAGAATATTATTGCCGGTTTTGGCTATGATTATACCATCAACAAACTGCATACAGCCTCTGCTAATTCGGTTGAATTTATGTTAAGCTTTACGCCGGGTGGTTTTGGTGAAGATAAAAGCGTAGGCTCCAGAAAAGTAGCCAACTGCCCCGACTTTAATTTCTAATTATACCGAAGCCGTAACCGCCCCGCCTGATATGGCAATGTAGTAGTTGGCGCAATACATACCCAGCAATACTAACAGAATGTTTTTTACTTTATCGTTATAAAATATATCGTAGCTGTATTTAAATTTAGTCCAGTCAAAACAGGGGATGAATTGTATAATTTCCTGCTCTTTACCATTCTCAACCACGTACTTGCTGTTCAGCATGCTTTTACGTTTAAAGATGTATTCTTGTCCGTCTTTAAAGTTTACGGTCATTTGTCCTTTCCAGTTCATTTTAAAGGTAGCCACCTCTTCACTTCCCTTAAATACCGCAAAGGTTGCCCCCAATAAGCCTGTTGGCTTTACTTCAAACACTTCTTTACCGGCTTCCAACTCAGCACTGTAGGAGAACCATTGTTTATAGCTTAAACTGCCTAACTTCTCTGCTCCATCATGAAGTTCAAAGTTTCTCGAATCTGTACACGTTACTTTCATATCTTAATTAACTATAACTAATTTTTTATTTACCGTTCCTTCTTTAGTTGTAATACACAGATTATATACTCCTTCTTGTAAACTGCTTACATCAATATCCTTTTCTTCAGCTGAAGTAGTATATTCCCTTACAAAATTACCAAACATATCTATAAGCTGTATATGAGTTTCCTCATTTATTGGCAGACCATTAACATTTATTATATCACTGGCAGGGTTAGGATAAACAGAGATTGGAGAATTAATACCTGTTACCTGCTCAATGCCTGCCACAGCACAGCCATTTGTATTACCTGCTGCACAAAGTGGTTTTGCTAAATCAGCAGCATTCATAGCGGCAATATGGTTTGGTAAACAATTATATGGGTTGCCGGGGTCTAAAGTCAAATTAGTAATAGAAGTAGGAAAGGTAGTGAAGCAAGTTATATTATTAGCCATGCAATATAAATGAACGAGTGAATTAGGCAAAGGAGGGAGGCTTGTCAATTGATTATAACTGCAATCTAAATAAGTGAGTGTATTAGGTAAAGTTGGTAAGCTCATTAATTGATTATTCCAGCAATTTAAATAAGCGAGAGAATTTGGTAAAGCTGGAAGAGTAGCTAAATGATTAGCGCTGCAATCTATAGAGTCGAGTGAATTAGGCAAAGTAGGAAGGCTTGTTAATTGATTATATGCGCAAAATAAACTTTGAAGTGTATTAGGTAAAGACGGAAGAGTAGTTAGAGAATTATTATAGCAATTTAAATACGTGAGTGAATTAGGTAATGTAGGAAGGCTGGTTAATGAATTATTGCTGCAATTCAAATAAGTAAGTGAATTAGGCAAAGTTGGGAGGCTTATTAAAGAATCATAGCTACAATCTAAGTAAGTAAGTGAACTTGGTATAACAAGCAGATTAGTTATAGTATCGTAACCGCAGTTTAAATAAATAAGTGAAGTGAAATATTGAACACCACTCAGGTTTGAGATACTTTTACCGCTGCAATCAATAGAATGTGTAGTTGTTGTAACCAAAGTGCTGCTTGTATTTAAAGAATCTCCTTTAAAAGCAGTTGGCACAATAGTTTTAAGGTAATGTACAAAGTTAGAGTCGGGTATGGCAACATAAGGCGTTTGCGCAACTAATTTAGAGCTTATAAGTATTAAGTTAAAAGTTAGTGCAACTAAGAGCTTCTTCATCTTACCTTATTTAAAGGCTAAATTACTAAAAATGGAGATAATGGCATATAAATTAACAGCAAAGGTTGTTGTAATGAGGTAAAAGCAGACATTATCTAATCGCGGGAAACATTTCTCCAACTCTAAACAACATGTTTCATACTCTGAAAAACATGTATCGCACTCTGAAAAACGTTTCCCGTACTCTGAAAAACATGTATCGCACTCTGAAAAACATGTATCGCACTCTGAAAAACGTTTCCCGTACTCTGAAAAACATGTATCGCACTCTGAAAAACATGTATCGCACTCTGAAAAACGTTTTCTATACCATGAAAAACGTTTCCCGTACTTCGAAAAACGTTTTCTACACCATGAAAAACGTTTCCCGTACTTCGAAAAACGTTTTCTACACTCTGAAAAACATGTCCCGTACTTCGAAAAACGTTTTCTACACTCTGAAAAACGTTTTCTGTACTCTGAAAAACATGCGCCGTACTTCGAAAAACGTTTCTCGTACTCTGAAAAACGTTTTCTACACTCGGAAAAACGTTTTTCCGGGTCAGTTTTACGTGTAATCTGTTAAAATTGGGGTGCGGGAGAGTTAAATCAACCTTTCTAATCGGTGTGCTTGGTTGTCTCTTCTATTACATTGGTTTGCTTCTTAATATCTTCCTTTATGGTATTCATGTTTTGCTGTATATCCTGCTGTATACCGTTGGTGGCATCTTTAAACTGACGGATGCCTTTACCCAAATTACGCATCAGGTTGGGCATTCCTTTGCCGCCAAATAACAGCATAACGGCTAATACGATGACAAACAACTCGCCACCGCCTAAGAAATCAAATATTAAGAAAATAGGCTTAATCATCTTAAAAGTCTTTGTTTTTTCTGAATTTAAGCAAGGTATAAATACCTAAACCAAATATTAAAGCAACAACCAGCAGGATAAATATCTCCGAGCCGCCAAACTCGTTCATGGTATTCTCTGCCGCTAATAAAGATTAGAATTACAAAAAATGCCGCTTATGATTTTTACATTGACTCTTTTTTATTGATTAAACGCAGCCAGTTTACTTACCGCATAATCAATCTCTTCCTTGGTATTGTATTTACTGAAAGAAAAACGCACCGAAGGACGGCTTACATCAACCCCCAAACCACGCAACACATGCGAGCCCTGGTCGCTACCCGACGAACAGGCGCTTCCACCCGAAGCTGCAATGCCTTGTATATCTAAATTAAACAACAACATTTCGGCATCATCGCTGGGAGGTAAATGCACGTTAAGCACGGTGTATAAACTATTTTCGCCAATCTCTCCGTTAAACTCCACACCCGGAATTGTTTTTTTCAACTCCTCAATCATGTAATTTTTCAATCCGCGTATGTGTGCTTGGTGGGCGTCCATATCTCTGAAACATATTTCCAAAGCCTTTGCCAAACCAACAATACCATACACGTTTTCGGTACCGCCGCGCATGTTGCGCTCCTGTGCACCACCTTGTATAAAAGGTTTTAGTTTAATGGTATGGTTAATATACAAAAAACCAACTCCCTTGGGCCCATGAAATTTATGCGCCGCGCAGGTTACCATGTGTACATTTATGTACGTAAATCCATCGGGAAATGCCCCATGGTTTGCACCGTATCACTATGAAAAATAGCTCCGTACTTTTCGCATAACTCCCCAACTTTTTAATAGGTAGTAAGGTACCAACCTCATTATTGGCATGCATTAACGATACCAACGATTTTGGATTAGCTGCCAGCAATTCTTCCAGATGTTTTAAATCTACATTGCCTTTTTTATCCAGCTTTACCCAACTCAATTTTATTTTGCCTTCCTTCTCCAGCTCGCACAATAAATGCTCTACCGCATGATGCTCTATTTTAGAAGAAATAACATGTTTAATACCCAAGGTTTCAATGGCTTTTACAATAGCCATGTTATCGGCCTCTGTACCACCCGACGTAAAGAATATCTCTGCCGGAGTTACGTTTAAAAGTTTAGCCACCATCTTACGCGCATTCTCAATAGCCGAACGGGTTTTGCGCCCGTATGTGTGTATGGAAGAGAGGTTCCAAATTCTTCCTTCATATAAGGAAGCATGGCTTCAAAAACTTCGTTATCTAATTTGGTAGTGGCGGCGTTATCCAGGTATACTTTCATCTAAGGCTGCATTAAATTATGTCATGCAAAAGTACAATGTTTATTCTGTATTTCAACGTGCTTATATGGTGTGGTTTTTGGTTTATATTTGAGGGGATGAAAAAGATTTGATTATGGATATGAGAGAAAATCCTAATTATTACTCTGTAGAAAGACCATACAAGTCAAAATACATTTGTGTTAAATGTAGAAAGACTTTTAAGCGCCGAGTATTAGCAGATATTACTAAGGATAAAGCCATTCAGGAGAAAGAACCTAAATGCCCAAATTGCGGAGAGGCGACATCATGGATTGGACCCAAGTTTCGTTCGCCAAAATCTGACAATATTAAAGCATGGGATTCAATTAGTGTTTTACATAACATAGGAGCATTAAGTTTTATGGGTTGGGCTTCTGGTACAACTAAAATTCCTGAGACAAAGAAATCTCTCTTTGAAATGCTTAAAGAAATGAAAGAGAATTGTCTTTATTCTATAGATAGATGGGCAACAATGGAATATAATGTAAACAACAAAGTCCAAATAAAATATCTATCTGACCGTGTTAAACATATTGATACATATTTGAAAAAATTGTAGGTATTCGCGTTAGGGATTGGAGCAAGCTGCCGTGCAGCGCGTAAAGCCCGTCGCTTGTATTCAAGCGGAACGCCCAATTAAACAGTTAGATTTTGAATAAAGCTTAACGTTTTATTAATCTCAGCATACATTATTTTATCGTTGGCTATAAACGCAACCTTTTTGCGGTACTCGCTTACAGTCTTTTCAATATGCGGAGATGATTTTAAAGGTCTTCTAAACTCTAATGCTTGTGCTGCATTCATAAACTCAATGGCAAGCACTTTATAGGCGTTTTCAATAACCTTATAACATTTAGTAGCCGCATTGGCACCCATAGAAACATGGTCTTCCTGTCCGTTTGACGAAACAATACTATCCACCGAAGCAGGTGAGCACAGTTGTTTATTCTGACTAACAATAGAAGCAGCCGTGTATTGTGTAATCATAGTTCCCGAATTGATACCCGGCTTTGCAGATAAGAAAGGAGGTAAATTGCGTATACCCGACACAAGCTGAAAGATACGCCTTTCGGAGATGTTAGCTAACTCGGCAATGCCCATTGCCAAATAATCTAAGCCCAAAGCAAGTGGTTGTCCGTGGAAGTTCCCCCCCGAAATAATGGTATCTTCTTCCGGAAAAACGGTAGGGTTATCCGTTACTGAATTGATTTCAATCTCCATAATTTCCTGCACATGTCTTACTACATCTTTGGTAGCACCATGCACCTGCGGTATGCAACGGAAAGAGTAAGGGTCTTGCACCTGCTCTTTTTTAAGTGCCGTAATTTTACTTCCCTTTAAATACTCTTTTACGGCTTTGGCAGTTTCTATTTGTCCTTTATGCGGACGAACATTTTGTATCAACTCACTAAACGGGTCAATCCTTCCTAAGAAAGCATCTAAGGCTAAAGCCCCTGTAAAATCAGCCAGTTTATTAAGGTGGTTGCTTTTCAATACACACCAAACACCATACGCACTCATAAACTGTGTGCCATTAAGAAGAGCCAATCCTTCTTTAGATTGTAGTTTAATAGGACTAAGCTTTAACTTCTTATACAGACTTTCTGTGCTTGTCTTCTTACCTTGATAATAAGCTTCGCCCAAACCTAATAAAGGCAAGGTAAGATGCGCCAAAGGAGCTAAATCGCCCGAAGCACCCAAAGAACCCTGTTGGTAAATAACAGGCAAAATATCGTTGTTATAAAAGTAAAGAAAGCGGTTGGCAGTATCCATACTCACGGCAGATTTACCGTAAATAAAATTCTGGATTTTAAGCAGCAACATCAATTTAACTACCTCCTGCGGAACTTCTTCTCCCATACCGCAGGCATGCGATTTAACTAAGTTCTCCTGCAATTGCTGCAACTCATTATTAGGGATAATAACATTGCAAAGAGAGCCAAATCCGGTATTCACCCCGTAGATAGGCTCTTTTTGTGTAGCCTGTTTTTTATCTAAGTAAGCACGGCAAGCTCTTATGTTCTTTATCGCATCAGCAGAGAACTCCAGTTTTGCGCCACTCGCTACAATCTTTTCAACGTCAGAAAGGCTAATTTTCTTTTTCGGATTTAAGGTAAAAATCATGTTTTTTATTTTCTTTTTCGTTATGGCAACATGGTGCTCGCCAAAAAGGCTCAGATCACGCCGCGAAGATACAAGAAAAGAGAGAAGATTTAAGCCAAAATCTCATCGAAACAAGAGCAAACGTAGTCAATCATTTCTTCAGTAATCATTGGTGTTACACCAATCCAAAAAGTATTATTTACAATAATATCTGTATTGGTTAAATCTCCCACCACACGGTAGTTAATATTTTTAAAATAAGGTTGTTTTCTTAAATCACCGGCAAATAACAAACGGGTTGCTACTTTTTTATCGTTTAGTTTTTGAACTAAATCATTTCGAGTAATACCTGCATTATTTTTTACGGTAAGCAGAAATCCAAACCAGGATGGTTCTGAATTTTCAGTTGCTTTTGGTAAGATTAGTTTATCTGCATGTTTAGCTAAACCTTGACTTAATAAATCAAAATTCCTTTTTCGAGTTGCTACAAATCTGTCTAACTTTTGAAGCTGCGCCAAGCCAAGCGCAGCCTGCATATCGGTTATCTTTAAATTATAACCTATGCGGGAGTATATGTATTTATGATCATAACCCATCGGCAAATTACCCAATTGCTGACAAAAGCGTTTGCCACAAGTGTTGTCCTTACCCGGTTCGCACCAGCAATCGCGTCCCCAGTCTCTGAACGATTCTGCAATGGTTTTTAATTTAGCATTAGACATAAATACGGCACCACCCTCACCCATCGTAATATGATGCGCTGGATAGAAACTCAATGTAGCAATATCGCCAAAAGTCCCCACGTGTTTGCCATTGTATTTAGCTCCAAGCGCATCACAGCAATCTTCTAACAACCACAAGTTGTGTTTATCGCAAAAAGCAGTAATAGCATCCAAATTAAAGGTATTACCCAGTGTATGAGCAACCACAACCGCTTTGGTTTTGTTACTTATGGCTTTTTCTAAATGCGTTATATCAATTTGATAAGTTGGGATATCCACATCCAAAAAAACAGGAATAGCGCCAAATTGCACAATAGGATTAATAGTTGTAGGAAAGGATGCGGCCACAGTAATTACTTCATCTCCCGGCTTAATAGCTTCATCTCCCAATTCTTTAGCAGTTAAGGTAGCAAAGGCAACCAAATTAGCTGACGAACCACTGTTAACGGTAATGGCAGATTTTACATTGATGTATTTAGCCAGTTTCTTTTCAAACTCGGTATTAAACTTACCTGTAGTAAACCATGCATCTAGTGCAGAATCTGTAATGTATTGAAGCTCGGTATGGTCAAATACTTTTCCGCTGACAGGAACCGAAGATTCTCCGGCAACAAAAGCTTTTTCTTTAAAGGCTTCATCATGGTATTCTTTAATTAAAGAATGTATCTGATGTTTTATATCTAATAATTTTGACATGCTATTTGTTGCAATATGCTTTTATTTGTTCAACTCTGCAATCATACAAAGGTTTATTTTCTAATTCCTGTAAGTATCCATCAATGGTAAACTGTATAGTTTCTTTAAAATTAAGTTTAGGTTTCCAATCTAAATTCTTTATCGCTTTATCTATATTGAGTTGAAGTAAGTTTGCTTCGTGCAATTTTTCTTTTGAAGAAGATACTTCAGTTTTTATAGCAGGGATTATTTTCTTCACTTCATTCACCACGTCATTTACGGTATGGGTTTCATTTGGATAAGGACCGAAATTCCATCCGCCTGAAAATGATTTTCCGTTGCTAAGGAGTTTCTCTCCCAATTTTAAATATCCGAATAAGGGTTCTAGCACAAACTGCCAGGGTCTTACCGATTGTGTGTTTCTAATAATAGATATTTCTTTGTTTTTATAGGAACGCATCATATCAGGAACAATACGATTATCAGCCCAATCACCTCCACCGATAACATTTCCTGCTCTTGCAGAAGCAATGTTAACCGTGCCATCTTTTGAGAAAAAGGATTTTAAATAGGAATGAGTAATCAATTCCGAACAACCTTTTGAAGCACTGTAAGGATCGTCACCCCCCATTCTATCCTCTTCAGTATATCCGATGTTTTGTTCAATGTTTTGATAGCACTTATCTGTTGTAACATTTATAGCAGCCTTAACCGAAGAACAATTTCTAATTGCTTCAAAAAAGTTAACCGTGCCCATTAAATTCGTTTCAAAATTATAATGTGGGTTGTTATAAGATCTATCACCAAGGGCTGAGCTGCTAGATGAAATGCTATATCAGGTTTCGTATCATTAAAATATCGCTGTAATTTTTCTTTGTTGCGAATATCTCCATCAATATGATGAATTTGAGAGGTAAGATTTGTCGTAACATAATTATCCTGCTTAGTTGCAGGAGGTAAAGCATATCCATAAACATCAGCACCTAATTCTTTTAACCAAATACAAAGCCAAGAGCCCTTAAAACCGGTATCTCCGGTAACAAGTGCTTTTTTGTTTTTATAAATGTTACTGAATAAATCCATCGCATTTTATTTCCAAACTTTCCATTCGGCCTTACCGGTTTCCCAATATTCGTTTAAATCTTGCTTATCTTTAAGTGTATCCATTGGTTTCCAAAAACCATCATGTTTATATGCTACCAGTTGATTATTTTTTGCTAAATGCTCCAGAGGTTTTTGCTCCCAAATAGTAGCATCATTATCAATGTATTTAAAAATCTGTGGTTCACATACAAAAAAGCCCCCGTTTATCCAGCTCCCATCTCCCTTGGGTTTTTCAAAAAAAGATTCTACTTTATTTTTACTATTAATACCTAATGCTCCAAACCGCCCACTTGGCTGAACAGCCGTTACAGTAGCATATTTTTTATGTGCTTTGTGCGTTTTTACTAACTCAGGTATATTAACATTACTAACTCCGTCTCCATAAGTAAGCATAAAGGTTTCATTATTTACATAAGGTTCTATGCGTTTAATGCGTCCACCAGTCATCGTATCCTTACCTGTATCAATTAAAGTAATTTTCCAGTTTTCAGACCCCGATTTGTGTATTTCTGTTTGATTGTTACCCAAATCAAAAGTTACATCTGCATGGTGCAAAAAGAAATTAGCAAAATATTCTTTTATAACATGACCTCTATACCCCAAACAAACCACAAACTCATTAAACCCATAATGAGAATATATCTTCATGATATGCCACAAAATAGGTTTCCCACCTATTTCTACCATAGGCTTTGGTCTGATGTCAGTTTCTTCTGATATACGTGTACCTAAACCACCTGCAAGTATTACAACTTTCATTTTAAAAATTTCAATAAAGGACGAAAATAAAATTAGTATTACAAAGCAAGTTAGTTAAAATACTTTTTGCAAATACTACCCTTTGTTCTCGGTGGGCTTTCCATCGTTATATTTAGAAGGGCATTTCATTAAAATATCGTTGGCATGAAATTCGCCATTGTGCATTTTACCTATAATAACAACCTGTTCAGAGCGTTCAAAGTCTTGCGGTTTGTTTTTATGTAGAACCACTTTGCGTTCTTCACCCTTAGTGTCAATCATATAAAAAGTAAATTCATCTGTGTTTACTGCAGGGTTATATTCCGTTGCTTTTTGTTTATCGCATTTACCTACCACATGAAACTCTACATCGGGGTTTTCATTTGCTTGCTTAAAATCAGCATAAGTACTGCTGCTGCCTAATGTGGCTATTAGTGCACCAATGGCAACGGCTACTATTACAATAATGGCTATGTGTGTCTTTTTCATTTTTCTATTTTACTTTATCTTCTAATTTTTTTAGTTTTCTATCAATGATGATTAAGTATGTTGCTAAGCATACAAATACAATGGATAGCACAAGTACTACTACATATATCTTTCCTTCGCTTCTAAAGGTATCTGCCATTTGTGGGGCATCGTTTTGAGCAAAGGAACTGGTTACACTTAGTAATAATCCTATCAGACTAATTAATCTCTTCATGGTTATCTAATTTGTATTGTAATTTTTTCATTCTGTTTAAAATAGTCAGTAGCCATACACTCATTAAAATCCAGCCCATACAGGCAGGATAAAAAACCATACGCATGCTATTATCCATATCATACCTTCCAAAAGCGCGGGTTACCGCCATTACCCGGATGTAATGAGTTAGGTGCTAAGCGAGGGTAAATCATAATAAATACAAACGTCATAATAAAAGCAAAGATGTTATATACTGCCGATATGCGTGCTTTGGTTTGAGCATCAGGTATTAACGCACGTAACAAGATAATACACAAAATATACCAGCATAGAAGCCATTACTCCTTGCAGCTTAGGGTCATCGGCTACCCAAGGTTTGCCCCAAGTAAAAGTTGCCCAAACAGAGCCAGTAATAATACCTGGAAGGCGAACATACCACCCACATAAGCCGCTCGAGAAGAAAGAATATCATACTTTATATGATATCCGTTTAAATAGCGCAAAGCAAAGAACCAAGAAATGCCCATTTGCGTAAGCATGGCAAACCATAAAGGCACATGAAAATATAAGTTACGAATGGTTTCGTTTAAAATATCCAAACGGGGTACATTGCCTATAAACCCCATTGTTATTGAGAATAACACTAATGCAATTGCAACTATTTTCCACCACCAATTCTTCATTATTTTATTCTTTCCAAAGATACCTAAATAAGAAAAGTGATAAAGAAATAATTATCACATCTATTATAAACAACCCACCTATGTATTTATGACTTACTGACCAATCTAATCCATCAATGGCATTTTTAGTCAGACGAAGAAGACAACAACATGACAGGGATACAAACCGGCATGCTTAATAAACTCATTACCGAATAACTATTGCCTGTTTTAGAGGCAATGCAACTCATTAAAGTTAAAGAACCTCCAAGGGCAGCACTTCCTAATAATAAAGTAAGTACAAATAATAATACGTTTTGTACAGGAAAACTAATCATCCAACCAAAAGTTAAAACGCTGCAAAGACATACTACCCAAAGCAATACAATGTTGTATATTATTTTGGAAATTACAAATTCGGTAGGATGATATAAGGTATAATTATAAATACTACGTGCTTTACTCTCCGTAAAAAAGCTTTTAGAAGCTGCATTAATACCGGCAAAGAACAATACTAACCAAAACAAAGCTCCCCATACATCGGGTTTTATGCCGCTTTTAAAACTAAGGAAACTGATAAATACGATGCTTAATACATATAATAGAATACTGGCAAGAGAAGTCTTTTGCCGGAACTCCAAAAGAAACTCCTTTTTTAACAGACCTATGATGTTGGATGTGTTCAAATTTGACAGCAAAAGTAATTGTTTTACGTACATTTGCTCCCAAATTCACTTAACAATGAAAACAATTATAGCAGTAACCTTACTAATTATGAGCGCATTTATAGAAACAGACACAAAGACAATATATCAATTTAAAGTAAAAACCCTTGAAGGGCAGGATTTTGATTTTGCAACATTAAAGGGTAAAAAGATAATGGTGGTAAACACGGCTAGTGAGTGTGGATTTACCCCCCAATATAAAGGGCTGGAAGAATTGTATCAAAAGCATAAGGATAAGAACTTTGTTATCATCGGTTTTCCTTGTAATGATTTTGGCGGCCAAGAACCAGGTAATGCAACCGAAATACGTGGTTTTTGCACAAAGAACTATGGAGTAACTTTCCCTTTGATGGAGAAAGTTAGTGTTGTTACAGCTCCCATTTACCTGTGGTTAAAGGATAAAGATAAAAATGGCGTAGAAAGCTCTAAAGTAAGCTGGAACTTTAATAAATACCTGATTGATGAAAACGGTCATTTGGTAAAGCACTTAGGGTCTATGACTAAACCTGATAGTGAAGAAATTACCAAGTGGATTGAAGGTAAATAATACTTTATGCAAGTAGATATTTTAGCCATTGGTGTGCATCCGGATGATGTTGAATTAAGCTGTTCAGGCACACTTTTAAAGCATATTGCTCTTGGTAAAACAGTTGGAATACTTGATTTAACGCTGGGCGAAATGGGTACTCGGGGTAATGCTGAGCTGCGTGCACAGGAGGCTATGAAAGCATCTCAACTAATGGGAGTTTCCTTCAGAAAGCAACTTACGTTTGAAGATTGTTTTTTTGAAAACAACAAGTCTCATCTTATTGAAGTAATTAAAGTAATCAGAGAGCATAAACCGCAAGTTGTATTATGTAATGCTATATCTGACAGGCATCCTGACCATGGTAGGGCAGCGAAATTAACAGCAGATGCTTGTTTTTATTCCGGCTTGGTTAAGATAAATACCAAACAACCTGCATGGCGACCAAAAGCGGTTTATCATTATATACAAGACCACTATATTCATCCACATTTTGTTGTTGACGTTACGACTTTTGCCGATAAAAAGAGAGAAGCAATAATGGCTTACTCTTCTCAGTTTTATAACCCTGATTCGAAAGAGCCGCAAACACCCATTTCAAGCCCTGAGTTTTTAGAATCACTATATTCTAAAATGAGCGTTTGGGGCAGAAGTATTAACGTGCGTTATGCCGAGGGCTTTACCACAGCTCGTTATCCGGGTGTTGAGAATCTGTTTGATTTAATTTAATCCTTTACTTCAAAGGTTTGTTGCCATGAGGGCATTTGCCATTCTTGGCAATACCTTCACATTTGCCATACAAAGTAAGCGAGTGTCTTTCTATCTGAAACTTTAGTATATCTCCGGCCATTTGCTGTATTTGTTGCAGGCGTGGGTCGCAAAACTCAAACACATGCTCACAATCCTGGCAAATTAGATGGTCGTGCTGTTTATACATATAAGCCTTTTCATACATAGATTGGTTCTTGCCAAACTGATGCTTGATAATTAGATTACACTCCAGCAAAACTTCAACAGTGTTGTATAGCGTAGCTCTGCTAACCCTGTATTTTTTATTCTTCATATGTACATACAAAGTTTCAATATCAAAGTGCCCGTTCATGCTGTATATCTCATCTAATATAGCAAAACGCTCAGATGTTTTTCGCAGTTGCTTTACTTCTAAATGCTCTGTAAGAATTTTTTTTACCTTGTTTTTTACTTCCTCGCTAATCATGCTCCGGCTTTGTAGTTTAATGTTTAATAGATTCTCTAATCTGCATCAGTTTAAGATTATCCTTATACGATTGCTCATTAGGGTTTAGTGCTACGGCCTTCTCAAAATCAGCTTTAGCTTCTGTATAATTCTTTATACAAGCTCTGGCTTTTCCTCTTCTGTTATAGGCATCTGCATTTTGCGCATCTAATTCAATGGTTTTGGTATAATCTTTAATGGCATCATCAAACTTTTTTATTTGCATTTCTAAATTGGCCCGCAAAATATAATGTATGGCCGTGGGATGGTATTTTAAAAAGAAATCTTCGTGTACTATTTTAGCGCGTATATCTTTCCACTCACTAGTGTCCTGTGCAGATGCTTTTACACCACTCAGCATAACAACAATAAGAATAAAAAGAAATAGTTTATTCATTTCAAATTTTAGTAAATTTATAAATTATATTTAATTAGCTAAAAAAATGAATCGATACGCAATTGCTATACATGGCGGGGCAGGAACCATACTTCGTTCTGCCATGACACCCGAAAAAGAAACCGCTTATAGAAAAGCTTTAGAAGATGCTATTCTTGCCGGAGATACTATCCTTAAAAAAGGAGGATATTGCTTAGATGCCGTTGAAGCAGCCATCAGAACGATGGAAGATAACCCATTATTTAATGCAGGTAAGGGTGCCGTGTTTACACATGATGGAAAGCATGAAATGGATGCCTCTTTAATGAACGGTAAAGATTTAACCGCAGGGGCTGTTGCAGGCGTTAGTAATATTAAGAACCCTGTTTCGTTAGCAAGAGCCGTGATGGATAAATCAGAGCATGTGTTTCTTGCGGGACAAGGCGCTATGGAATTTGCCAAAAAGAGCCATATTGAGTTTGCCCCCGATGAATACTTTGATACCCAAATGCGTTATGAGCAATGGCAGGAAGCTTTGAAAAGTGATACCGTTATTTTAGACCATACCGTAAACAACGAGAAGAAGTTTGGAACTGTGGGTGCTGTTGCTTTAGATGTTAATGGCAATTTAGCTGCCGGAACTTCTACCGGTGGTATGACAAACAAAAAGCACGGTCGCGTTGGTGATACACCCGTTATTGGTGCAGGTACTTATGCTAACAACGCAACTTGTGCAGTTTCCTGTACGGGGCATGGCGAGTTTTTCATCCGCTCGGTAGTGGCTTACGATGTATCTTGTTTGATAGAATATAAAGGACTTTCGCTAAAAGAAGCTTGTCAAAAAGTAGTGATGGATAAGCTGGTAAAGATTGGTGGCGAAGGAGGTTTAATTGCCCTTGATGCCAAAGGAAATATAGAACTTTCTTATAACTCAGAAGGTATGTATCGAGCAAGCAAGGTGCAGGATAACAGTCTTTATATAGGTATTTATAAGGATTAGGTAATTAAAATTACATAATCATACTATGCTGTATGGTTAGTTTTTTGGCTTTCAAATCGTAATAATCTCCAAAGGCCATTACGTGAACAATTAAGTTTTCTATAGAAACCGGCGCGCCCATATCCACATCAGTAATATTCGTATCGCGCATTTGGGTTCCATCCACTAATATTATCAAACCAGAACCTATAGCTTCCATCTTTCTTCCTTCAGTAATTAATAAACCAGTATCTTCACCTAAGCCAATGCCTAAGTTAATGGGGTTACTGGCACAAACATACATTAATCTTCCTATTCTGCCACGTTGCACAAAGTGTGTATCAATAATTACGTTGTTTATAAATCCTAACCCACCTGTTATTTTTACTTCACCCTTTAATAACGCACCATTGCTACTGCCCTGATAAATCATGTTATTAGAGCTTGCTGCCGCACCTGCTGATGTTCCTGAAATAACAAAATTATCATTCTCGTATCTATCCAGTAATAGATGATGGAAAGCCGTACCACCTATAATAGAGGACAAGCGCAACTGGTCTCCTCCGGTAAACATCACAATATCAGCGTTCTTTAAGCGGGTTAGTATATCAGGTGCATTTGCTTCATCTCTGGTTTTAATATTCAGCACATTTACATCCAACACATTCAGGTTGTGAAAAGCACTAACATACTCTGCACCTACTTCTTCGGGAATGCTGGATGCTGTAGTAATAATCTCAATCTTAGAAGATGTGTTTTTAGCAGACTCTTTAATAATGCGATTTAGGATACCTTGTTCAAAGAATTTAAGTTTCTTAGGTAAATCGCTTGGGTTCTCAGAAAAACTTCCTCTGTCAACACTACCACCTATTATTATTAATTTACCTTTTGGAACACTCATTATTTATAAGTTAGATAAGGCAAAAATAAACTAATGCCTCCAAAAACTTAACAATTACTTAACCTATTATCGGCTTATTGCCAACAAGCTATTGTTTATATTGTGAACAAAACCTATCTTGTAAAAAATTACTTACTATGAAGATTATAGAGATTAAAGCCATGCGCGGACCTAACTACTGGTCTAATTACCGTAAGAAAGTAATTGTAATGAAGTTGGATTTGGAAGAGTTGGAAGAACGACCTACCAATAAAATAAAGGGTTTTCTTGAGCGATTAGAAAAGATGTTCCCTACCATGCAATCACATCGTTGTTCTAAAAATTATGAAGGTGGTTTTTTTGAGCGTGTAAAAGAAGGTACCTGGATGGGACACGTTATAGAGCATCTTGCTTTAGAAATACAAACCTTAGCGGGCATGGAGTGCGGTTTTGGTCGAACACGGGGAACCGGAACTCCGGGTATATATAATGTGGTATTTTCTTATATGGAAGAAAGCGTTGGCATATATGCTGCAAAAGCTTCCGTTAAAATTGCAGAAGCTTTAGTTAATTCAAGCGAATATGATTTGGATGCTGATATAAAAGCTATGCGTCAGTTACGCGAGAAGGAACGTTTTGGGCCAAGTACAGGTTCTATTGTTGATGAAGCTGTTGAGCGTGATATTCCTTTTATACGTTTAGATAGCCAGTCTTTAGTGCAGTTAGGTTATGGTAAAAATCAGGTTCGTTTTAGAGCCACCATGACAGACAGAACCAGTTCTATTGCGGTTGATTTAGCCAGTAATAAAGATGAGACCAAACGTATGTTGCAGGATGCTGCCATTCCTGTTGCTAAAGGTATGTGCATCTCTCACGAAAGTGAAGTGAAAGAAGTAATTGATAAAGTTGGGTTTCCGTTGGTGTTTAAACCCTTAGATGGCAATCATGGAAAAGGTGCATCCATCAATGTGAAAACCTTTGATGAAGCTATGGCTGCTTACGAGCATGCCAAGAAATACTCGCGCAGAATAATTGTAGAAAAGTTTATTACAGGATATGACTTTCGTATTTTAGTTATCAATCACCGTTTTATTGCGGCGGCATTAAGAGAACCCGCTCATGTGAAAGGAGATGGTGTTTCTACCATTCAACAATTGATAGAAAAAGAAAACCAAGATCCGCGCAGGGGTTACGGACATGAAAATGTATTAACTGAAATTAGTATCGATAGAGAAACCCTTGACCAACTTAGCAAACATAATTATACGCTTGAAACTGTTTTAAAGAAAGATGAAATCTGTTATTTAAAAGGTACTGCTAATCTTAGTACAGGTGGCACTTCAACAGATGTTACCGATATGGTACATCCGCATAACATATTTATTTGCGAACGCATTTCTCGTGTAATTGGGTTGGATATTTGTGGCATAGATATTATGGCTACTAATCTTAGTGAACCCTTAGAAGCTAATGGTGGAGTAGTACTGGAAGTTAATGCCGCACCCGGTTTTCGTATGCACTTAGCGCCTGCTAAAGGGTTGCCGCGTAATGTAGCAGCACCCGTGTTGGATATGTTGTACCCTCCCGGAAAAAATTGCCGCATACCCATTATAGCTGTTACGGGTACGAATGGTAAGACTACTACTACCCGTTTAATTGCACACATCGTTAAAAATAATGGTTACCGTGTAGGCTTTACTACATCAGATGGTATTTATGTACAAAACTCTATGCTTACTAAAGGAGATACCACCGGACCCATTAGTGCTGAGTTTATTTTAAAAGACCCTACCGTAGAGTTTGCTGTGTTGGAAACCGCGCGTGGGGGTATTTTGCGTGCGGGCTTAGGCTTTGGTAAATGCGATGTGGCTGTGGTAACCAACATTCAGGAAGACCACATGGGTTTATCAGACATAAATACATTGAAAGACATGGCGAACGTAAAAGGCGTAGTAGCAAAAAGCGTGAAGCGTGATGGTTATGTGGTGCTTAATGCCGATAACGAATATTGTGTAGGCATCTCTAAAATGGTTGATTGCAATATTGCCTATTTTAGTCTGGATGAAAACAACAAAGTAATACGCGAGCATTGCAAAAAAGGAGGCATTGCCGCTATTTACGAGAATGGCTTTATCACCATCAAAAAAGGAGAATGGAAGTTCAGGGTTGAGAAAGTAACTACCATACCGCTAACCTTTGGTGGGCGTGTAACCTTTATGATATACAACGTACTGGCTGCCACGCTTGCATCGTATGTATATGGGTTTACTATCGAAGATATAAAAGTAAGTTTAGAGACTTTCATTCCTTCTGCTGCACAAACACCCGGCAGGATGAACATTTTTGATTTTAAAGAGTATAAAGTAATGATAGACTTTGCCCACAATGCTGATGGTTTCAGAGGTATTAAAGAGTTTATGGCAACTATAGAATCTCCGTATAAGATTGGTATTATAACAGGCACCGGCGACAGGCGCGATGAAGACATACGTGATATGGGAAGAATCTCTGCTGAGATGTTCGACCATATTATCATCCGTCAGGATAAGTTTTTGCGTGGCAGAGAAGCCGATGATATTGTACGCTTATTGGTAGAAGGAATAAAAGAAACCAAGCCGAACCAATCATATGAATATATACCCAAAGAAATTGAAGCACTGAAACATGCACTATCTCTAGCAAAACCGGGCTGCTACATTTGTGCCCTTAGCGATGTACTTGATAATGCTATAGATTTGGTACAATCTTATTTAGATAAGGAGAGAGGGTTGTAATGATACTGTTGCAAGAGTAACGGTTAAGTAATAATTCGTACAGTAAAAAGTTGTAATTATGATTTGAGCAGATCTCTTCATCAGTTGAGCTGCTCACGTCATCAATTCAACTGCTCCAATTATTAAATGTACTGCTCTCACTTCATCAAGTAAGCTGCTCGCTTTATCAATTGAACTGCCCGAATCGTGAAATGTACTGCTTAACTCATCAATTTATCTGCTCAGTTCATTAAACTAACTGTTCGAAACGTGTCATCAGCTGCTGAAATCATGAAACGTACTGCTCACTTCATCAATTGAGCGGATTAACTCATCAAGTAAGTGTATATAAGCACTTTTAGGTGTTAAGAATTAGGTGCTTTCCTCTCCCAAGTTTCAAACGTAAAGGGGTATTTGTTCTTCTCATCGGCAGAAATGCTGAGTTGCGCTTTTAACTGCCAATCGGTTAAAGATAATTCAGGAAAGAAGGCATCGCCGTTAAAGGTATGATGTATGCGGGTTAAATAGATTTTATGACAAGTAGAAATGGTTTGCTTATATATTTCTGCTCCGCCAATAATAAACACTTCCTGAGTAGCAAAATGGGTTTGAGCATATTCTATGGCTTCATCAATAGAATTAACCACAATAGCTCCCTTCGCATTATAATCGAGCTGACGGGTAATGACTATGTTAGTTCTGTCGGGTAGGGGGCGGTATTTCTCAGGGATAGATTCGTAGTTCTTTCTTCCGGTAATTACGGCATGGCCTTTTGTTTTTTCTTTAAAGAACTTCATGTCGGCAGGTAAATGCCAAATAAGGCTATTGTCTTTACCAATAACGTTGTTTTCTGCTGCGGCTACGATGATGGAGAGAATCATAAAAAATAATTAGAAATTAAAAATGCAAAATTAAAGATTAAGAACAGTAAAAAATAAATCTATCAATTTTTAATCTTTCATTCTTAATCTTACATTTCTTTAGCATAATGTATAGCGGGTTCAAAGGTTTCGGCATGACTGTTCATCATATCCAACTCCCAACCCTGCGGAAATGGGGCTTCCAACAAAGAACCTTTTAATAGATGCGGATACATCTCGGCATAGGTTTGTATTTGATTAGCACTTACTCTACGATATATATGCGAACGGTGCAACTTGCTTGGATGGTCTATTCCGGCAGCAGCCATCAATTCTACAGCAGATTTAACGGTTTCGTGATGGAAGTTTGCTACACGCACACGTTTATTGGCAACATTTAATCCTTTAAATAGTTTAGGGTCTTGCGTGGCAACTCCGGTAGGACAGGTATTGCTGTTACATTCTAAAGCTTGTATACAACCTAAAGACAACATCATGGCACGGGCAGCATTGCACATATCAGCACCTAAGGAAAGGTTCTTAACCAAATCAAACCCTGTATGCACCTTGCCCGAAGCAATAATTTTAATGTGTTTCTTCAATCCAAAACCATGCAGGGTATCGTACACAAAAGCAAGCGCATCGCGTAAAGGCATACCTACTGAGTTACTAAACTCAAGTGGTGCAGCACCTGTACCTCCTTCGCCACCATCAACGGTAATAAAATCGGGTTGAATTTTTGTTTGAAGCATAGCTTTGCAAATAGCAATAAATTGCACTTTTTGTCCGATACATAGTTTAAAACCAACGGGTTTTCCACCCGACAGGTCGCGTAGTTTCTTTACAAACTCTAACAACCCAACAGGATTAGAAAAAGCGGTGTGATAAGGTGGAGACATCACATCTTTACCCATTTCAACCAAACGTATATCAGCAATTTCCTGCGTTACTTTGGCAGCAGGTAATATGCCGCCATGCCCCGGTTTAGCACCCTGAGATAGTTTTATCTCTATCATTTTTACACTGGTATGCAAAGCACGTTCGGTAAAAGCTTCCTTATTAAAACTACCGTCTTTATTGCGGCAACTAAAATAACCGGTACCAATTTGCCAAAATATATCTCCACCGGGTTTAAGATGATAGGGGCTTAAACCACCCTCGCCCGTATTGTGCGCAAAGCCACCCAGTTTAGCACCCCCGTTAAGCGCCATAATTGCATGCTGACTTAACGAGCCAAAGCTCATAGCAGATACGTTATAAATACTTGCCGAGTAAGGTTGTTTACAATCGGGTCCACCAACCAACACACGCGGGTTATGGTCTATCTGGTCGTGGCGAAGCGGGTTAATACTATGGTTTAACCACTCGTAACCTGTATTATATACATCTAACTGCGTACCAAAAGGAGTAGTATCATTTACTTTTTTTGCACGCTGATAAATTACGGTTCTGCTAAGGCGGTTAAAGGGAGCCCCATCCGTATCACTCTCCACAAAGTATTGATATATTTTAGGGCGCAACCATTCTGCCAGCCAACGCATACGCCCCACCACCGGATAATTTGCCATAATGGTATGATGGCTTTGCATCATATCATATATCCCTAAAAGAATAATAGGAATGATTAGGATAAAGCTCCACACAAAAGGATGCCAAAGGGAGCTAAGCCAGCCAGCCAGTGCCACTATTAAAATACTTGAGATAATAAATGTATTACGCATGATTTAATTTTTTACTAATGTAATAAAGAATATGATAATGGTGTATTAAATGAATATAAAAATGATTTACCCGTATATCACTTTACAAAGCTGGGCAGTTAAATTCTTACGCGAAAAGGAATCAATTTTATTGTTCTGTAAATCAAGGTTAGGGTTCTTTAACCATTCTTCAATTTCTTCACTTATGTAATTTACTAATTCTTGTTCCTGATCTCTGCTAAACATCCTTCCTGCTTCACAGGTAGTCAGTATTTCTTCTGCATCACCATGCTTGGGACCAATGGCAATAATTGGTTTTTTAGCTGCTAGATATTCAAACAACTTACCTGATAAAAGTCCTTTTTGATTTGCTGATTCGGCAATAATAAGCAACAGGCAGGTGGTGTTTTTTAAAAAAGTAATTACTTGCTCATGCGGAACGTAATCTTTATGCTCAACATAATTGGCGACATTATACTTTGCCGCCAGTGTTTTAAAATTAGGTGATGTCTTTCCTACAAACAATGTTCTGATTTTACATCGGCTGCCATACTTGGAAATAACCTTTTCAAAGGCACTAAAAAAAACTTCGGGCTTATAGCTTTCGGCAATAGTTCCGGTATGAGAAATTAAAAACTCGTGTTGAGGCGGGTTAGAGGGAGTCTTAAAATCATCTTCATCAAACCCATTAGGAATGGCATGTGTTTTGGCTTCAATGTTTTTATACTTATCGGTAAACATTTCTTTAATGCCATTACTTACAACCAAAATAGCATTTGCCTGTTCTATTACTTCGCGTTCATATTTCAAATCAATTTTTTTAGCCCAATTGGTATGTAGCAAATCTTTATAATAATAGATATCTGTCCAGGGGTCACGCAAATCGGCAATCCATTTAAGATTGGGATACTTCTTCTTTAACTTAAGCCCTATTAATTGGGAGCTATGAGGGGGGGTAGAAATAATAAAGGTATCTATCTTCTCTTCCTCAATTAATTTGCAGGCTTCTTTATAGGCGCTATTTACCCAGCTTTTTCTTGCATCAGGTATAAGCAGGTTGCCTCTTAAAAAACGCAATACTTTACTGATAAATGTATTCTTGTTATGATTAGCAAAACCCGAATGAGGCACTTCTTTTTTTGGCAACAAGGTGCTAAAGACTTTAAGTATCTCGGTATTTGTTGTTTTTACGATTTTTAAATCAGGGTTTATGTCTTTTAAAAGCGTAGTATCTTTAATGGGATAAAATGCCTTATTTTCATCGATAGTAATTACAAATGGCTGTACACCAAAACTAGGCATATACTTTACAAATTTCAGCATGCGTTGCACACCGGCCCCCCCACTAGGAGGCCAATAATAAGTAATGACTAAAAACTTCTTCACCTCTGCAAATGTAAGCTCAAAACCTTTGTTTGTCTAATTTTTTAGTTCATTAAGCTAATGCTTTGTTCCTTTTATGATTTATGATGTTTGTCCATTCAAAAAATACATCTACATTTGACCGCATAGCATTGAAATAATGGAAGTAAAAGACGTGGCAAGCACAGCCTTAGCGCAAAACCCGGTTATAGGACGCATGTTGGAATATAACCACGAACAACTTGTTTTTTGTAATGATAATGAAACAGGTTTAAAAGCTATTATTGGTGTACACAATACTATTCTTGGCCCAAGTTTGGGTGGTACACGTTTTTGGAATTACACTAATGAAACAGAAGCACTGATAGATGTCTTGCGCCTTTCGCGCGGGATGACATACAAATCTTCTGTTGCAGGAATTAATTTGGGTGGGGGTAAGGCTGTAATTATTGGCGACCCAAAGAAAATAAAATCAGAAGCTCTGCTTCGTCGTTTTGGTAAATTTATTAATACGCTTGGGGGAAAATATATTACTGCCGAAGATGTAGGTGTTAATACCAGAGATATGGAAACTATACATAACGAAACAAGTTATGTTGCTGGTCTTCCTGTAAGCATGGGGGGTGGGGGAGACCCTTCTCCGGTTACCGCTTATGGCGTTTATGTTTCTATGAAAGCAAGTGCTAAAGAAGTTTATGGTAATGATTCTCTTGCCGAAAAAAAAGTATTAGTACAAGGGTTAGGTAATGTAGGTATGCATTTGGTAGAGCATTTAGCTAAAGAAAAAGCTGTGCTTTATGTATACGATATTAGCGAAGAGCGTGTAAAAATGGCTGTCGAAAAACATGGCGCTAAATTGGTAACACCTAATAAAATGTTTGATTTAGATATTGATATTTATGCGCCCTGCGCTTTAGGTGCAACTGTTAATGATGATACTTTAAGTAAATTGAAATGTGCTATTATATGTGGTGCTGCCAATAACCAATTAGCTGATGAAAAAGTTCACGGCGAAGTAGTTACTAAAAAAGGTATTTTATATGCACCCGATTTTGTAGTTAACTCTGGTGGCATTATTAATGTATATTATGAGTTAGAAGGCTATGTGCGCGAACGTGCAATGGCCCATGCCGAAAAGATTTACGATACAACTTGGAGTATTATTCAAACAGCAAAAACAGAAAAGATACCAACCTATATGGCAGCTAACCGAATTGCAGAAAAGCGCATAGAGGCTATTGGTAAGATAAAAGTAAGATTTTAATAGTGAAATAAAACCAACCAACGTTCTTTATATGTTTAACCGACGATTTTTACGCATAAAAATAATGCAAGCCTTGTATGCTTTTTTTAGAGATGAAAAGGCTGATGTGAAGGTGGCAGAGAAAAACCTCTTTTCCTCAATCGATAAATCGTACGAATTATTCCTGTATCTACTTAGTTTTTTAAATAACCTGCAATTTGTTGCCCGCATCTCCATGGAAGAAGCTCGTGTAAAAAGGCTTCCCACTCAGCAGGATTTAAATCCAAATATGAAGTTTGTAAATAATCTTTTTCTTACAGCTCTTAACGAAAATAAACACCTTAACGAAGCTTGGAAAAGTTATAAGGTAAGTTGGCAGAATGATCAAGACTTGGTTCGTAAGGTGTTTAATGAAATTAAGAATACCGATTTATTTAAAGAATACCTGCAAAGCGAACAACATGGTTTTAACGAGGACAAAAAATTTATCCAAACCATTTTAGAGTCCTTCCTTTACGAACATGAACTCTTTAATTTCTGGTTTGATGAAAAGAATATCTATTGGACAGACGACTATTATTATGGTTTTTTCTTTCTGAGCAATTGGATGGATATCGTTACCGAAAAAAAAATACCTGCGCCTATTTTGTATCGCGATGAAGAAGGTGATAAGAAATTTGTAAGCGATGTGTTTATTAAAACTATCCTGCATAGCAGCGAGTTTGAAGCCATGATTACCGAACATACCAAAAACTGGGAATTAGAGCGTATTGCATCCTTAGATGTATTGTTAATGAAGATGGCTCTTACCGAAATACTTTACCTGCCAAACATACCTGTAAAAGTTTCTATGAACGAGTATATAGAGATAACCAAAGAATACAGTACCCCCCAAAGTGGAGGATTCATCAATGGCATACTCGATAAAATAGTACTCGGACTAAAAGACCAAAACAAAATACAAAAGACAGGGCGTGGTTTATTAGAAGAGTAGTCCTTTGATATTCTGAGCTTAGCTTGTAGAACCATCAAAGGATGGGGTAGACTTACCTAACTGTTAAAAAGCACCATTAAAAAAGAGGCTATTACCTCTCTGTTTGTTGTATATAATATAGTATGCTTGTTTGTGCTTAGTAGGTGCTTATTTCGTCTACAAGCATAATAGTTTCGTCCAAGTACATAATAGTTTAGTCTACAAGCATTATGGTATAACAGACTATCGCCAGAGTTTCATCAACCGGCATGATAGTTTCGCCTAAGAGTATACGCTTAAACGCAATAATTTGAACCTTTTCACATATAATTGATTTCCTATCTTTGGCTTGTATGCAAAAAATACTCCTTCTTAGTGATACACACGGCTATTTTGATGAGAAACTGGTAAAATATGTGCAAAGCGTTGATGAAGTATGGCATGCCGGAGATATTGGCACCCTTGATGTTTGCCAACATATAGAGAAATTAAAGCCTCTTAAAGCTGTTTATGGCAATATAGATGGGCAGGGTATTCGCAAGGTATATCCTAAAAATGCTATTTTTAATTGCGAAGGAGTAAAAGTGTTTATTACCCATATAGGTGGCTACCCTGCTAAATATAGTGCCGATGCCAGAGCAGTTATTTTACAAGAAAAACCTGCTTTGTTTATTTGCGGACATTCTCATATCCTTAAAATTATGTATGATAAACAGTTTGGTTTATTTCATTTAAACCCAGGTGCATGTGGTATGCAAGGCTTTCATCAGGTAAAAACAGCTTTGCGCTTTGCTATAGATGGTACTGAAATTAAAAACATGGAAATTATTGAACTGGGCAAAAGAGCTTAGTTATTCTGTTCATATAACAACAATGAAGAAAAAATACTAGTCTTAATTCATAGAAGCCTTTACAAAGGCTACAAACAAAGGATGTGGTTTTTCTACAGTACTCTTATATTCGGGATGGAATTGCACACCAATAAAGAAGGGATGTTTATTTAACTCTATAATTTCTACCAAACCGGCATCGGGGTTAATACCCGAAAGCATCATACCCGCTGCTTCAAACTGCTTGGTGTATTCATTATTAAACTCATAACGGTGGCGGTGGCGCTCGGTAATATCGACTCTATTATAAGCTCTATAAGCAAGCGTACCTTCTTCAATATGACAAGGGTAAGCGCCCAAACGCATGGTGCCACCCATGTGGGAAATGTTTTTTTGTGCTTCCAGTAAATCTATAACCGGGCTACTGGTGGCGGGGTTCATCTCGCGGCTATGGGCATCTTTTAAACCCATCACATTGCGGGCAAACTCTATAACGGCACATTGCATACCTAGGCAAATACCAAGGAAAGGAATATTGTTCTCGCGCGCGTATTTAATGGTAAGTATCTTACCTTCTATGCCACGGCTGCCAAAACCGGGTGCTACCAAAATGCCTTTAAGATTCTTTAATTTATCGGCAATATTTTCTTCGGTAAGGTTTTCAGAGTGTATCCACTCTATAACCACCTTACATTCATTAACCGCACCCGAATGCACAAAGGCTTCGGAGATTGATTTATAGGAGTCTTTAAGTTCTACATACTTACCAATTAAACCTATTTTAATTTCCTTTTTAGGATGATGAAGCTTGTGCAAGAATTGTTTCCACTGACTTAAATCTACATGCGTATGGGCACTATCTAAGCCTAATTTACGTAAAACAATAGCATCTAATTGCTCTTTCTCCATCAGCAGCGGAACTTCGTAAATGCTGTGTGCATCGCGGGCTTCTATTACAGCATCAGGTTCTACATTACAGAATAAAGCCAGTTTACGACGAATATCTTTATTAAGCGCATGTTCTGCACGGCAAACTAACACATCAGGTTGTACGCCACTTTCTAATAATAATTTAACAGAGTGCTGGGTTGGTTTGGTTTTTAACTCACCCGTAGTAGATAAATAGGGTAATAAGGTTAAGTGAACCACCATACAATTATTGCCCATCTCCCACTTCAGCTGACGAACTGCCTCTATATAAGGTAGGGATTCAATATCACCAACGGTACCGCCAATCTCGGTAATTACAAATTGAAATTGTCCAGTTTTGCCTAATTCTTTAATGCGGTTCTTTATCTCATCCGTTATATGCGGAATTACCTGCACGGTTTTACCAAGATAGTCCCCTTTACGTTCTTTCTCTATAACATTTTGATAAATCCTTCCGGTAGTAACGTTGTTTGCGCGAGATGTAGGTACATTTAAAAAGCGTTCGTAATGCCCTAAATCTAAATCGGTTTCTGCCCCATCGTCAGTAACATAGCATTCGCCATGTTCGTAGGGGTTAAGTGTTCCGGGGTCTACATTAATATAAGGGTCAAGCTTTTGAATAGTGGCTGTATAGCCCCTTGCCTGAAGTAATTTTGCTAAAGATGCTGCGATGATTCCTTTACCGAGGGAAGAGGTAACACCTCCAGTAACAAAGATAAATTTAGTGCCGTTTTGCATAACAGTTTTTTAAAAACTGTGTGCAAAGATATGTTTTAAAACAATGTATGTGTTTGCTAATTGAATGAAAAAGGGATGTTCTTTAACTAATTACTAACAATAAAACCAAGTTGACTAAAACTCAAATTTATAGCCTATACCTTTGATTGTTTTAACATAATCGTCGCCTAATTTTTCTCGTAGTTTGCGGATGTGCACATCAATGGTTCTATCGCCTACCACTATTTCGTTGCCCCAAACATGCTCCATAATAAATTCGCGATGAAAGACTTTGCCCGGTGCACTTACCAATAGCATTAAAAGTTTAAACTCTTTTTTTGCAAAAACTATTTCTATACCATCTTTAATAACCATGTGTTTTGGTCTTTCTATGCGGAGATTGCCTATATCTATTATATCATTAAAAGTAGTGTTGGCAGCAGCACCTCTGCGCAATAGGGCTTTAATACGACTGATAAGTACACGAGGCTTTATGGGTTTGGTTATATAATCATCGGCACCTACATCAAAACCCGCAATTTGGGAGTAATCTTCGTTTCGGGCAGTTAAAAAAGCTATGACAGTATGATTCAGATTTTCTATAAGTCTTATTGCACGGCAAGTTTCGATACCATCCATGCCAGGCATCATTACATCAAGTACAATTAAATCGGGGCGTTTTTCGGTTGCAATGGCTACAGCATCTCTACCGTTGTTTGCAGTATATACCTCAAAGCCTTCTTTCTCTAAATTATACTTTAAAAAATCTAATATATCCTGCTCGTCATCAACTAGTAAAACCTTTGCGGGACTTTCCATATATTTTGGGTATTAACTGCGAAAGTAGCGAGTATATATTAAATTCAATGTTAAGTAATTATTAAGTTATTAAACTTAAGTTCACATTACGTCATACTTTTATTACTATAGAAAGGAATAAATAACAGCTTGTTTATAGTTATTAAAAACTATCAGTCCTTATCTAACTTGTAAAATAGTAGTTTTGCAGCCACTTATTTTATTTGAGACATGCCCGATATTATTAATCTTTTACCCGAGAACATTGCCAACCAGATTGCGGCAGGCGAGGTGGTGCAACGCCCCTCATCGGTAGTTAAAGAATTACTTGAAAATGCCATTGATGCAGGCGCTACGCAAATTTCATTACTGGTAAAAGAAGGTGGTAAAATACTGATACAGGTTATAGACAATGGCAATGGCATGAGTGAGACCGATGCGCGTATGTGCTTTGAACGCCATGCTACATCTAAGATAAAAACAGCCGATGATTTATTTGTCATTAGTACCAAAGGTTTTAGAGGCGAGGCTTTGGCAGCTATATCATCTGTGGCTCAGGTAGAATTAAAAACTAAAACGCCTGAAGCAAGTGCAGGAACATCTATAATTATAGAGGGGGGAAATTTAGTAAGTCAGGAACCTTGCCAGTGCGCAATAGGTAGTTCTTTCTCTGTAAAGAATTTGTTTTTTAATGTTCCCGCCCGTCGTAATTTCTTGAAGGATGATGCTATTGAACTCCGCCATATTATTGATGAGTTTGAGCGTGTGGCAATGGCACATGCCGATGTTGCTTTTAAGTTAATTAGTAACACTAATGAGGTGTATAACTTACCTGCCACCAACTTATTGTTGCGCATAGCGGGTTTAGCGGGTAATATCTTAAAAGATAAGCTGGTTGCGGTAAACGAGCAAACTCCAAAAATTACCATAACAGGTTACGTGGGTACGCCTGCTTCTTCTAAAAAGAAAAGAGGCCTGCAATATTTGTTTGTGAATAACCGTTTTATTAAAAGCGCTTACTTAGACCATGCTGTTAAGAGTGCTTATTTTCAACTTATTCCAGAAGGTGAAAATCCAGCATATTTTATTTTTATTACAGTTCCTCCTAATGTGATTGATGTAAATATTCATCCTACTAAAACAGAAATAAAGTTTGAAGATGAGAAAACAGTGTATGCTATCTTAAAGACTTCTGTTAAGCGTGCTTTAGGTAAAAACAACTTGGCTCCTTCTATTGATTTTGATGTAGAGCAGATTGTTGAGTTTAGTTATACCGGAAACCAAGGCGTACCGCAAGCTCCTAAGATAGATTATAACCCAAACTATAATCCGTTTAAAGAGAAGATAGAGACAAGGGCTAATAATGGAGATTGGAAAACTTTGTATGAAGATTATGTGAAGCTCGCAATTCAGCCACAGATTTCACAGATTGAAACAGAGAATTTATTTCATGCGCAAAAAGCTGAAGTAGTTTTTGATAAGGTGTTTCAGTTGCAAGGCAAATATATAGTTGCCATTACCGGTGATGGTTTATTATTGATTGACCAGCAGCGCGCCCATGAGCGCATTATGTATGAGCATTATAAGAAGTCGGCACAACATCCTATACATTCTCAACAGGAACTTTTCCCTCAAACCATTGAATTGTCTCCCGCAGATATGCTTTTACTGAAAGACCTGAATGATGATTTAAAGAATCTTGGTTTTGATATTGCTCCCTTTGGTAAAGATACGGTGGTTGTGCAAGGTGTTCCGGCAGATTTAAGTTCTTTAAACAGCATAGAGGTTTTAAACGGTGTACTTGAAAACTACAAGCTGAACAACTTAGATATTAAGCTGGATAAGGGAGAGAATATTTGCCGTGCACTGGCGCAAAATACCTGTATAAAGTATGGTAAAGAATTGCAGACTGAAGAAATGAAACTTTTGGTTGAACATCTTTTTGCCTGCGAAGAACATGCGTATAGTCCGCAAGGGAAAATTGTTTATACTCAAATAAACCAAACGGATATAGATAAACTATTTAAACGTAATTAGATTATGAACTTTCAGTCACTTCCTGTTGTTACCAAAAACATATTAATAATAAACATCATTCTTTTTGCCGCCACCTGGTTACTTGAAAAACAAGGCATAGACCTTACCAATATGTTGGGTTTGCATTATATCAAAGCCCCTGCCTTTAAACCTTATCAGTTTGTTACTTATATGTTTATGCACGGTAGTATTTTACATATCTTTTTTAACATGTATGCCGTTTTTATGTTCGGCTCTATACTCGAAAACACATGGGGACCAAAACGCTTTTTGTTTTACTACGTATTTACCGGTTTAGGTGCTGCTTCTATACAGCTATTGGTTTATTACTTTCAACTGCAACCCATCATGAAAGAGACTAATGATTTAATTGCCGAAACAAAGGATTACATTTTACAATCTCAGATAATAGAACAACGCAATGAGTATTTAAACCGTTTGGTTGTTGTGGGTGCATCAGGTTCTTTATTTGGCTTACTGATTGCCTTTGGTATGTTGTTCCCCAATGCAGAATTGATGATTATGTTTATTCCTATTCCTATTAAAGCAAAATATCTGGTGGCAGGTTATGGTGCTATAGAATTATTCTCTGGCATTCATAACAGTGCCGCAGATAATGTGGCGCACTTTGCCCACTTAGGTGGTATGCTGTTTGGCTTTATCCTTATTATGATTTGGAAGGTGAGGAAAACCTATTAGAGGCTGAGATGTTCCGGTATCTCAAAACCAGATCCTAAGGGTTTAAAAGCACAGTTTTAGGGTTATGCGGCTATAGCCGGAAAAGTTCTTGGAGCTCTCTGAAAGAGTTTTACTGTTTCTGTTCAGGTATAATACCTTGTTTCCAAAGTTGTTCTAAATAATAACGCTTGCCTTTGTAAAAGCCAATAACAAAAGCATCGGGTACGGCATCCCCTCTTACTTTTTTTAAAACCTCATTTATCTGGTTAAGAGTTTGGTATTCCCTATTCAGCATAAAACGAGGGTTATCATCTATCACAACTTTTTCAACCTTACCATATTTTTTTATTTTTAAATAACTCATATTTCTGTTTATGTGATGAGATGCTATTTGTATCTTGTATATCAATCCCTCTACTATTTCATTACCTGTAGCTCCACCTCCTGTATTAGCAGCTGCACTATCGCGAGTGGTTTTAAAGCTGATGTCTTTTATCTTTAAAGTATATTCTTTGGCATTGGTAGCTTCAACAGTTTCGGTTTGCGTTAAGGTATCTAAACGCCAGGTTATTTTATAATCCTGTCCCAAAGGCAATACTATCTGATAAAAACCATCAGCAGCATTCGACTTGTACTTTTTATATACAGTATTATTGACAACAACTTCAATATTACCTGTGGCAGGCTGGTTATTTAAAGATACCGTACCTTTAACCACCAGCATGGTTGGCATAATGCCTGTAATTCCAGGTTCAACGGTATATAGATCAACATCGCCAAAACCATCTGCACGCGATATGCCGTAATAACCTTTATCACCACTAGAAGTGAGGGAGTAATGTATATCGTCATCGGGGGTATTGATAGGGTAACCAATGTTTTCAACCGCAGCCCAGGAAGAGTCAGTAGGGTTGAGATAGGTTTTAAAAATATCGTACCCACCCATGCTGTTATGTCCTTTAGAACTAAACAAAAACAACTTACCATCTAAGTGGATGAATGGATCATCTTCATCTTCGGGCGTGTTAATTTTATCTCCCAGGTTTTGTGCAATGCCCCAACTGCTATCGGGTTGCAGGATAGATTTGTATAAATCCTTTCCGCCATAGCCTCCTGGGCGCGAGCTGCAAAAGTAAAGTGTTCTTCCATCCGGTGATAAACAACAATTGTCTTCCCAAGCAGGTGTATTTACATCGCCTCTTAACTTAACGGGAGCACCCCAACCATTGGCGGTTAGTTTGCTCATATAAATATCTCCGTCATCTTCGGGGCTGTCTTTTGATATAAATAAAACTTGTCCGTCGTATGACATAGAAAGAGCTTCATCATTATTAACGCTATTAACCGTGGCAATACCTGTGGGTTTTGTCCAAACATCATTTACTTTGGTACTTGTAAAAACATCTTCGTAATAAACCCCGCTTTTAGTAGATTCGTTAAAGGCGTTTTGCAAACCACCCGTGCTTAACTCACCTCTGTATGTATAAACAAGTAGGGTATCATTCAAATCTGTATAAGGAGAGCACTCTGATGCGGCAGTATTTACCACATTACCCAAGTTAATTATCTTTACGTTTAACGGATTAGCTACTAATACTTTTGCGTTTTTAATGTAGCCGCTCAGTTCGCTTATTTCTTTCTGTTTCTTTTTATCAGACTTATTTACTTTTGAAGCGTATTGCTTTAGATAATCCGCAGCTTCATCAAACTTATAGTTAAAGAAATTAGCTCTAGCAAGTTCGTATTCTATCTTATCTGCTTTTTTGTTTACGGCATAAATCTCATTCAGATATTGCAACATAAGCGGATGCTTATCAGGGCGAGATGCGTAACAAAGTGCGGTAAAAAACTTCACACCATTATCGCTAGGATGCTTTTCCAATATCTTTTCAAAGATAGGCATGGCTAAGCGGTAGTTTTTTTGCTCATAAAAGTACTGAGCTTTCTCTACCTGAGTTTGTTCGTTCACACTCAGTTTTTTCTCTTTAGCTCCTGTTTCCTGTGCGTAGCTATATGAAAACAAACTACAGGTAAAAGCAAAAGAAGCGAATAGTGTTTTAATCGTCATATAAATCAGTCTGAATATTTAATCTCAAAAATACATTAAATCAATCCGCTGAATATTAAAACTAAAAACGTTATCAAAAGAGAGCAGTTAATAAACCATCAAATCCAACTAACAGACTGTTTTTACTTCCATTTTAACTCATCACTTAAATTTCTTACCTTTGAACCTCTAAAATGTTTAAAGAAATAACCATCCCGCCGGTTTTAAACCATACGTCTATCAGGGCACTAACTAGACGAATTACACAAGCAGAAAAAGAAAATGCACGTTTCCTTATACTAAAAGGAACTGATGAGGTGTTTTGTAATGGTTTAGATATTAGTTGGATTAGCAAAAATCCACCTACGGGAAATAACCTGAAAGATTGGTACACCAGCAAAAAGGTTGTTTCTTATTTTTATCGTAACACCGGCATTCGTAAGGATATGCAAGCCTATGGAGCTTTTCTAAAAAAACTGCAAACGGGTTATTTTGTTTCAATAGCCTTAGTATCGGGTAGTGCTTCGGGTGGTGGCATGGGCATAATTTGTGCCTGCGATTATGTGATAGCCGATGAAACAAGTACTTTCTCTTTACCCGAAGGTTTATTAGGTTTAATACCTGGCATGATATTACCTGCGTTGCTAAACAGACTATCTACTCAGCAAATAAAAAGAATGGTACTTACTGGAAAAAAATACCCCAGTAACATAGCTTATCAGTGGGGTATTGCAGATGAGGTAACTAAATCGGATGAACTAAAGGCTACACTTGCCAAAGCCTTAGACGATATGAAATCTTGTAAGCAAAAACCCATTGGCAAGTTAAAGCAATTGCTGTACAATTCTCATTTGGATAAAGATGATTTAGCAGAACAGGGTATGGATATTCTGTCTGATAAATTAAAGGATACCGAAGTAAGTGCGCGGTTAAAAAACCTTGCTGAGTATATGGAAGACTAAAGCCCCAACTCAACCCTGTCTTCGTACATACGTTGTAAGCCTTCAGAGAAATCATACCCGCGGTCGGCATTAATGGTTTGTCCTCTTATACCATCCATCAATCCGCTGCACATCATGTAAGCTGTTTTGGCAACTTCTTCTAATTCTATATGTGTGCCGGGTATATCATATTTCCTAATAAATTCTTTCCAATCGTTACCAAAGGTAGATAACAGAGAATCTGTAATAACAGGACGAGTGCGCAGTATATTAAAGATAACATTATCATCATAAAAATGATAGGTTAAGTATTTTACCAGAACCTCGCCTAATGATTTGGTAGCTGCGGCAAAATCGTAATTGGTATGAAACCTATCCGGACCATGAGAAGATAAACCCAACACATATTTAGGATAAGCACCCAATACGTTTTTCATCTGACGGGTATATTCTATCATAGGCCAGGTGCTGTACTCGATACTCTTTAGTAAGTAAGCTTCATTATAATCATCCATGTTTTTTACTAAGGTGGTAAAAGACACGTTAGAAATAAACACATCCAGCTTTCCAAAGCGATTCTTTATCTCGGTAAGTAAATCAATGGTATCTTCATTATTAATCACATCTGCTTGCTTTAAAAAAGGAGCAGGTAAACCTCGAGAAGTAAAATCTTTAATAATATCTTCTTCTTCTACACTGCCCCATCCGTAAGTAATAACAACGGTATCGCCATGTTCGGCAAACTTTAACGCAATTTCTTTACCTATTCCTTTACTGCCTCCGGTTACTAATACTACACGCGGTTGTTTATTATCTGACATAATTATCCTGTATGGTTTTTAATATTTCTTCTTCGTTAAAAGTTAGTTCGTGCATCATGGTTTCTATGCTGAAGGTCTCTTCAAACATCTTTCTACGTTCCATGCTTTGGTAACGCTTTAATACGGCTAATGCTTTTCTTGGTTTTTCTGCCATTGCTTCGGCAAGCGATTGTGCTTTTTCCAGTACTTCTGCTTTAGGCAATATGTAATTAAAATTTGTTTTGCCTATCAGGCTCTTTCCTAAATAAAAATTGCCGGTGTATTGCATTTCCTGCGCAACTGCCGGCGACATATAATGTTCCATCAGTTTGGTAATGCCCATACCGGGCGTAAAACCCATATTCATAAAAGAGCAGCCATACCTGCTTTCTTCGGCAAGAAGAGCAACATCGGCACAAACGCCCAGAGCCAATCCACCACCAATGGCATGACCTTCCATAGCGGCAATTACCGGAACCGGAATATCAAGCAGCATTTTAGAAAGTACAATATCTACAGGTTTAATCTCTTTCTTGCAAAGTTTTACCAGCGTATCCAAATCGGCACCCGAACAAAATACATCGGGCAAGCCTGTTATAAGCAGTACCTTATACTCTTCGTTAAACTTTAATAGTTGCAAATAATGTACAAGTTCTTCTACAAAAGGGGTAGTAAAGCCATTTTTGTGTTTGGCATCCTGCATGTGCAAGGTGGCAATGCCGTTAGCAGCGTAAGTAAGTTTTAGTAAGCTTTTATCAATACTCATAAACCGCGAAATTAAGACAAAACAGGCAATAATTAGTGTTTTTGATTAAAAAGACCCTATTACCGGATTTTGGTAAGTGCTTACAGAGTTTTGGTAAGTGCTTACAGAGTTTCGGTAAGTGCTTACAGAGTTTCGGTAAGTGCTTACAGAGTTTCGGTAAGTGTTTACCAAGTTTCGGTAAGTGCTTACAGAGTTTTGGAAAGTGTTTACCGGGTTTCGGAAAGTGTTTACCAAGTTTCGGAGGGCGGTTACAGAGTTTCGGTAACCGTTTACCAAGTTTCGGAAACCGTTTACAGAGTTTTGAAAACCGTCCGCCAAGTCTTGAAAACCGTTTTTTAAGCCTAAAAAACCAAAAACCACCCTTTTTTTACTATTTATTGCTGCAAAGCAAATTATTGGTAGTTTTAGGGGGATGAAAACAGAGATAATAGTTTTGATTGTTACTTCCGCTGTAACATTGATAACAGTAATTGCAAATATTATTGTTACATCGATAATTGCTGGAAAGCAAAATAAAATTGGATTAAAGAAAACTAGAATAGATGTTTTAGAAACAAGAAGAGCTATATTAGAAAAAGCTAAAGCTGAAATTTCTAACCGTATTATTAATATCCCAAATCCTAATATAACAGATATTAAAACACTATTACCAAAAATTGTAGACTATTTTTTACAAAATGCAAGCACAGTTTTATCTGTTGGACACTATTTAAATCCTGAATTTATCTCTAAAGTTGAAGGTTTAAATAAAAGAATTAATCGTTATATCTTAAATGATAAAACAGGGCAACCTAATAATGAAGTTCAAAAAGAAAAGGATATAAATTTACTATCTGATATCGATGAAGAAATAAAAAATGAATTATCAATCGTATTAAGAAAAATTGAAACAGAAATAGAAAAGTTAATGGAGAATTAATAATATACGGCGGTATTAGGTGTTGCTGTTTGCGTTAGGGATTGCAGTGGAAAACCCGCAGCCATAATCGGCGAGGATTTGGAACGTAAAGCCCGACGGTGGTAATCCACCGGAACGCCCAAAAAGGAAACTAAATGTTAAAATCTTGCCTCAAAACTTTTCGTTAGTAATTTAGAACTTTTAGTATATTTGCCCCCTTTGTAAACTATATCAAATTAAAAATTAACAACTACTTAAAAATGGAAAGAGAAGAAATTCTAAAAGTTATCGAGAAACATTTAGTTAAATCTGTGCCCGGTATTACTGAGAAGATAGATGCTGATAAGAAATTTACCGACTACGGAGCTAACAGCCTTGATATTGTTGAGATTGTTTCCGGAACCATGCGCGAACTTAAAGTTAAAATTCCACGTACCGAGCTTTCTGATATTAAGAATATTGCAGGTTTAATTGACAAATTTCAAGCCTTTGCTACCACAAAAGCTTAATTAATGAGTGGTTCTTTCCCAGATTTCTCAGGTAAAACAGTTCTTATAACAGGTGGAACCCGCGGTATTGGCTTAGAAACGGGTTTGTCTTTCGGTAAGAGAGGTGCAACCTGTATTCTTACTTACAGTTGGGGAGATCACGATGAAGCTGCTATCTACAAACGTTTTAAAGACGTTAACGCTCCTGACCCCATTTTAGTTCAGGCCGATGTATCTAATTTAGAAGATACCAAGGTGCTGATGGAGCTCTTAAAACAACGCCTTTCTAAAATAGATATTTTCATCAGCAATGTATCATCTGCACAGGTGGTTAATTGCTTTGAAGATTATTCGCTTAAAGGATTAAAAAAAAGTATCTCCTATTCTACATGGCCTATGGTGGCTTATACCAAAGAGATATTTAATACATTTAAGCATTACCCAAAGTATATTATAGGTGTATCTTCTACCGGCCCCGATGATTATTCGATTGGGTACGATTATGTAGCTGCCTCTAAAACTGTGATGGAAGTATTTGTAAGATATATCAACTTCCGTTTACGCGAACATGGGGTATGTATTAATGCGGTTCGTTCGAGAGCCATTAAAACACAGTCATTAGAAAACACTTTTGGTAAAGACTTAGAAGAATTTACCAAACAATTCGTTCCTGATAATTACTGGATTCAACCTGAAGAAGTATCCGAAGCTATTGTAGCTCTTTGTTCAGGCTATTGCGATATCATTACGGGGCAAACCATTACGGTTGATAAAGGCACCAGCTTCTTCGATAACCTGATGGAGATTTATACCCGCGCTCAGAAAAAGAAACTAAAACCAGCATAACACATGGCAGTTAACACCTTAGATGAAAGCTTAGTTAAGCACGTAAAAGATAACTATGCTGACTATACCTATGATATGTTTATGATGAACATGTCGGCAGATTTAGAAGAAATAGAATTATTTTCGGAGTACGTTGATATCTTAAATGATAAGAAATTATACACCTTTGAAGCTGCCCGTTCGGGTACACAAACTACCGAAACTGATTTATCGCGTGCTAATGGCGAGGTGGTTCACGTAGTTAATTTATCAAGCTATAATTATTTAGGTTTCAGTTACCATCCCGATGTTATTAAAGCAGCCCAGGAAGCGGTTGGTAAATATGGTTTAGGCGCTTCAAGCTCCCCTATCATAAGTGGAACGTATTTAATACATAAGCAATTAGAAGAAGCCTTAGTAAAGTTTTTTGGCTTACCAGGCAGAGGTGTTTCTTTATTTACTGCCGGATACAGCGTTAACTTAGGTGCTATTTCTGCTTTTATAAAACCCGGGCATCAGGTTATTATGGATGCGGCTTCCCACATGTCTATTGTAGAAGGTGCTAAGCTTTCTGGTGGAGAAATGACTTTCTTTCGTCATAATGATATGGCACATTTGGAAGAGTTATTAAAAGAAAAATGCGATGATTTTACCCGTGTTTTAATTTGTGTAGAAGGTATATATAGCGGTGATGGCGATTATGGCAATTTAAAAGAAGTAGTTCGTTTAGCTAAAAAATATGGTGCCTTTACTTTGGTAGATGAAGCACACTCTGCTTTGGTTGCCGGAGAGCATGGCAAAGGCGTATGCGAACAGCAAGGTGTTTTAGAAGATGTTGATATGTATGTAATGACATTCAGCAAAGCTTTTGGTGGTGTAGGTGGTGCTGTTTATGCAAAGAAAGAATTAGTAAAATATATTAACTGGTATGCTAAATGCCGTATGTTCTCTTGCGCTTTAGACCCTGCTGTTACCGGTGGTATGACTAAAGTAATTGAATTAGCAGGTAGTCCACTTGGTGCTGAAAGAAGAAAAAGATTAAAATCTAACGCTACCTATTTCAGAAGTTTGTTAGAAGGTAAAGTAAAATTAAGCGAAGGAGATGCCTGGGTAGTAATTGTGCATTTTGGTGCAGAAAGCAAAACCTTAGGCTTGAATGATTACTTGCAACGTACCGGTTTAGATACCAGTATTATTCAATTCCCTGCGGTGCCAAGAAACGAAGCTCGCATCAGAATGTTTGTTACATCAGAACACACACAAGAACAATTAAAAAGAGCTGCTGATATTATCTTATCTGCTGCTGCTAAGTTTGACTTCTTAACAAAATAAACTCTATTTATGAAACAAGTAGCTTTAGTAACCGGAGGTTCATCAGGATTAGGTTATGCCTTAGCTGAATTATTGGGAAAACAAGGTTATACTATTATTGTAGTTGCCCGCAATCAGGAAAAGATAAACGGTGCCGTTAGCAAACTAAGTGCTCTTAATATAAGTGCTAAAGGTATCTCTTGTGATATTACAGATGAAGCAGGTTTACAAAAAACCTACGACCAAGTTAAAGCCGAGTATGGTAAAATTGATTACTTGGTTTTAAACGCAGGTGTAGTTAGCACCAAATTACTTTCTGATTATCAAACTACAACTGAATTAAAAAAGGATTTGGATATTGATTTGGTAGGAACCATTCTTTCTGCACACCGTTTTTTACCTTTGTTACAATCTGGCTCTAAAGTATTAATGATTTCTTCCGGCTTTGGATTAATGGGGGCTGCAGGTTACTCTATGTATTGCGCAGCTAAAGCTGGTATTATTAATTTTGGTGAAAGCTTACGTCGTGAGTTATTAAGCAAAAATATAAATGTTTACACCGCTTGTCCGGGTAATATGGATACCCCTCAGTTCCATGAAGAAGTAAAAAATGCTCCTGCTTGGATGAAGAAAGAAACTCCGCGTAAATTAATGAAAACAGAAACCGTTGCCGAGAAGATTCTGGCTCAGGCAAACGGACATAAAAAGTATTTAATTATTCCTTCGGGAGATGTGAATATGCTGGCGGTATTAAGTAAAATACTTCCCCGTAAATTCCGCGATTCTTTATTAGATAAAATGTTCCCTCGTCCTTAATTGGAAGAGCTTAAGGAATTATCTTTTCTACAACATCTTCTCCTTTAGTAACATCCTTTCCGGTTACCTCAAGGTATTTTACTTTAGGCACCCAAAAGGTTCCCCCTTCTATTTGAATAAAAATGCTGTTTAAAACAACCAGTTTATGATTTATCTCTATATAAACATCATATCTGTTATCAGTTGGAGATTTCATTAAATACAATTGCTTTTTCTTATACGAAACAAAATTAAATACATACGATTTCTTTTCAGCATCTGTAAGCTTTATATCTAATCCATAAGCATATTTTCTCTGAATATAATTTAATCCTTCCGAACTACCATTGGTTGCATAATTAACCCAATGTATTTTTATAGGTTCCGTAAGATTAATATTCCCTTTATCATCCGTATTCAATTCGTACATCAGGGTATTCGTATTGAACGTACGTTGCACATAAAACAAAAGACTTTTTGTTTTTTCGGGTTTAGGAAATACTTTCTTTTCTTTTCCTGAGGGGTCATTTATAAAGCTGGTAAATAAAAGGAACATTATCCCTAAAACAAACAAGCTTTTTAATTGTAAACGCATTTAACTAACCTCCTTACAAATTTTGTGCAAATTTAATTTAATATTGCTTTTAACTAAAATTTAGTTTTATGTAAAGAACTTTCTATAAATTGCCTTGATTTGATTAAATCGTAGACTCAATAAAAAATTAATTTGAAATTTACTTTACAGCATAACGACCCATCCTCTAAAGCGCGTGCGGGGTTAATAGAAACAGCACATGGCACTATTGAAACACCCATTTTTATGCCGGTTGGCACAGCAGGCACCGTTAAAACGGTTCACCAGCGTGAGCTGAAAGAAGATATTAAAGCGCAGATTATTTTAGGCAATACCTATCACTTGTATTTACGTCCGGGTACTGATGTGCTTGAAAAAGCAGGCGGTTTGCACAAATTTAACGGATGGGATAAACCCATACTTACTGATAGTGGTGGGTATCAGGTGTTCTCGCTTTCTGCACAAAGAAAGATTACGGAAGAGGGTGCCACTTTCAAATCGCATATTGATGGTTCTAAACACATGTTCTCTCCCGAGCGTGTAATGGATATTGAACGCATTATTGGTGCTGATATTATGATGGCATTTGATGAATGCACGCCTTATCCCTGCGAAGAGGAGTATGCCCGCAAATCTATGCACATGACGCATCGTTGGTTAGACCGCTGTATTGCCCGCTTTAACAGCACACCTGATAAGTATGGATATGAGCAAACCCTTTTTCCTATTGTGCAAGGCAGTGTATATCCTGAGCTACGCAAACAATCTGCCGAATATATTGCTTCAAGAAATTTAAATGGAAATGCCATTGGTGGTCTTTCGGGTGGGTGAGCCTGCCGAGATGATGTATGAAATGACGGATATGGTTTGTGAAATTCTTCCGAAAGATAAACCGCGTTACTTGATGGGTGTGGGCACACCGGTAAATATTATAGAAAGCATTGCCCTTGGCGTTGATATGATGGATTGTGTAATGCCTACCCGCAATGCAAGGCATGGTTTGTTGTTTACCCGCAACGGTATTATTAATATAAGGAACGAAAAGTGGAAAAACGATTTCTCTCCTGTTGATGCCGATAGTGATTGCTTTGCAGACTTGCAATACAGCAAGGCATACTTGCGCCATTTGTTTGCCTGCAACGAAATACTGGGCATGCAAATTGCCACCCTGCACAACCTTACTTTTTATTTATGGTTAGTGGGCGAAGCCCGCAAACAAATTATAGCAGGCACTTTTGCAAGTTGGAAAAACCAATTAGCTCCTAAGTTAGGACAGCGGTTATAAAATCTTTTTGGGCGTTTTGGCGGTTTACCTTATTACAGTTATGAAACCTTTTAAGGTTTTAGTTTCTGTTTCGCTACCGCAAGTTAAAGTATAATGTGCAATGTAGTATAAAGTACCATCATCTATTGGTTTATCTTCTACTATAGGGTCTTCATTAGGATACCAAATACATTCGGGGTCATCGCTTATAAATATTCTCTTGCCCCAACGGTTATAAATTTCAATATGTAGTGAGTTAAATAAATCATTACCAAACACGATGTAATCATTTATATTATCTCCATTAGGCGTAATAATATTAGGGTATATAATATTTAGATGATTTGTATCAGAGTAAATATTAATAGTATCATAACTTATACAAGTATTTAGGTTTACGGCTACCCAATAAGTGCCTGCATTTGAAACTTTTATTGAGTTATCGGTTGAACCCGTACTCCATAAATAAGAGGAATTTCCTTTAGGAGCATTTAAGGTAATATTGCCCCAACAAATATTGGTATCTGTGCCTAAATATACTTTAGGATAAGATTGAAGAGTAACTTTAAAAGTATCAGTACATTGTAAAGAATCTAACGTACACTTTACAGTATATGTTCCTACATTATTTATTTGTACTGTTTGAGTATTTGCACCTGTTGACCATACATAATTTGAAAAGCCGCTATCTGCATTAAGTGTAAGCGTGCTACCATTACAAAGATATGGATAAGAAGGGTTATTTGCAGTTAAGTGAGAATTTACAAACTCAATTCCACCATCAATAAAATTAGGTAGTCCCCCTACGCAAACCCCCCATCCATAAGCAATAGTGTCAGCCTGATAATTACAAGCAGTACCTAAAGCATTAGGGTTATTAATTACTGAAATAGCTGCATTGTTAAAATCTGCTACATATATTTTACCGTCGGGTCCTATTTGCAATGCACCAAAATAATCACCGCTTGCTGAACTTTCTATAATTGTTTGGGATGCTACAATAGTTGCAGCTATACCACTGCTTAAATCATATTGAAATATATTATTATCTATTGTCGCATAAAGTTTAGAATTATCGGGTGAAAAAGAAACACCGTATGCATAATCATGCCCTGCCGGTAAAGTAATTGGGTTAGTTACCATACCTGTTGATGCATCAAAATCATATAACTCTACTATATTATAGGTATAAAATATAGCTAATGCTAATTTCTTTCCATTGGGCGATACTTTTAAGTATCCTATAGCCTCATCATTTGCCCCACTAACATTATTTTCTACTGTGCCTACACTTGATACTACCGGAGTAGGGTTTATTCCGGCAGAAGTAACTAAATAGGCATTAAAATGGTTAGAAAGAAAAGGATGCGTAATTATCCAATAATCTAATCCATTAGTATGTTTTACACCAACTAATTTTTCGGTAGTAGGGGGTGGAGTTAATAAAATATTTTTAGAGGAAGAAATAACATCACCCAACCCCCCATTTAAAGACATATCTACAACTGAATAATGGACACCCGTATTGGGGCCATTCCAGAAGGGTCTCCCTGATAATCAGCACTTATTAAATAATAAATACTACCACCGCAAGGTTTGGTATAATTAAGGCCGCCTGTGTACTTGTGCCATACCCACCAATCATTCCAAAACCATTTGGCATTTGGTTATTGTTTCTGTCCCAAGCAGATGTACCATCAGTATAAAACAACAATTGTCCCGTATTTGGGTTACTTAGAAGCGCAACCTTCAATTACATTTATAGCCGATGTTCCTTGAATATAAGAACCAAGAGTACCTGAAGGAAAATCTAATGCACTATATGCTCCAAACTCCCAATGCCAGGCTTCTTTGCCTAATTGGGCTTTTGCAGTAAAAGAAATTACTAATAATATGTATAATATGTTTTTCAATTGGCTTAAAACAAAGGTAATCTACTAAGTTATAATTAAGTAAAGAACTTTTTTAAAGGTCGGTTTTAACAAATAAACGGTTAATTAGGAAGCAACTTCACCATTTCCGGCACAAACAGTTGCTATTTATCAAATTCAGTCTTGAAATTCTTAAATTCAGTCTTTTAATTTACAAGTTGAGTCTCATTCCTCACAAGTTGAGTCTCATGCTTCGTAAATTCAGTCTTATTCCTTAAAAGTATAGTCTTATTCTTCGCAAGTTGAGTCTTATTCTTCACAAGTATAGTTTCATTCTTCGCGCCAACAGCATAAAACCAAACTTCATAATTGCGAACGAAGCCCGGAAATCTCTCTAAACAAGATGGCATCCTTTAGCAGGGATGCCATTTTTGTATTTACACTCAGTAAAAGATATTCATTTATTTTCTGGTAATTTTACCACCCTGCTATGCGCCATTCATTTTTACTTTACCTGTTTGTTTTGCTTATTACAGTTTCCGTATCTGCGCAAATCAAAACCTTTCATAAACTTAGTACTTACGAAAAACGTTGGGCGCTCACTCATCCCTTTGCAGCCCTAAAAGTAAAGCATCATCAGTCAGAAATGTATGCTGTTTATAAAGAAGTAAAACAACAAAAACTGCTTGATACATTTGAAAATGGCGGTAAGCTCGATGCCTATAGGCACACCTTTGCTATGGCTTACTTTAGTAAATATGTATGCACAACTAAATTGCGCAAACTTGGCAAAGCCCACGAGAAAGCCAATCACTGGCAATTCCTGCGTCATTTGCCGGATGAAGAGGGAGAACTGTCAGATTCACTCTCATCGGTTATGGATTTAAAGAATAACGATATTGCCTTATCATTAGCTAAAGAAGTGAAAAAGTTGCCTATAGAAGAAATCAAACAAAAAGTAATTAATCTGATACAGACAGGCAAAGTTTTTATTATCAAGCGAAATGCACAAGGGCAGTATGTTGATTGCAACAATCAAATCATTCTTCCCGAAAAACTAAAAATTTGGAATACACCTAAGTGTTTGGTTAGTTCTAATCTTTCTCCTTAGATTTTGAAGCCCCTATTTCCTTGGCTTCAAAGCGTATAAAACAGTTATAGGTAGTTTCAGTTTTAAAAGCAAGTTGATCCATTTTCACACTGTACCAATAATTAGCCATAAATTTTAAAGAATGATTGCCCGGTTTTGTAGTAATTTTTGCTGTACCTGTTACATCAATTTTCGGATGCATCGTGTCTTTGCCATCTACAATAATTTTTATTCGGCTTTTTACGGGTTTGCCATCAGGCCCCTGAAATTTAAAAACAAGCAGTGCCCTGTTAGGTTTTACACCCTTAATTTTTGTGGGTTCTACTTTAGTTATTTTACCGCAACCTTTCTCGCAATTTTGAGCATTGGCAAAATGTGTAAGGCTTATTAATAGTGAAAGAAGAACTATTTTTTTCATTAACTCATTGTTTTTATTTCCTTTGGTTTAGCTGAATGCTAAAGCATTTGCTAAATATATCAAAATAATTTATGGATGCTTATACACTTTAAAAGGAGGTGCTACTTGCCTGTAATTTTAATTTCAGTACGACGGTTCTTAGCTTTGTTTTCGGGAGTGGTATTAGGTACTTTGGGTTTGCCATCTCCATAACCTTTATAGCTTAATCTGTTTGCATCAATACCTGCCCTTACTACATAATCATATACAGCCTTAGCTCGGTTTTGAGATAACAGTTGGTTTGCTTTTTTATTACCATCACTATCAGTATGTCCGCTTATTTCAATTTTAATGGTTTTATTCTTTGTTAAGAAATTAACCAGTTTATCCAGCTCGGTTTTTGATTCGGGTTTTAAATCAAACTTATCCACATCAAAGAACACATTTTTTAATTCTATAGATATGCCGGTATCTATTGGCTGAAGAGCTATGTTTACTATAAAAGGTTTATCATAATCTGTTATAATATTTTTTAAACTAAAATTATCCGAGTAAAACAAATAGCCTTCTTGATTAACATTCATTAAATAATTTTTTTGGGCAGGAAGTACTACTAAGAAATTTCCATTGGCATCAGAAAATGCTTTGGTTATAGGTTGCTGGGTATCTAAATCAAATATATCCACATTGCTTTGCAAAGGCTTTCTACTATTAGCGTCAATAATAGTTCCTTTTACATACATAATGTTTGAGGGACGCACATCAGTCGGCATATCAAACTGATATAAATCCAAACCGCCATAGCCACCTTCTCTGTCGGAAGCAAAATAGGCAAGCCTGCCTGATGGATCTACCAACAAACTGTTCTCATCATTATAGGTATTGATAGGATAGCCTAAATTAATGGCAGGTCCCCAGTTGCCATCAGTTTGCTTTTTGCTCATATAAATATCCAAGCCACCCATTGTTTCAGGATGCCCATCAGAAGAAAAATACAAGGTTTGATTATCGGGATGTATAAATACAGATTCTTCTCTGCCGGGTGTATTAACATTAGAACCAAGTTTTATAGGGTTAGAAAACTTCCCGCTTTCATCAATCTGACTTACATAAATATCCTGATTTTTACCCCTTCTCGTCCAACAATACCGCGTATAAAATAAAGCGTTTTTCCATCGGATGAGAAAGATGGTTGGGTTTCCCAGTTGGCAGTATTAATTGGAGGGCCAACATTAATAGGGTTTATCCATTTACCATTCTTTTTTTGTGTAAAGAATATATCACAACTCCCAAAACCTTTGCGTGAAGGATCTCCGTAATCGCCATACATATTCATACAACTGGCAAAAAACATATAATTACCATCCGAAGAAATACTTGGCGCTCCTTCATTGCCATTGCTGTTTATTTCAGTCAGTGGAACAGATGTTTGCCATACACCACTATTCTTTTTACTTACAAATAAATCTTCCTGAGCGGCAGCCCCTTTCATTCGATAGTTTCTTGTAAATACAAGGGCTAAGCCATCTGCAGTAATAGAAGGAAAATATTCGTAGTCTGCCGTATTTACACCTTCTCCTAAATTAACAGGCTTAAACGGTTTAGGGTTCTTTACAGCTTCGGCCGCAAATGTTGCCGACTTTAAATATACCTGTGCCTGCTCTTTTAGTACAGGGCTTACTCTTTCTATGCTAATAAATTGTTGCAGGTTCTTTTTTGCATCATCATACAGCCCTGATAAAAGTTGAGCGAGAGCAATATCGTAAAAGCATTTAGGAAAAAACCTTGAATTGATATTTATGGCTTGTTGAAAATGATAGATACCTTCCTTTTTTTTTCCTTGCTCCATGTATAAATAAGCAATCGCAATGTGTGGCTCAACAAATGCTTTATCTTCTTCAATAGCTTTTAGAAAATTCTTTTCTGCATCAGCATCTTTGTGGTTTTCATAACTTCTTTTACCTTCTTCTAAATGTTTAATGGCTTTTTATTGACTGAAGTATAAGTACCCGGAGGCATATTTTGCTGTGCAGATAAGTAACAGGTAAATAACAAGAAGAAATAGAAAATTAATTTTCTCATCAAATATTATCTCGTTAAATATTTTTGTGATTCTGTTGGGCCCAATTTTTTGCCATCTTTAAATACAGCAATAAAAGCATCCTTTATTCCTAAACCAACAACCTCTTCTCTTAATTTTTGTGCAAAGCGAGCTTCAGTAAAAGAGCCTACGGTATATAAATACAACTCATTTAC
>CAVXOV010000060.1:0-18470 GCA_963763345.1 uncultured Candidatus Saccharibacteria bacterium
GAAAAATCTATACTTATTATAATACAAGCCCTATTATGAAGCGCCAAACAATAAGGATGTTTGCTATAAAGTAACTGATGGAATAAACTATGCTTTTTTTAACGCGGAAGACTTTAATATACGAAAAGCACTAATTCATGTTGGTTGGACAAACAATCGTTCTGGCAGACATCCTGATTATAGAAAACAATAACATTCAGGTCCAAAATAAAGTTTAAACTTGTATCTGAATTAAATTGCATTCATGACGAACAACGATATACTTAAAAAACTGCGCGTAGCTCTTAAGCTGAGAGATGATGATGTAATTGCCATACTAAAGTTAGTAGATTTTAATCTTTCCAAAAGCGAGTTGAACGCCTTATACCAAAAAGAAGATCATCCGAATTATAAAGAGTGTGGCGACCAAATACTGCGCAATTTTTTGAATGGTTTGATTATCCATATGCGCGGACCAAGCCCCAAAGGCACGGAAGAAACAAACGAATAAGTTTATTTAGTTCTCTTTCTTCTTGTTGTGTTTGTTTTTTTTATTAGGCACAGTCATTAGGCCCATAATTTTTGGTTCCTCTTTGGGTGGTGCGGCTACATCGCCCATAAGTATTTTTGCCTCTCCTTTTGTGGTTTGTTGATTGGTGTTGGGGTTAGTGCATTTTACCTTACCCATCTTAGTATCTTTAGGCGGATTGGTCTGCTTTTTGGTGGTGTCCTTTTTAGGGGTTTTATCCGGTATATAAGAAACCCCGCCGTTTACCATTGGAGCACCTTGTGCCATTCCTTTTTTAGGAGCAAATAAAGTTAACCCAAGCGCCATAAAGAAAATAGCCGCAAATTTTTTAGTAAAATTCCAATACTGAAACTTGGAAACAAAATCATCTTCACTTAATTCCTGCAACTGTTCTTCTTTAAAGCGGGCACAAACTTTTTCGGTTCTTTCTTCACTAAAGAAGTTCTTAATCTGTTGCAGACTTTTGTTGCTAAAATCTACTACATCTTTTGCACACACTTTACAAAATGCACCTTGCGCGTTGGGTGTCATGGCATTCCAATTCTCGTGGCAAGGTTCGTTGATGGTTATTTTCATGATTTAAGTTTTAAAGGTTTTACATTTAGATGCAAGCCTAAAACAAATTCCATAAACAAATTTCCTTTTATTTTTAGCTGTTTGTTTTACCTATTATTTTTTGTCTAATTTCGCTTAAACCAAAACTTAAAACCATGTTATATAAAATCGTATCGCTTTTATTAATTGATTTCATTGCGCTGATTTGTGCAACAATCATGTACATCTATGTAAAATCAAAAAAAGACGAGCTGCCAAAATGGTGCAACTATGTGTCTTTGTTTTTTATTGGTGCTGCCATCATGATGAAAATACTTATTGTGGCTGTTGCTATTTGTTTGGCTTGTTGCAGACATCATGGGGGCGAAGGCGAAGAAAGGCGTATGTATATGATGCAACACGAAATGAGAATGCATGAAAGAGATTGTGAGCGCGAATGCGAAGGTGACGAAAAATGCAGCCGTGGCAGAATGGATTGCGATAAAGAATGTGAAGAAGCCTGTGAGGGTAAAGACGAGGGTTGCCCTAAAGGAAAATGCGAAAAAGATACCGTTGTGCAAAAGGTGATAAAAAAATAAAGCACAACTTTTAATAGCAAATAAAGGCCTCTTGTTGAAAGACAGGGGGCTTTTTTTGTTGTATAATAATTTGATTATATTTGTTATGAATGAAAAAGTCAACATCAATTTTATTTCTTTTTATAATAACCTTTGTTAATTTTTCTTGCAAAAAATCAACCACGACAACAATACCTAATACTTCACAACCATCTCAGTCTGATATAATTATTGGGCTGTATTGGGCTGGTTCATGTGTTGCGCCCAGTCCAACAATAGCAGTCTCATCTTGTTGGTATTCTGTAAATGGAGCTTCTCATATAACACCACCTTCAACCACTTATAATGGTAGCTCTGTTTCAAATACAATACATTATGCTCATATAGGTGATGTTTATACTATTGGCTACTCCACGCCTATTTATTTTCAGGTTGTAGAAACAAATCCAACATTTACTACAGAAAGTACTAATGGTGTTATTTCTCAAACCGTAACATCAAATGGTCAGGACAATGAAAATAATAGAGCGGCAATTATAGCAGGTACAAATACTATGACAGCTTTTTCTTTTACTGTGCACTAAGTTATCAAAACCCTACTGCACCTTAGCAAAACCACCTTTGGCGTATTCGCCGCTGGTTAGTTTATCTTTAATAGCACTAAAGGCTTCTATGGTATATTTTACATCCTCAAGCGTATGCACCGCGGTTGGTATCAGGCGCAAAATAATTTGTCCTTTTGGTATAACCGGGTAAACCACTATAGAGCAAAATATGTTATACTTTTCGCGCAGCTCAAAAGTCATGTTGGTGGCTTCATCTACCGTACCGTTAAGGTAAACAGGGGTAACGGGTGTGTTGGTTTTACCAATATTAAAGCCTGCGGCTTTTAAACCGTTTTGCAGAGCGCGGGTTATTTCCCAAAGCTTGGTGCGGTATTCGGGGTGGTTGCGTATAAGTTCCAAACGTTTCAGTAAGCCTTCTACCAAAGCAATAGGCAGGGCTTTGGCAAATATTTGCGAGCGCATATTATAACGCAGGTAAGTAACAACAGCCTCATCAGCAGAAATAAAGCCGCCTATCAGCGCGAAGCTTTTGGCAAAGGTGCCAAAGTAAATATCAATACCATCCTGGCAACCTTGCTCCTCGCCGGTACCTGCACCGGTTTTACCCATAGTACCCACACCGTGTGCATCGTCTACAAACAAACGGAACTTATATTTACTCTTAAGCGCAACAATATCTTTTAATCTGCCTTGGTCGCCACTCATACCAAACACACCTTCGGTAATAACTAAGATAGCACCTCCCGTTTCTTCTACCAGTTTGGTAGCGCGCTGCAATTGTTTTTCGCAACTTTCTATATCGTTGTGAGGGAAAACAAAACGTTTACCTATATGTAAACGCATTCCATCTAATATACAAGCGTGAGATTCGGCATCATATACAATCACATCGTGGCGATCTACCAAACAATCTATAGCACTTACCATAGCCTGGTAACCAAAGTTTACCAATATAGAATCTTGCTTTTTAGATAAAGCGGCCAGTTCTCTTTCCAGTTGTTCGTGTAGGTTGCTGTTTCCACTCATCATACGGGCACCCATAGGTATAGCAAAACCGTATTTAACTCCGGCTTCGGCATCTGCTTTACGCACTTCGGGGTGGTTAGCAAGACCTAAGTAATTATTCAAACTCCAGTTTAAACGCTCTTTTCCACGAAAAACCATACGTGGAGCAATATCTCCTTCTAATTTAGGGAAAGTAAAGTACCCGTGGCTCTCTTTAGAATACTGCCCTATGGAACCCATATTCTTTTTTATCTTCTCAAACAAGTCTTGCATAAAATAATTGGTTAAAATTTATGAGGCAAAGTTAATAAACCCTGTTAAAAACCCGCTCATTTGTGTGGGGTATTTTGTGATAGGTTTATAGTTATAAACAAAGCATAAGCTAAAAACCCATAAGCTTTGTTATTAATTTAATGTAAATTTAATGTTAAATGTTTGTTAAGTTTTATAGGAGGCGTTTTTCTGTTCATAACCCGAGTTGGTTAAAAAAATCATCAGATAATATTAGAGGGTTAGTAACAAAAAATAGGGGTATTTAAATTTGTCTTTTATTAACTAGGTGGTTTATTAACAATGTTTAATTTTGTAGTATAATACTTGCTTTTCAAGTACATAGCTTTAAAGTAAGTATGGATAACACGTTAACATGTTTTTAATAGTGAGATTTGAAAGCCTTTTTAAAAACAGTTACTAACCAAACTAACAGCTATAATAATAATATAAATTTCTTTTAAAATAATATATAATGAGTAATGTGAGTAAAGGATATGTGGATGAAGCAATTGATGTAACTATCGATATCTTTGCGGAGATTGAAATCCTAAAGAAACAGAAAAATGCAGTTATACTTGCCCACTACTACCAAAACCCCGATATTCAGGATGTTGCCGACTACATTGGTGATAGTCTTGGGCTTGCACAGCAGGCGCAGCAAACTAATGCCGATATTATTTTATTTGCAGGCGTGCACTTTATGGCCGAGACGGCAAAGATACTTAACCCTACCAAAAAGGTTCTAATACCCGATATGAATGCTGGTTGCTCGCTGGCAGATTCTTGTCCCCCTGATAAGTTTGCAGTGTTTAAGCAACAGCATCCCAATCACTTGGTAATATCTTACATTAACTGTACTGCAGAAATAAAGGCGCTATCGGATATTATATGTACTTCTAGTAATGCGGTTAAAATAGTAGAGAGCTTACCAAAAGAGCAACCTATTATTTTTGCTCCCGATAAAAACTTAGGTGCTTATATAAATAAGATTACAGGCAGGAATATGTTGCTGTGGGATGGAGCCTGTATGGTGCATGAGATATTCTCTTTAGAAAAGATTACTAAACTTAAAATACATCATCCAAATGCACAATTAGTAGCACACCCTGAATGTGAAGCAGTTATATTGGATAAGGCAGATTTTATTGGTAGTACAACAGCTATACTAAACTATACTAAAACAAACCCTTGTAAAGAGTTTATAGTAGCTACAGAGACCGGTATCTTACATCAGATGATAAAGAACTCCCCCGAAAAAACATTTATACCTGCACCACCTAATAACAGTTGTGCCTGCAACGATTGTCCGCACATGAAATTAAATACCTTAGAAAAAATATATCTTACTTTAAAATACGAACAACCAGAATTATTATTATCAGCTGATCTTATAGAAAAGGCTAAAAAGCCTATTTTAAGAATGTTGTCTTTATCATAAAATTAAAATTAAATTTGAACTGTGTATAAGCTAGTAGTTGCGTCTATATTCTTTTTTCTTTCTTTTTTCATGTATTCTCAAAAAAGCGATACTACAGCTAAGAACGGATACAATATTTTTTATTATGATAATGGTAAGAAATCATCAGAGGGTACTATGAGAAATGGTAAGGCAGATGGTTACTGGAAAAATTATTACAAAACAGGTATCCTTAAAAACGAGGGAAATCGTAAAAACTTTCAGTTAGATAGCATTTGGAAATTCTATAATGAAAAAGGGCAACTTACAAAAACATTTAATTACTCGAAAGGTAAAAAGAACGGCTATATAGTTACGTATGATACAGCGGGTTTTGTGTTATCAAAAGAAAATTATGTAAACGATATTAAACAAGATACTTCTTACAGTTATTACAAAACAGGATTAGTAAAACAAAGCATACCTTTTAAAAATGGTAAAGCAGATGGTATTTCTTATATATATTCTCCCGATACATTAATAACAAATATCATTCATTATAAAATGGGTTATATAGAAAAGCAGGAAAGAATAAATCAAACTGATGAGAATGGAAATAAGCAAGGTATATGGAAAAAGTTTTATAAGAACGGAACGCTTCAAAAAGAAGAGCGCTTTAAAGACGGTACCATTGACGGTTATGTGAAGGAATATGATAAAACAGGAAACTTAAATGATATAAAAAAATATACTTATGGTAAAGAAATAAAAAATGCCCCGGAGCTTGCCAAGCTGGATGTATTTAAAGCCTACTTTGATGATGGTGGTGTGCGTTATGAAGGAGGTTATGTAAATGGAGTGCCTATGGGTACACATTTTAAGTATCACCAATCGCGTAGATGCGATACGGTATTAGTTTATATAGATTCACTGGATACGAACGTAAAACAATTTCGTTGTTTCAATGTCTCTATTCCCGATTCAGCATTTGAATACCAGGATGGGTATTTGATAGAACGTGGTCTGGTTGACTCTGTTCGTCACCGTCAGAAGGAATGGATAGAATATAATATTACCGGAGAGTTTCGTTCAAAAGGGACTTATGTAGATGATAAACGAGTAGGCAGCTGGGAGTTTTTTTATCCCGATCAAAAACTAGAGCAAAAGGGTAAGTACGATAAAAAGGGACGCATGCAGGGTGTCTGGACATGGTATTATAATAATGGAAACGTCTTAATGAAAGAGAATTATCAGAATGGGAAATTGGAAAACAATTATGAAGAATATACAGAAGATGGGAAACTAATTACCAAAGGAGAATATTTAGATGGAGAAAAAGAAGGCCCTTGGTTTTATCAGATATTGAATTATAAAGAATACGGAGTGTACCATAATGGTATGCCCGATAGTATTTGGAAAGCGTATTATGCAAAAGAAAATAAACTTAGATTTGAAGGTGCTTTTTTAAACGGAGAGCCTGATGGAAAACACACGTACTATTATGATAATGGAAAAATAGAAGCAAGCGGTAAATATGTTGCCGGACAAAAAGACGGTAACTGGAATTACTTTGATGAAAACGGTTTTTTAATTATTACCATAACGTATAGAAACGGAGAAGAAACCAAGTGGGATGGCGTAGATGTGCCTCCATTGGAAGATAATTTAAAAGTGTTTCAGGATACAAAGTCCGCAAAAAATCCTGAAAAGGAAGAAGATAAAAAAAGTAAGTCAAAAAAGGAGAAATCCACTGATGATGAGTCTGGAGAAAAAAAATAGCGCAGACACCAATAACTACAAAAGTATAGTAGAAAACCTACCCGTACCGGTTGTTATATATACTATTGAAGGGAAAATTTTATATGCCAACCCCAAAGCAATTGAAAAGGAAGGAATAAAAGGTGTAGACTATAGAGAGCTAAATATTTCAGATTTTGTACCACCCCAGGTTCTAAATGATTTAAAAGAGCGTAGAAAAAATATTCTTTCCGGAGCAGAATTACCACCCTTTGAGTTAGAAAAAAAGAACGAAAAAGGAGAGCCTATTTATCTTGAAATAAATTCAAGCCCTACTATATATGATGGGGTAGAAGCAATACAAATAATTATAACAGAGATTACTGCCAGAAAATTACTACAGGAAGAAAAAATAAGAACGAAAATATCTGAGGAAACAAACCAAGCACTTAAAAAGGAAATAGATCTTCGTGCGCAATCGGAACATAAAATATTAAAAGCGCAATCGCATTTATCGGCTATTATAAATACAACAGATGATATAATTTTTTCGGTAGATAAAAACTATAATATTTTTGAGTTTAATAACGTATTACAAAAAGTGGTTAAAATAAGACATGGCGTTGATATAAAGTCTGGCACTAATGTTTTTGATATTTTACCCATTGAATACCATGAAGAAGTAAAAGAGAGATATAATGTTGCTTTTAGAGGAGAAAGTGTTTTAGCTACAGAGAAATATAATATGCAGGGCAAGTGGCATATTTATGAAGCGTATTATAGTCCCATTAAAATAAGTGGTGAAGTAACTGGTGTTGCTGTTTTTTCGAAAGATGTAACCAATCAAAAAGAAAACCAACAAGAAATATCAAATACTCAAACACAACTCGCTGCTATTATTAATAACACAACAGATATTGTTGTGTCGATAGACAAAGATTACAACATTGTACAGTTTAACCAACTATTATTTGATATGGTTAAACGTCGGAACGGAAAGGAATTAAAAAGAGGCATGTCTGTTTTTGAAACAATGGATACTACGCATCACGAGGATATAGAAAACATTTATAAACGTGTTTTTAAAGAGGGACAAAGTTTAGTTGCTGTAGAAATATTTATGGTTGCTAAAGACAGGAAATTATATTTTGAAACAAATTATAACCCTATTAAACGAGGTAACGAAACGGTTGGCATAGCTATATTCTCGAGAGATATTTCTGAGAAAATACTATCAGAAACAGAACTTCGAAATACAGTTAAAGAAAAAGAGGTGTTATTAAAAGAAGTCCATCACCGGGTAAAAAACAACTTACAGGTAATATCCAGCATACTTAATTTACAAACATCTTACGTAAAAGATAAAGAGACTGCCGATCTATTGAAAGAGTGCCAAAACCGGATTAAAACAATGGCATATATACACGAGTCGCTTTACCAAACAAAAGATTTTTTACACATCAATTTTAGTGAGTACATCATTAACTTGGTAAAGAATCTTTTCTACTCATATGATGCCAATCAGCAAAAAATCAAAACAATTTTTGACGTTGATACAATATTTCTTAATTTAGATACCTCAATTCCTTGTGGACTGATAGTAAACGAACTGGTCTCTAATGCATTAAAGTATGCTTTTACTAATGATTCAGGGGGTTGTGTTACAATTAAAATAAAGAAAATAAAAAGTAATAAAATAGAAATGGTTATAGCTGATAATGGAATAGGCATCTCGGAAAACATTGATTACAAAAACACAGAGACACTAGGATTACAACTCGTTTCTATATTATCCGAGCAAATAAACGGAACAATAACATTAAGCCGAAACAAAGGAACTACATTTAAAATAATTTTTTAAACATGTCAAATACCATTAATATTCTTGTTGTAGAAGACGAAAGCATCGTATCAAAAGATATTCAAAATAGCTTGAAAAAGTTAAGCTATAATGTCGTTGGCTCTTGCAATAACGCTCAAGAAGCCATTGATATAGCAACAGAATTACACCCCGATGTTGTTCTGATGGATATTATGCTTAAAGGCAATTTAACCGGAATTGCCGCGGCCGAACAAATAAAACTGCTAAATATTCCGGTGATTTTTTTAACCGCCTATGCAGACGAAGCGACTCTAGCAAAAGCAAAAATAACAGAGCCGTATGGATACATTTTAAAGCCATTTAAAGAAAAAGACCTGAACATCTCGATTGAGATGGCTATTCATAGGCATAAAAAACTTACGGAGTTAAGAAAAGAAAGAGATTTTTTGTATTCGTTGGTTGAAAATAAAGAAGCTGCAAAAGATGTATTGTTTGTAAAATCAAATAGCAGATTGGTAAAGATAAATACAAAAGACATCTTTTTTATAGAAGCCCTTAAAGATTACGTTGTGATAAATACTGAGCTTACAAGGTATACCATCCACTCTACAATGAAGGATATTGAAAAGAAAGTTTCGCCTAGCGATTTTCTTCGTGTACACCGTTCTTTTATTGTCCGAGTAGATAAAATTGTAGCTATCGAAAACCATAATTTAATTTTGGAAAAAGATAAAAAACAAATCCCTATTGGCGGTTCTTATAAAGATGAGCTTTTACAAAGACTCAATATGATTTAAAAGAAGCGGTTAATTATAACCACCCACCCATTTCGGTTTTAACTATTTTCCTTCTTCCGTTGCAATCCTTGGCTTTGCAGGATGTGGAAGAAAAAAGAAATGTTTGCTAAGAGTAATCCGAAAATAAAATAAACGGTCAATCTTTTCATTTTAATAAGAAAAACTAAACCTTAGCTAAAGCTCCTTTTAAGAAATCAATAACCTTTACTTCAGTAGGGTCTATGTTTTTTAAATCGGCGAGGTAACAACTTATCCAGTCGGTTAAATGAATTAAATAAAGCGATTGAACCAAAGGAGAATCCCCTTCGGCAAATATCTCAAAAACGGTATCTGTATGTTTAGAGAAAATCTCTTTGTTTATTTCAAGTCGTTTAACATTGCGCTCATAATCAAAAGAAGTACGTAAAACGCATACGGCTAAATTTTTATTACCTCCGGCCCAGCCAACCAACTCGTTGTGGTTCATTTCGGGAATAACATGATGCCAGCAAAGCATTTTACTGTTTTCATTTATTTGCTGACGGAACCGAACCGCAAGTCCTTCTGTATTTCCTAAAGAATATATAACAGGAATCTTGTTGTGTAATTTCTCTCCGAATGATTTGGCCTTTTGTTTTATATCTTCTTCTTTTTCATTAAGTAATTTAATAGCTGCCTCAACTTCCTTTTTATAATGAAGGTTTGCGATTTGCTTAGCTTCAAAAACATGTAACAATTGTACCAAAGAATATCCTATACAAGAGCGCGGAGGAAACCCACCCGGAATAAGAATTAAATCAAAATGATTTTGCTCTGCAATTTCTTTAATCTTTCCTCCGCTGGTTATACAAACAAATTGTGCTTTCTTTTGCATTGCCAATTGCATAGCATTAATAGTTTCTTCGGTATTGCCCGAATAGGAACAAACAATTACTAATGTGTTTTCGTTTACAAAAGCCGGAATAAAATAATCTTTACTGATAACCATTGGAACCTTTGCAAATTTAACAGCTAGCTCAGCTACATTGGTTCCTCCAATACCCGAACCGCCAAGGCCGGTAATTAGAATAGTGTCAATTCTTTTAGGTGGGGAAATTTTTGCTTGGTGCGCAATTTCTAAAGCTTCTTGTAATTGTTTTGAAAAATTAGCTACTAAGTTTTTCATAATGCTGTTTAAATGAATTTATTAATCTCTAAAAGATGTTTGTTTACTAATAGGGTTTGATTTTAGCGGATTTGCACTTGCTTCTTTATAGGCTTTACGATGGTGGTATATATCTATTGCCATATATAATGCTTTGCGGAAAGAGCCGGCATCGGCTTTATTCTTTCCAGCTATATCATAAGCAGTACCATGGTCGGGAGATGTACGCACAATAGGTAACCCTGTTGTAAAATTTACACCATTATTAAACGACAGAGCTTTAAAAGGAATTAATCCCTGATCGTGATACATAGCAAGCACCGCATCAAACTTTTTATACGTTTCTGCACCAAAGAATCCATCAGCAGGATAAGGACCATAAACCAAAATTTCTTCTTTCAGTCTGTCAATGGCTGGTTTAATAACCGTGTCATCTTCTGTACCAATAACCCCACCATCACCCGCATGTGGATTAATCGCTAAAACGGCAATACGCGGTTTTTGTATTCCGAAATCTGTCTTGAGGGTTTTATTTAAATGAATAATTTTATCAGCAACTTTATCTTGTGTAATAAGCGGGGTTACTTGTTGCAAAGGAACGTGCCCAGTAACCAATCCAACCCGCAAATCATCGCTGCACATCAGCATCATGGCGCCTTTTTCAAAACCAAAATAAGAAGCCAAAAACTCACTGTGTCCGGGAAACTTAAATTGTTCAGATTGTATATTCTTTTTATTAATAGGGGCCGTAACAATAACATCAATCATTCCTTGCTTGGCCGCCTCACACGTTTTCTGTAAAGAAATAAGCGCATACTTTCCTCCGTCTGTAGTTGATTTACCAATTTCAAAAGGAACCTCTTCTTCATAGCAAACAAATACATTTATTTTTTTGGCTTGTATTTGCTTCAAATCGCGAATGGAATTAAAACCCAACTCCTCCATACCCGTTACTTTGCGGTAATAGCTAACTGTTTTTTGAGAACTGAATAAAACAGGTGTACATATTTCAACCAGTTCGGGTTCTGCAAATGTTTTTAATATGATTTCTAAACCTATGCCGTTTATATCACCCTGACTTATTCCTATTATTATTTTCTCTTCGCTCATTATAATTTTTTATCAAAAATATATACTCAACAACTAATACATACCCACCAGTAAATTAATATCTTTAAACGGAAGGTTAAATGTTTCTGCTAAGTATTGGTTAGTTAATACACCGTTGTAGAAATACACACCGTTGCGTAATCCGGTATCTTTACGAACTAAGCTTTCAAAACCACCCTCATCACCAAAAGATAAAAGTATTTGCAAGAATAAATTGCTAAACGCATAAGACGCGGTGCGAGAAACCCTTGACGCGATATTGGGCACACAATAATGTATCACGCCGTGTTTTCTAAATACAGGTTTAGAGTGGTTGGTTACTTCAGATGTTTCGCAGCAACCGCCCTGATCGATACTAACATCAATAATAACAGCACCCACTTTCATTTCGCTCACCATCGCTTCGGTAATAATAATAGGAGCCCTACCAGTTTTAGAGCGGATGGCTCCGATAACAACATCAGCCGATTTTAAATGCTTCGCTAATACTTTTGGCTGTATGATAGAAGTAAAAATGCGAGTACCTAAAGAGCTTTGTAAACGTCTTAATCTGCTGGTAGAACTATCAAATACTTTTACATAAGCGCCCAACCCAATAGCAGCCCTTGCAGCAAATTCACCAACAGTACCAGCGCCAACAATAACTACTTCAGTTGGAGAAATACCCGAGATACCTCCTAATATAGCACCCACACCGTTGTGTGTATTCGAAAGATATTCAGCGGCGATAAGAATAGATGCACCACCTGCTATCTCACCCATGGCACGAACAAACGGAAAGATGCCTACTTCATCCGTAATCCAATCAACGGCAACAGCGTTTATTTTCTTTTGTGATAATTTTCTTAAAAACTCTTCGGGGTGTGCGGTAAATTGTAGAGCAGAAAGTATGGTTTGTTTTTGTTGCATTAGCCCTACCTCTTCCATCGTAGGCGGAGCAATCTTTACAATGATGTCTGCTTTATAAACCTCTTCTGCAGAATATGCAATTTCTGCGCCCGCTTCGCTATAATCATTATCTAAAAAATTAGCGGCTTTACCCGCATTGGTTTCTATCAATACACGGTGCCCGTGGTTTACCAACAAAGCAACAGCATCAGGAACCAAGGGAACCCTATTTTCCTGATAAGCAATTTCGTTGGGAATACCAATAAACAGCTTTCCTTTTTTGCGCGCTACCTCAAGCATTTCTTCTTGGGGCATCATCACGCCTTTGGTGAGAGAATACAAAGCTTCTTTTGAAATAACCATAAGTTTATTTTTTATCTGCCATGATAACGGGGCGCATTACAATCCATATCTACTGAACCTATGCCACTTTTGAATCTGTAAATAACACCCACGCGGGTTTCCCAAGTACGATTCCATAGTTTCACTTTATCTTTATTATAAACCGGAAGCACATCCGGGTTATAGTGTTCTTCTACAAATAAATTCCAATGCCCTTTTAGATGAAACTCTGCGCCTATTCCCACATCGGGGCTACCCGTAATTTTTCTGGCACTGCCGGCAACGTATGAATAAGCAGGCGTGCTTCTTATCATAGAATACTCTGCTCTTACGCCAAACATAATGTATGTTCTAAAACGAAAGCCAAGATCTACCCAACGTTTTAAATAATTATTCCATTGTATGTTTCCGTATTTGTTGGTTGCGCTTGTAGTTTTGTTGGCAATGGCATTTACTATTTCGTCTCCCTCTACGGCACCTTTGTTGCAATAATCAATCTCGCTAACCCAACGCCAATCGGCACTTTTAAGCATTTCTAAATAAACACCCAAACTCCAGCTTTCTCTTTCGGTTGAATTATGCGAAGGAGGATATGCGTGTAAAAAAGTAGGGTCGTCTTTAAAATCTAAAGGGTATCCGTTTTTATACCTGTCGCGCGAAGAGGTTTCTCCTGCGAAAACACCAATGCCCTGCAGGAAGTTATATTGCGCATTGCAGACTTGAGAAGTAAGACATAAGATTTGAGAGACAAGAAGTATCTGCGTTAATCTGCGAAATCTGTGGCTTTTTTTCATTCTGTTTATGCGCTTAAAGCTTCTACTTCTTTATTTACTTTTTTTATTAAACCCTGCAATACTTTGCCCGGACCAACTTCTATAAATTGTGTAGCGCCATCGGCTAACATTTGTTCTATGGTTTGTGTCCAGCGCACAGAAGCTGTTAGTTGTGCAATCAGATTCTTTTTTATTTCATCGGGATTGGTTACCGCTTTTGCACTTACGTTTTGATATACCGCACAAATAGGGGTGTTGAATGTTGTTTGATTAATAGCTTTTTCTAATTCGGCACGCGCAGGTTCCATTAAAGGAGAGTGAAATGCACCGCCCACGGGCAATACAATAGCGCGTTTAGCTCCGGCGGCTTTCATTTTTTCGCAGGCAATTTCTATGCCCTTTATACTTCCGGATATTACCAATTGTCCGGGGCAATTATAATTTGCAGGTACAACCACCTCATCGGTAATGCTTGCACAAACCTCTTCGGCTATTTTATCATCCAGGTTAAGAACGGCAGCCATCGTGCCCACGTTTACCTCGCAGGCGTGTTGCATGGCGGTAGCGCGTTTATAAACTAATTTAAGCGCATCTTCAAACGATAAGGTTTTGTTGACGACCAAGGCCGAAAATTCTCCTAAAGAGTGCCCTGCAACCATATCGGGTTTAAAATCGGGTAGGGTATGAGCCAGCACCACCGAGTGCAAAAATATGGCGGGTTGTGTAATTTTTGTTTGCCTAAGTTCTTCTTCGCTGCCATCAAACATCACATCGGTAATACGGAAACCCAAGATGTTGTTTGCCTGTTCAAATAAATTTTTTGCTACCTCGCTGCTCTCGTAAAGGGCTGCGCCCATACCGGAATATTGAGAACCTTGTCCGGGAAATACGTATGCCTTCATACTAAATTTTGCACCATTAAATGAGCTATGAAAGGTAGAGGTTTTTACTGAACCGCCCAAACACTAAATTAATAAATAATTAACAGCAGGCTGAGGATATGTTGTAAAACAAAAAAGCCCTATTTTTGAGGGTTAAAACTTAACGCTAACAATAATTAACTTAGTCGCTGAAACTTTTGGCACAATATTTGCAGTGTATATAACTATGAAAACATTAACTAAAATTTGCGTACTATTTTTTATACTGATAAGTATAAGCGCAGCAGGCTATTCGCAACAACAACTACCCCAGGTTCCTATGGCCGATACTCTTGGGCTGCCTGGTGTATAATTTAAACCTGTACGGGGTTCTTTATCTGTTTAAAGAATCTGCCAATGTGCAGGATTTTGAACAAAAACTAAATACACCTGACAATAAGGTAAACAACCTTGATTTAAACCACGACGGTCAAATAGACTATATACAGGTAATAGATTATGGTAAAAACGGTTTACACTCGCTTGTGTTGAGAGACCCTATAAGTGCAACCGAATCGCAGGATATAGCTGTGATTGAAATAGAACAACGAGGTGATGGAATAGCTCATGTTCAAATAGTAGGAGATGAAGCCCTGTACGGCAAAAACTATATTATAGAGCCTCAAGACCAACAACAGCAAGCCCCCCCAACTACTGTTAACAATTATAATACCTACAATAATTATAACCCCAATCCCCCTATATTATTTAATGTTTGGGGCTGGCCTTGCATACGTTTTATGTATGCTCCCGGTTATGTTTATTGGAACTCTCCTTGGTATTGGGGCTACTACCCGGGTTGGTGGAGACCATGGAGTCCTTTTGGGTTTCATGCCTATTGGTATAGTATGTATGGTTATAGGGGTTATCAACGTCGCGTTTACTATAACCACATGGCGGGGGCTTATAATATTTATTATGGACACAGGATGATGTCGCCAACCGTTCATGGGTATATAAGAAGTAATACCTATTATGGCCCAAGGATTGAATCAAATGGAGGTCCCGGAAGAAGAGAGGTTGCCCCTAATAATACGCCACGTAACGTTGAACCACGAAGAGATTTTAATGGAGGCAGACAAGAGGGAGGAACTGTTTATGGGGGAAGACAAGGGAATTTTAATAACCAACCCCGTCAACAAGCTGCCCCCCGCCAACAAGAACCCCGTAATATGGGTGGTGGCGGAAGAATGGGCGGCGGTGGAGGCGGCCACATGGGTGGTGGCGGTGGCGGAAGAAGAAGGTAGATACATTTAACTGCCTGTTTTAACCAAAAAACGCTATTGGTAAGGTTCTTACCCATATATGTGAAACGCTTACCAATACATGTGAGATTCTTACCAATACATGTGACGCTCTTACCAATATAGGTGAAGTTCTTACCAATATATGTGAGATTCTTACCTATACATGTGAAATCCTTACTAATACAGGTAAAGTTCTTACCAATATATATGAGGTTCTTACCAATACACGTGAAATCCTTACTAATACAGGTAAAGTTCTTACCAATATATGTGAGGTTCTTACTAATATAGGTAAAACCCTTACCAATACAGGTAATGGGCTTACCAAGGGCTTTAAAACACTAAATAATGCGTTTTAGTGCTTCATTGATGGCTGTGTTTAGCCCGTAGCAGGCGTTGTGCCTGTTGTACCTGTAGTGGGTGGTGCTACAGGTGTGGTTGTTGGCAACGTATAGGTAGATGTGCGCGAAGCATAGGTAACCGATGCGCTCCACGGGCTTTTTAGTTTGCCATGTTCGGCACGCACCTGCACCGCATATTCAACTAATTTGGGCAAACCCGTAAGTATTAAATCTACACTGCTAACAGCAGATAGCTCCGTTACCCACACACTGGTAGCCGTTACGGGCATAGCGGTCATTCGTGCACTGTATTTAAGGTTTTGTGTCTTTTTAACGGTTGCCGTTCCGGCTGCTTTTTTCTTGCGCCTTACCAGGTTAATTTTCGCTTCTCCATCTGCACGTTTCTTATCACTTATGTTTGATATAACGGGCGTGGCCGGAACGCCTTGCTTGGTGGGTTGATTATTACTATCAAAACCACTCAAATTAATAATACTTAAATTATGATTAGCTACCGTGTTGGCATAATTAAGCAGAGGTACCAAATAGGTATCATGCACCAACACCGTTTGCGTATCGCGCGCATTTGTGTTATTGGTGTTGCCTTTTGCCGTTGAAATAAGCGTACCCAGTTTGGTTACAGCTCCTAAAAACCCGGCGGTGGTAGTACCAATGGGTACGGGTATTGCCGTAAACGTACCCGTGTTTACATACATACCATCGTTAATGATGTTTAGTGCCAGGTGTATAAATTTCAACAGGCTCTTTGTTGGTTGCGTGCATTACGGCTAAGTTTGGGTGTGTTGCTGCCATGGTGTTTTAATTTTAAATTAGGCTACAAATAAACTGCCAACTTTGTAACAAATTTTGGCTTTTTGTTACTTTGTTTTATTAATGCGTTTTATCAAATGTATCATGCGGTAAACCGACATTTTTGATACCTTGTATTTTTTGGCAATAGCCGAAACCGACTGGTACTCCTTAGATTTTAATAGGATAAACAGCTTTTGCTTATGAAGAAATTTTTTTAGCAAACTAAATGATACAGCTTCGCCTTTGGTAAGATTATACGCCCGCAATATTTTCTCTTCTCCAAAAAGGCCTATTAGGTCAAGGGCTAATTCAGTATCCATGTTGTTGTTTTTTATGGGTTAAACAAAAGCCTGAGTAATCTGAAAGAAAAGTTACAGCTTTTTAAAACAAAAACCAAATACTGAAAAAGATTATATTTTTTGTATGTTTGTTTAAGATTAAAATAAACAACATGAAGAAATTTATACTCCTCTTTATTATCATTGTAAGCATTGCGAAGCAAGCACAAGCGCAAGTTTACTTTGCTCCTGCTATTAGCTATACAACCGTTGGACCAAATCAGTTGGCTACTACAAGTGGTGATTATAATAATGATGGTAAAGTTGATTTAGCAGTAGCAGGTTTTAATAGTTCTTATGGTGCGGGAAATGGGTTAGTATCTATATTATTAGGTACAGGAACGGGTAGCTTTGGTGCCGCTACAAACTTTGCTATAGCTGATTGCCCGCAGTCATTAATTAGTGCTGATTTTAATGGAGATGGAAATTTAGATATAGCATCAGCTGATTATTGTTCAAATAGTACTTCTATATTATTAGGCACGGGTACAGGCACATTTGCTGCTGTTACTAGCTTGGGGTCAGGTCTGGTAGGCCCTTATGGAATAACAAGTGCTGATTTTAATAGTGATGGCTTTAAGGATTTGGCTCTTGTAGGTAATAATAACATAGGAATCGGTAATGTATCCATATTATTAGGTACAGGTACCGGTAGTTTTGGGATGCCTACCAAATATGGTGTAGGTACAGAGCCTTGGGGGGTTACAAGTGCTGATTTTAATGGAGACGGGAATATGGATTTAGCTGTTGCAAATCAAAATTCAAGCAATGTAAGTATCTTATTAGGTACGGGCACAGGTAGTTTTGGAACTGCTACTAACTATACAGTATATGGTGAGCCCAACTCAATTACAACAGCTGATTTTAATGGCGATGGAAAATTAGATTTGGCAACGCATTTAGAGGATATGGGGGCTGTATCAATCTTAATAGGTGATGGAACAGGTAGTTTTGGTGTTGCTACTAACTATACAGTAGGGAGTGCTTCTGAAGGTTCTTATTCAGTAATCAGTTTAGATTTTAATGGAGATGGAAAAATGGATTTGGCAACAGCTAATTATTTTTCTAATGATGTATCTATACTATTAGGTACAGGCACGGGTAGCTTTGGAGCTGCAATTAACTTGATGGCTAATTACGCGGAGCAGTTACAAGGAGATTTCAATGGAGATGGCAAGCCGATTTAGCTATTGCTAACGATTGTTCAGATAAATAGATCAGATTTATTAAACTGCGTACCAACTGTAAGTTTCATACTAGTGGAGAAAGTAACCTCATACTGGGATGCTTACGCAACTTTTTCATCTAATGTAATTAATGCAACATGGTATTGGGTGATGTTACTTCCTCTATGGACTT